>DATBHD010000086.1:0-8794 GCA_036557635.1 Gemmatimonadaceae bacterium
GTCGCTCGCGTCCACGGTGAGCGTGTCGCCGGCGCGCTCCCAGTTCGGGCGCCGCTCGCGCGAGGTGGGCGAGGGCGGGTAGACGGGCGCGGTGCGGCGCACGAGCGACGCCGCGACGAGGTATCCGATCGCCGCGAGAAAAGCGACGAACAGAAAGAGCAGCGGCAGGGGGGCCGCGAGGCCGGCGCGCCGTCGATGCATCCGTCGACTCAGAGGACCTCCCGATGGCGGTCGATCCAGTAGCTCCACGGCACGAAAAGCCAGATGCCTAACGCGGCGTACCCGATCGCCTTCGCCGACGGGGGCGGTGATGAGAACCCACTAAAAAAGATCAGCGCGAGGAAGACGACCATCCCCCACAGCGCCCACGTCCCGATGCGGTCGCGGGCGCGTGTCGTGCGCAGGTAGATCACGAGTCCGGGGATGAACACGAGCAGCTCGAGCAGGATCGTCAGCGGAATCGACCGCCAGGCGCCGAGTCCGACCCGCGCCGATGAGCCGGGCCAGAGCGGGAGATCGGGCGCGTGCATCGGAAAGTCCAGGATCCAGTGGCTCAGCACGAGCAGGCCGACGATCACCGCGCTCCGCCGCTCCTTGCGCACCATATAGTACGCGCCGCCGACGACGAGCCCCCACACGATCGCCATGCCGAGGCTGTGCGAGAACGGGTAGTACACGAAGTCGAGCGCGTTCGCCGGCAGCGCGCCTGGCTTCACCTCGACGCGCTCGACGCCGAGAACGAGGAAGATGGGCCAGAGCTCGTCGAGCCATTGCGCGGCGAGGACGAGCGTACCGAGCGATGTGCGCGGGACCGCGCGCTTCGCGGCGAACGCGATGCCGTAGTGTCCGAGGACCATGAGTCAGATGGTTCGTATTAATTCATCGATCATTGGGATTCCGGGATAGTTCCTCTGAGTGGCCCCGTTCGGCCCGAGGTGTACGCACTACTGGATGTGCACGGGAAGGTACCAGCCGATCGCCGCGCCCAGGGCGACGCCACTGAGGAAGCCGAGCGCACCTTTCGCCGCGTGGCTTGCACCGTGCGTGGCGCACGCCTGAACGTCATCGCAACGATTGAAGGTCGTCGCGGCGAGGATGCTTGCCGCGGTGCCGCCTAACAACGCGCCGATCCCCGAGTGTATCTCTCGACGTCGACGCTCGGCGGCGGCGAGCGCGCCCGGCGGCAACGCAATCGACTCGGGCGAGACTATGCTGTCCGGATTCAAAATGATCCTCTTCAAATCGTCCACGAGTCGAGTCACGGCGTCGTCGTATCGCTTGTTCGCCACAGCGCGGTCGCCGCCAGGCTCAATGTGTTCGGTGATCGTCCACAGCGGGAGGCCCGTCCTCGGATCGTTGATCGAGAGATCGAGCTGCGGATCGTAGATCCAATCGGGTGGAGTCTCGGTGCTCGACTGTTGTGCGCGATCGACGACCGGGTTGGTGAATTTGATGACGAGAAGCAGGTCGGCGTCCGTCGTCGAGCCGACCAGCTCGTAGTGTCCCCAGCTTTGCATCGCGGTGTAGAACGCACGATACGGGCGATCGGGGCCGCCGTCGTATTTCGTGAGATGATAGTAGCTCTCGGCGCCATAGCTTTCGCTCCCGCCATTGCCGATGAGCACCGTGCGTGCGACCAGAACTTGTCGCGGCACGGGTTGCGCGTTCGCCGCGGACGCGAGCGCGACGATGGTCGCGAGGCATCGAATGCCCCACGCGTTGACTCGAGACATATCTTCCTCCCCCCCCCTCGATGGTGTGATCAGCCACTGCACCCGTCATTAGCAAATACGACTCATCAGGCACCGGCGTTTGTAACACGGCAGGGCCCGAATGCCTAACTAGTGCCGGGGAGCGTGAGGACCGGGGGGCGCCGCCCTTGTCAAACGCTGTCCCGCCCGTAATATCTGGCCGACGAACCACAGGAAGCGTCCGTGTGTCCGAGGCCGCAGCGCAGTACCGCGCGACGTCGCGCGAGCTCAAGTTCCGGCAAGCCGCCTTCGTCTACCTCCACGCCGCCATCCTTCGCGAGGCGTCGGCGTACGAGATGTGGCGCGCCGGGCTGCTCCCCTTCTCTCCGCTCGGCTCACCCTTCCCCTGGCTCATCGCCGGAGGGGTCGTCGCGGCGCTGGTCTTCTTCGGGATTCTGCGCTGGCAGAACGTGATGTTCGTGCGCGTCGTGTGGGCGCTCGACGCGGTGCTTCTTTTCCCCCTCATTCGCTACGCTTTCTTTGCGGGCGCGGACCGCCCGATCCCGCGCGCGTTTTACATTGTGGGGATCGGTGTCATCGTGATCACCCTCTGGATGCTGGCGCGCGCCGCGTGGGACCTATGACCCATCGTACCTATTTCGACGTCGAGGGAGCGGACCGTTCCGCGTTAGGCGAGCAGGTCGGCCGTCAGCGCGCGCGGGTGATCGAGCGGCTCCGCGACGTGAAGCGCGTCGTCGCCGTCGTCAGCGGCAAAGGCGGCGTCGGCAAGAGCTATGTGACGGCGTCGCTCGCGCGCGCGATCGCGAAGCGCGGCGCGCCGGCCGGCGTGCTCGACGCCGATCTCCAGAGTCCCACCGTCGCGCGACTGCTCGGCGCGAGCGGTCCGCTTCGTGTCGCCGACGACGCGGTGCATCCCGCGTTAGGCACCGATGCCGTGCGCGTCGTCTCGACCGATCTCCTGCTCGACGACGGACGCCCGCTCGCCTGGCGATCGAAGGCGGGTGAGGCGCACGTCTGGCGCGGCGTGGCCGAGGCGAGCGTGCTGCGCGAGTTCCTCGCCGACGTCGCATGGGGCGCGCTCGACGTCCTGCTCATCGACATGCCGCCGGACGCGGGACGGCTCGCCGATCTCGCGACGCTGGTGCGCGACAAACTCTCCGCGGTCGCGGTGACGATTCCGAGCGACGAGTCGGCGCGCTCGGTGCAGCGCGCGCTCACCGCCGCGCGCGACGCCGGCGTCGCCATCCTCGGCGTCGTCGAGAACATGAGTGGCTACGCCTGCGCGCGGTGTGACACGATCGGTCCACTCTTCGCCGGCAACGCCGGCGCGCGCCTGGCCGCGGCGTTCGATGTTCCGCTGCTCGCGCGCTTGCCCTTCGTTCCCGCCGGCGGCGCGACCCCGCCACTACCGGATGCGTTGGTAACCGCCGTGTACACGCAACGCCCAACGATCAACGCTCCACGCGCATGAAGTTCTTGTGCATCGACTGCGACACGCAGATGACCTTCGAGGACCGGCAGCAACCCGGCGACGGAACCTTCGCCGCGTCGTTTGCCTGTCCGCGCTGCGGCCGGCGCGTCGCCATGCTCGCGAATCCGATGGAGACGCAGCTCGTGAGCACGCTCGGCGTCGAGATCGGCGGCCGCACGCTGGATGAGCAGCCGCTCGAGTTCACGCGCTCCAATGTCGACGGGCGAGACGATGCCTTTGTCGATGACGCTCCGCGCGCCGCGCTTCGCTCCTCCTCGCGGCCGAGCTGGTCGGCGGATGCCGAGGCTCGCCTCGCGAAGGTGCCGAGTTTCGTGCGCGGAATGGTGAAGAAGATCTACAGCGACTACGCGCGCGATCGCGCAATCGAGGAGATCACGCCCGCGGTGATGGATCGCGCACGCGAAGAGCTCGGACTCGAGGGGATGTGAGCGACGAACAGGAGGAACGCGTCGTCGGCGGCCTGCGCGTGCGCATCGATCGCACACTCTGCGTCGGCTTCGGTGACTGCGTCACCGCCGCGCCGGAAGCATTCATTCTCGATGGCGACGACATCGCCATCTTCCGCGCCCCGGAAACGATCGGTCGTGCGTGCCTCCTGCGCGCATGCGCGAGCTGCCCCGTCGACGCGCTCACCGTCTGGGACGAGGACGGCGCACAGATCGTTCCATGATGCGCCTGACAACTCCGCCGGGCGCTCGATGGCTTCGTCGGTTGACGCTCGGCGCGCTGGTTCCCCTTGCCCTCGCGTGCCACAGCTACCGGCCGCTGACCAGCTCCCACGTCGCGCCCGACGCAAAGCTACGCATCACCTTCGCGGAGCCGCGCGACGTGCGGTTGGATCCCGACGGCGCACGCGCGGAAACGCTTCACGGCGTATGGCGCCTCGAAGGGCGCCTTCGCGCGGTGGCGGCGGACACCGTACGCATCGATGTCGACGAGGCGTACGACTCGCGCGGGAACAGGCTTCCGGCAGCAGGCCAAGCGGCGATCGTACTCGACTCGAACACGCGCGTCGAGCAGCGTACGCTCAGTGCCGGAAAGACACTCGCCACCGGCGCCGGCGTGGTACTGCTGTTGTCGACGATCGCGATCGTGCTCCTCATCGCGACGGTCGTCAAGGCGGCGAACTGATCGCCAACACCACCGGAGAGAGCCCCGATGCGAGCACGACTGCCACTCCGCCTCGTCGTTTCGACTCTTCTAACGTTCTGCGCCGCTCCTGTCGTGCGTGCGCAGTCGGCGCTTCCACGGGCACCAGGAAGTCGCGTCGTGACGATCTCTGGCGCGCCTGGACCGTGGAGCGAGCCAGGAATTGCCCTCGATCCGCGAGATCCCTCGCGCATCCTCGCGGTGTATCAGGGCCCGGCGGCAGGTGCGTATTCTCTCGACTCGGCGCGCACCTTCAGCGCGGCTGGCACGATCGCCCCGTCGGACTGGCGCCGGGCAGGCGACGTGTCCACGACGTTCGACGACAAGGGGAACGCCTACGTCTCCTACCTGACCTTCGACAAACTCGGCACTGCTTCCTATTGGCGGCACGGTGCGGGTCGCAACGGGATCTACGTCCGTCGCTCGCGCGACGGCGGCAAGAGTTGGGACGATCCCGTACCGGTGCGCGCGTGGTACACCGGGACGGAGCCGGACATGCAGTACGAGGACATGCCGCGCATCTTCGCCGACAACTCGCCCAGCAGCCCACATCGCGGGTCACTCTATGTCGGATGGATCGAATGGCAGCTCGACAAGTCCATCATCCTTTTTTCGCGCTCGACGGATCAGGGTCGGAGCTGGTCGGCACCGATCCGGATCAGCACGCAGGCGGGCTACCCGCGCGATGACAACGGAGACGTCGTCGGCTTCATTGGCGCCGTTGGCGCCGATGGAACCATTTACGCGGTCTGGAACTGGCGCACGACGATCACCCTGGCGATCTCGCGCGACGGCGGCCGCAGCTTCACCCCATCGCGTCCGGTGCTCGAGGTCGGGCCGCCGTACTTCGGCGGCACCGGAGCCGTCCCTGGCGTCGGACGCGTCTTCGGATTTCCGCAGATCGGCGTCGGTCGGCGCACGCCTCGCAATGCCGGTGGCGACAACGCGGCGAGGCTCTATGCCTGTTGGACGGACTATCGCAACGGCGACATCGACGTGTTCCTCGCGAGCTCGGACGATGACGGGCGCACGTGGTCAGCGGCCCGGCGGGTGAACTCGGACTCGCTCCACGATGGTCGCGACCAATTCCTGCAGTGGATGACGGTGGACCCCGTGACCGGCGATGTGTACGTACAGTTCTACGACCGCGGCGCGGACCCGGAGAATCGCCTAACGAGCGTGACCCTCGCCCGCTCGACGGATGGAGGTCGCGACTTCACGAGCTACCGCTGGTCCGATGCGCCGTTCGAGGGCCATGGTGCCTTCCTCGGCGATTATACCTGGCTCACGGCGTATGACCGGCGCGTATACGGCGTCTGGGCCGAGTCGGCGCCTAGCGAGTCGACGAGTACGTCCGGACGGCCAGCGCGACCGCGCACGGTCATGAAAGTGGGCACCGCCGATTTCTCGCCGGCAGCCGGTGCGGCGCGATGACCGACACCACTCATCCGTTCGTCCCGCTCGCGTTTCACCGCCGTCCAGTGGCTGAATCGCTGGAGCGTGCGAGACACTTCTTCGAGGACGCAAACCGGCGGCGCACCACGCGCCACTTCGCGACGGACCCGGTGCCGCGCGAGCTGATCGAATACGCGATCCGCACCGCCGGCACCGCGCCGAGCGGCGCCCACCAACAGCCCTGGACATTCGTCGCGGTCTCCGACCCGGCCCTCAAGCAGCGAATGCGCGAGGCGGCGGAGGCCGAGGAATACGAGAACTATCATGGACGCATGCCGCCGGAGTGGATCGAGGCGCTCGCGCCACTCGGTACCGACGAGCACAAAGCGCATTTGACGGACGCGCCCTGGGTCGTGGTCCTCTTTCGCCAGAGCTACGGCCTGCGCCCCGACGGCTCGCGACGGACGCACTATTACACGCAGGAGTCGTGCGGCATCGCGGCCGGGCTGTTCATCGCCGCCGTCCACACCATGGGGCTGGTGACGCTGACCCACACGCCGAACCCGATGGGGTTTCTCGGTGAGTTGCTCGACCGGCCGCCTAACGAAAAGGCGATGCTCGTGCTTCCCGTCGGCTACCCTGCGCCTAACGCGCGCGTCCCGGACCTCGAGCGCAAGCCGCTCGAGGAGATCGCCGTGTGGAAGTAATGCGTTACGGCGCCAGGATAGCGTATACTTCGCGGACGGCGAGGACCAACAAACGCGTGAGAGCGCGCGATGCGGTGCCGAGATGATCGAACGCGAGAGCGCGCCGCTGACGCTATGAGACTCTGTGCCAAAATCCGCCACAGCTGACGGGTCGCCGCCATCGCGACCACCGGGCAAGAGACGCCGCGGTTGGCTGTCACTGGTCGACGACCGTGATCGCGCCGAGATCTTCACCGATGCCGCGACGGTCGCAACGAGTGCCGGCGGGGCGTATTGGCTCGTTCTCAGTCTCGCCGGAGCCATCGCGGCGTTAGGTCTCGCGCTCAACAGCTCGGCCGTCATCATCGGCGCGATGCTGATCGCGCCCCTCCTCGCACCCGTAGTCGGTCTCGCGCTCGCACTCGCCGTCGGTGATGGCAGGCTCGCGGTCGAGACAGCATTGATCGTCTTGATCAGTACGATCGCGGTGATCCTCGTTGGTGCGTTGCTGGCGATCGCGTTGCCCGTCCCCTTTCAAACGGTGACCACCGAAATCGCCGCGCGGACACGACCGACGACGCTCGATCTGGCCATCGCCGTCTTTTCGGGTCTCGCGGGCGCCGCCGTTACCGTGGCGCGTCGAAGCCCGCTGTCTGGCGCCGTTCCTGGTGTCGCGGTTGCCGTGGCCCTCGTACCGCCACTCGCCGTGACGGGTTACGGCGTCGGCGTCGGATGGAACTGGCCGATCATTCGCGGGAGTCTCTTGCTCTACGGCGCCAACCTCGCCGGCATCGTGATGAGTGGCATGATCGTCTTTCTCATCGCCGGCATGCAGCGGCCATCGGTGTTGCGGACAGACGCGGCATGGCACGAGAGCGCTCCGCCGAACCTGCTCACGAACTGGGTCGAGCACATTCCTGGAGTTCGCTCACTCGGCTTGATGCAATCGTTAGGGGCGCGGATTGCCCTCGTCATCGCCTTCGTCGCGCTCGTCGCGATTCCCTTGCGCGAGTCGCTGCGGCAGATCGCGCGGGAGTCTCGTGTTCAGCGCGCGGTCGATGCCGGCGTGCGCCTCTTCAGCAGTCCGGGGCGCTCGTTCGTGGTCAGCCGCGACGTCGAGCTGGGCCAGAGCGCGACTCACGTCGTCTTGAACATCGCGACGACGGCGTGGTACGGCGACTCGACGCGCCGTGAATTCGAGCGCCGCGCTTCGGCGGAGGCGGGCGAGCCTGTCTCGTTGGAGCTCGACCAACTTCCCGCGTCAGGAGGCGACCTCTCCAGCTTCGCGACCTTGCTCTCGACCGCGAAGCCCACGGCGCCGGCGGTGACGTCTCCCCCGCCCACGGCGGGCGCACGTGCAGCGATTGTCCGCGGTCAGGTCGCCGAGGCGATCCACACGCTCGCTCTTCCCGATTCGGTCACGATCCTCGGCTTCGAGCTCGTCATCGGCGATAGCCTGGCTGGAAACGGGGTGCGACTCACGTACGCAGCGCCCCGGCCGCTGTCCCCGCAAGCGCTGGAGGTGATCGGCAAACAGCTTCAGACATCGCTATCGCTCACGCCTCTCGCGATCGAGACGCGGCTTGTGTCGACGGCACCGGTTGCCGCTCGGATCACGGACGCGACGATGATGGATTCCATCAGTGCGCTCCTGCGGCGGACACCGCTCCTCGGCCTGGACGTGATTGCCGGTCGTGGCGCGCGTCTGGCCGACGTCGATTCGATCGCCGCGCGTGTTCGCCGCGGCGCCGGCGGACTGGACTCGGTTCGCGTGTCGGTGGTTCGGGCGACGACCACGCGCGGCATCGCCATCCGGTTCCGCCTTCGGTGAGCAGCCAGTCGCGCCACACGCGTGGTTAGGCGATCTGCCCCGCTGGGCCGATGGTCACAACTCAGCGCACCGTTAGGCTGTCCCGCGCCAGCACGACGGCGGACACGTCCGCCATCTCGTCGTAGTAACGGAGAAATCGCTTCCCCTCTTCCGACGGATGCAGGCGAAGGTTCTGCGCCCAGCGGAAGCCGATCGGCTGATACCAGAGCTCGGCCTCGACTCGGTACGGTCCCTCCCCGCGTGTGACGTCGAAGCTGTAGCGCGTCCGGGCGCGGCCGCCCACGAAGGCGGGATCGTTCGCCGCGTCACCGTGGACGGCGATGTCGGAGTCGGCGGACGCCTTGTCGAAACCCCGCGGCAGAACACGATTGTCCTTGACGTAGGCGACGGCGGTGAGCAGTCCAGTCGTGACCGCACCGCGCGGATCGCGCATGATCGCCTCGTAGATCTGCACCTGGTCGGGACGCGTGATCTCGCGATAGTGCGGCTCGAACTTCAGCCGGTCGTCATCGTTGTCGTTCGCGACGAT
>DATBHD010000087.1:0-8529 GCA_036557635.1 Gemmatimonadaceae bacterium
GGTCCACATTGCTCATTCGTGCAAGGATCAACTGCTTTGACACGGACAAAGCCGGACACGGCCGGACACTGCCGGACAAGGGGCGTGAACGACTCTTCGAAAAAATGCACGGCGCTCTTTGTCCGGCCGTGTCCGGCCGTGCCCGGCCGTGTCCGTGTTCAACCAATGACACTTGTCGAACAATGAATCGTCGCCGCGCATCGAAGATCAGATCTCTCGCTTCGCTCCTCGGGATGACATTACTCCTTGCGACGCCGTTACTCGGTCAGCGCGTCCCGACGTCGCGCGACGAGCTGCCGGTGATCTCGCTCCCCGATCCGAAGCTCGACGACACGACGGCCTACGAGGGGTATCGCACGCGCTTCTACCGAGACTCGAAGGGGAACGTCCTCCAGATCTATTTACGTCGCAACGAAGGGCGCGTCGTCAACCTCTGGGCCGACTCCTTCAACGAGAGCATCGGCTTCACCGCGCGCGACTCGGCGGGTGCGCCGGCGCTGTTGTCCTTCGACGGCGAGATCGCGCAGACGTCCGACTCCGGCGCGATGCGCGTCGTGAGCTATCGCCTAACGAGCGCCACCCACCGGCTGCGCCTGGGGTGGTTCGTGCTCGGGACGATGCGCATCGAGCGCGATTTTCAGTATTGGCGCAAGCACCTCGAGCCATTCACGGCACCGGCCTTTCACATGGCGGAGCTGGATTCGCTCGTCGTGCGGCTCAACGGACTCCCGAACGCGGAACGGAGGCGCCAGCTCGCGCTGCTGCACGCGCGCGACGTCGCCGATTTGCGCTCGCGCCTCGAGCCGCGCGTCGTGATCGTGAAGAACGGCGCACGCGAGATCGTCCGGGTGACGCAGCCAAGCCTCACCGGTCGAAATCGCCTCGCCCTGGAGATCGGCTACGATACGGCGCGTGCGACGGGAAAGATCATCGGAAGGGCGGTGGCCATCGACGGCCGCGCCAGTGGGCCGATCGAATTCACGGTGCGCGTCGCGAGCGACGCGAGGCCGCTCACGCCGCTCACGCGCGGCGAGATCTTCGATCGCGCCTTTCTGGCGTTCGCCGATTCCGCGGTTCGGCGCGGCGACCCGCGCATCGAGCGGCAATTGCGCGCCGTCGAGCTCCTCAGCTCGCGCGAGAAGTTGATGGCGGGCCTTCCGAATTTCGCGACGTACTTCGGCCGCGACCAGATGATGTCGGCGCTCATGATGCAGCAGGTCTGGACGCCATCGATGATGGAGCACGTCATCGGAAGCGTGCTGCGCAAGCTCGCGCCTGACGGAGAGGTGAGTCACGAAGAGGCGCTCGGCGGGCAGGCGATTCGGGAGGGCGCCGCCGAATACGTACGGCTCATCGATTCGTCGCGCGCGGCGGCGCGGCGCGGCCAGACTCGTGAGGCGGACGCGCTGCTGACGCGGGCGCGGGTCGTCGTCGGCGACCTCGAGCGCGTGCGCGAGAACTACCACATGATCGACGACGAGTTCCAGCTTCCGGTGCTCGTCGCCCGCTACCTCGGCGACCCGCGGCTCACCGCCGAGGCCAAGCGAGAGTTCCTCCGCGGCACGGAACGCGGGACGGCGCGCCTCGCGCTGCTCGCGCAGGAGCTCGAGGTCGTCGCGGCGCGCGCGGCGCCGTACGCGGCGCAGCAGGACGCGACCAATCTCGTGGGCTTCGCCGCGCGCGACGCGACGCACTGGGAATCGGAGAGCTGGCGCGACAGCGGCGCGGGCTACGCGAATGGTCGCTTCGCGATGGACATCAACGCGATCTGGGTGCCGATGGCGCTGCAGTCGATCGGCGACATTTTCGCCTCTTTGCGCACGCTCGGTCTGGCGAACGCGTCGACGATTCCTGGCGTGACGCCGGGTGCCAATCTCGCACGCTATCTTGGCGACCCAACGACGCTCGCCAACGCACAGCGCGCCTGGTCGGGCGCGGTGCGGCACTTCGTCGTTAGGCTCGCGCCCGCCGACGCCCAGGCGCGGATCCGGGGGAAGCTCATGTCTCTGCCGGAGCCGGAACGGGGGCATTGGATCGGCGTGCTGGCGGCCACCAGCGCCGATCGCGACACGATGACCTTCCTCGCGCTCTCACTCGACGCCACCGGACACCCGATCGAAGTCGTGAACACCGACCCGGCGACGGCGCTCTTCCTCGTCGATCTGAGCGGCCGCGGCCAGGCGCCGGTCGACATCGCGCCCTTCCAGAACATCGACCCTTTCGTCAGGCCCTATCCGGCGGGACTCTTCGTCGATCGACTGGGTCCGCTCGTCGCCAACGACGCATACGCGTCGCCGGACGTGCGGAGCGCTTTCGAGAAGGACCAATACCACTCGCCGCGCGTGGTCTGGGGACGGGAGGTGAACCTGATCACGCTCGGGCTCGTGCATCAATTGTCGCTCGCCGTCGACGCCCGCGGCCGCCCGCGCGATCCAGCGTTGACGTCGTACGTCGCGAGCCTGACGAGCGCGCTGCGCCGCATTCAGACCGCCGTCGATGCGTCCGGGCTCCGGCACTTCGAGCTCTGGAGCTACAAGATCGAAGGCGGGCGGCTCCAGCCGGTGCGGTACGGGACGAGCTCGGACGTGCAGCTGTGGAATACGACGTCGCTCGCCGTGCAGTGGGCGTTGGCGCGACTACCGAAGACGGTTGGAGTCGCGGAGCGCTGACGATGACAGGTGTTTCGCTCCTCGGGATGACAGGGACTACCGGCCGTACTTCTTCATCGCCGCCATCAATCGATCGACCGGCAACGCGTATACCCTCGCGAAGTTCGCTCCGGTCATCGTCTCCGCCTGGAGCATCGCGTTGAGCATCGCCTCCTCGGTCGCCTGCGTCGTCGCGTAGAAGAGCGGATTGATCCGTCCGTTCGGGATCATCGTGAGGTGGGCGAGCCCCGTATCGGTCGCGGCGTGCGCGTTGGCGGTCGAGAAGGCGACGAAGATGTCCCCCGAGCTGTTCTCTCCCTTGCCCCCCATGCGCCCGATGCCTAACGACACGCGCGTCGCGATGCGCTTGAGCTGGTGCGGCGGCAGAGGCGCGTCGGTCGCGACGACGACGATGATCGAGCCCTGGCCTTCGTCGGAATCCTCGTCGCGCGCCGGCGCCGGCGTCGCGGCGTCACAGCGCGGACCGCGAATCGACGCGTCGTTGCTCGCGATGCATCCCGTGAGATCCGGGATCTCCTGTCCGACTGGGACGCCAGCCACTCGCAGCTCCCGCCGCGCGCAGCAGTTGCACTGCACGAGCACGCCGACGGTGTAGCCGCCGTCGCGTGCGTCGAGCTTGCGCGACGCAGTGCCGATCCCGCCCTTGAACCCGTGACAGATCATCCCCGTCCCGCCGCCGACATTGCCCTCGAGCGGCACGACGCCCCCGCGCGCGCCGTCGAGCGCCGAGAGGACGTGTTCGGGCTTGACGTGAAATCCGTTGATGTCGTTGAGCCGCCCGTCGTACGTTTCGGCGACGACCGGCAATCCCCACGGCTGGAGCCCGGGACGGTGCACCTGCCATTGCAGGATCGCGTCGCGCACGACGCCGACTGAGTGCGTGTTGGTGATCGCGATCGGCCCCTCGAGAAAGCCGGATTCCTGGAGCCAGGTGGTGCCGGTCATCTCACCGTTGCCATTGAGCGTGAACCACGCGCCCATCACCGGATCGGGATCGCTCTTGCCGCGCGGGTGAATGACGGTGACGCCGGTGCGCACGGGTCCCTGTCCGACGACGAGCGCGCCGTTGCCGGAGATGAGCGTCGTGTGACCCACCTCGACGCCGGCGACGTCGGTGATCGCGTCGAGCGTGCCCGGTGTGCCGCCAATCTGGGTGGCGAGTCCGAGATCGCGCGCGCGGGGCTTCGACGCCGGGGTCTGCGCGAATATCTCCGCTGCGGTTGAGAGAGTGATCAACACGAGCGCGGGAAGGATGGCGCGCATGGGACGCTCCGGGCTGATTGCCAGCAACAAATTCTTCCGAGTTCAACAGAGCTGCCTGTTCCCTCAGTTCAGCAGTAAAGAGTACCGGTCGTCAGTCCACCTGCCGCAGCACCTTCCCGACCGTCTCGACAATCTCGTCGATCTGCCGCTCCTCGACGATGAGCGGCGGCGACAAGGCGATGATATCACCAGTCGTCCTGATGAGCACATTCTCATCATTGAAGCACCGCGTGAAGACCTCGAAGGCGCGCGTTCCCGGCTTTCCCGGCCGCGAGGCCAGCTCGATCCCGGCGACGACCCCGAGGTTGCGAATGTCGACGACGTGCGGCGCGGCGCGCAGCGAGTGCACCGCCTCCTCCCAGTACGGCGCGAGCGACGCCGCGCGCTCGAACAGCCCCTCGTCGCGGTAGACGCCTAACGTCGCCAGCGCCGCGGCGCAGGCGAGGGGGTGTCCCGAGTAGGTATAGCCGTGAAAGAACTCGATCCCCTGCTCGGTCGCGTTCACGACCGTGTCGTAGATCTCGTGCCGCACGAACACCGCGCCCATCGGCACCGCCGCGTTGGTGATCCCCTTGGCGACCGTCATGATATCGGGCACGACGCCGAAGCAATCCGCGGCGAAGGGCGCGCCGAGTCGCCCGAAACCGGTGATCACCTCGTCGAAGATGAGTAAAATCCCGTGCGCGGTGCAGATCTCGCGCAGCCGCTCGAGGTAGCCCTTCGGCGGAATGAGCACGCCCGTGGATCCGGCGACCGGCTCGATGATCACCGCCGCGATCGTCGACGCGCCATGCTTTTGAACGAGCGTCTCGAGCTGCTCGGCGAGCTCCTTGCCGTGCTCCGGCTGGCCGCGCGAGAAAGCGTTGCGCGCCGGGTCGTGCGTGTGCGGCAGGTGATCGACGTTAGGCAGGAGCTGCGCCGCGAACTGCTTCTTGTTCGTCTCGATCCCGCCGACGGAGATCCCGCCGAAGCCGACGCCGTGGTAGGCGCGCTGCCGCCCGATGAGCTTCGTGCGCGCCGGCTCGCCCTTCGCCTGCCAGAACGCGAGCGCGATCTTGAGCGCGCTGTCCACCGCCTCGGATCCCGAGTTGGAGAAGAAGACATGGTCGAGGTTTCCCGGCGTGAGCTCGGCGAGCTGGGACGCGAGCTCGAACTCCAGGGGGTGGCCCATCTGGAAGCCGGGGGCATAGTCCATTCGCGCCGCCTGCTGGGCGATGGCGCGCGCGATCGGCTCGCGACAATGTCCGGCGTTCACGCACCAGAGCCCCGCGGTGCCGTCGAGAATTCGGCGTCCGTCGGCGGCCGTGTAGTACATGCCCTTCGCTTCGACGAGAAGGCGAGGCGCGCGCTTGAAGGCGCGGTTCGCGGTGAAGGGCATCCACAGCTCCTCGAGGGACAGATTGGCGACGTCGATGTCGAGGACCGACTGGGGCGTGGTGATCGTGGACATGAGGCTAGGGGCTAGAGGCCAGGGCCTGGGATAACAGGGGTAATGTCCCGGTCCAGTCGCTATAGTCAAGTGCGAACGGCATGGGAGAGCCGCCAGATGCCCGAACGCGAGGAGCCTAACGAGAACGACCCGACGCCGATGGCCTCGACGGCCGAGGTGAAGGCAGTCGTGCAAGGCGTCCAGCGCCGCCACCGCGGCCGCATCAAGTGGGGGATCGGACGTCACACCGCCGAGCTCGCGCTAAGGGCGCTCGACGAGCCTCGGCCCGTGCTGCGTCGGCCGTCATCATCCAAGGTCCGTCGACGGAAGAAGCACAAGCGGCTGTTGTAGCGGGGCGAAACCCGTGCAGTTTCGGTGCAGTTTCCGGCATTTTGCTTTTCAGTCGTTGATGGTTGTCGCCCCACCATCCACGCGCCTGAGAAGAAAGAGCACATCTCGCTTCATTCGGGAGCACAAGTTGACACGGTCTTCAGTTCCCCGCAGCTTCCACTTCGTGCGCGTAGGGCGCCTCCCGTCCGCGGAAAGGGACCGAGTCCCGCCTACAGGTCGGCGTTAAAATTCGCTAACGCTCTTTTCGGCCCGCATCGCGGACAACGGGCTCTCTCGAAAGGAGCGCTCATGTCCAGCAAAACTCTTCCGCCGCGTCCCAACCTCGCGCAACTCAAGCGACAGGCCAACGAGCTGCACAAGCTCCAGCGCGAGAAGAAGCTCTCCGCCGCCGCGCGGATCATCGCCAACCATCCCGCATACAAAAGCCGATCACCGCAGTCGGTGCTCGACGAGAAGCTTCCGCTCGCCGACGTGCAGCTCGTCATCGCGCGCGAGTATGGCTTCGAGAGCTGGGCCGCGCTCAAGCACGTCGTCGAAGCGAAGAGCCGCGTCGCGAAGTTCAAGCCGCATCCGCAATTCGGCGAAGCGGTCGCCGCGCTCCGCGCCGGTGATCTCGAGAGGCTCCGCGCGCTCCTCGATGCGCATCCGGAGCTCGTGAACGCGCGCACCAACCTCGAGCCGCCCTATCACTACTTCACCGGCGCGACGCTCCTCCACCATATCGCCTGGAATCCGAGCCAGGATGTACCCGTACCGCCGAACATCGTCGACATCGCGCGCCTCCTCCTCGATCGCGGCGCCGACGTCGACGCGCTCACCCTCGGCCGCAGCATCGGCACGACGATGGGGTTGATCATAACGAGCCGGATGGCGAGCGAGGCCAACGCCTCCGGACCGCTCATGGATCTCCTGCTCTCGCGCGGCGCGACGCTCGATCTCGGCAACTCGGACAGCGTCATCCCGGACTGGGGGAAGCAGAATCCGCTCGACGTCGCGCTCTCCAACTACGGCTATCGTGCCGCCGAGAAGATGATCGCGCTCGGCGCGAAGCCCGACATCTGCTCCGCCGCCGCGCTCGGTCGCTTGGATCTCGTGCGTGGCTTCTTCGATGCTGATGGTCACCTCACGAGTTTACCGCGTCGCGACGGTGCGCTCCTCTCCGAGCGCGATGCCATCGGGCTCGCGATGCTGTTCGCGTATGTGAATCATCACGCCGAGGTCGTCGACTTCCTGCTCGAGAAGGACGGCAACTGGAACATGACCGGTGTGAACAACGGCACCGCGATGCACCGGGCGGCGTGGAGCGGAGATCTCCCGATGGTGAAGCGGCTCGTCGCCAAGGGCGCGGATTTCAGCAACCGCGAGAACCCCTTCTCCTCGACGCCGCTCTCGTGGGCGCAGCACAACAAGCAGACCGCCGTGTTCGAATGGCTGCGCGCGAACTGCGCGATCGACATTCACGACGCGGCGAGCTTCGACTTGCGCGAGCACGTCGAGGCTCGCCTCCGCGAAGACCCGGCGTCGGTCAACAGGCGGCTCGATCAGTGGGAGGCGCCGCGGTGCACGCCCTTGTACTGGGCCGCCTGGACCAGGATTAGCGACGTCGACGGCGCGCACGAGCTGGACGAGACGTACCGGTTGGGCCTCGTTAGGCTCCTGCTCGACAAGGGCGCCGATCCCAATATCGTCGCCGGCGACGGCAACACGCCGCTCGACGTCGCCAACACCGCCGGTGCGAAGAGGATCGCCGCGCTGATCGAGTCAGTGGGAGGCAAGCTCGCCGCGGAACTGTAGACGCGCTTCGCTTGGCCGCTGAGACCACTGAAAATGCGCTGAAATCACTCACGGCCTCCGTGCGCGCATCATCGCCGGGCGGGGTGGTTGCACTAGTCGACCAACGAGTATAGCCGAGCCGCGTTGCCGCCGAGGATCTGTGCGCGCTCGCTCGCGGAGAACGCCGCGTTCGCGATGCTCTCCTTCATCAGTTCGATGCTGCCGATCGCGTGCGGATAGTCGCTGCCGGCGAGGAGCTGGCTCACGCCGCCAAAGTCGGCCGCGAATCGCAGCGCGCGCGCGTCGAAATTGACGGTGTCGAAATAGAAGCGGCGCAGGTACTCGCTCGGCGGCCGATCGATGTGCGCGCGACAATCTCCGAATGCGCGCCAGCCGCGGTCGAGGCGCTCAGCGATGTACGGAATCGCGCCGCCGAGGTGGCTGAGCACCCACTTGATGCGCGGATAGCGCTCCGGGACACCGGCGAACACGAGCTTCGCCGCGGCGAGCGTCGTGTCGAACAGGAAGCCCACGAGGGGCATGAGCCAGAAGTCGGTCATCGCCTCCACGCCGACGGGACTTGTGGGATGAATGTGCAGCACCGCGCCGAGTCGGTCGGCCTCCGCGTACAACGGCTCGAATCGCTCGTCGGCGAGGGCGACGCCGTTCACGTTGCTGAACAACATCGCGCCGGCAAAGTGGAGCTCGTTCACCGCGCGCTGCAGCTCGGCCACCGAGGCCGCGGGATCGCACAACGGGAGCGTCGCCAGCGCCGCGAAGCGGGGGCCACGTTCGCGCACGACCTTCGCGAAGGCGTCGTTCACGAGGCGCGCCAGCCTAACGGCGCGGTCCGGCGCCTCGACGTGCGTCCCCGGTGTCGTCAGCGTGATGACCTGTGTGTCGACGCCCTCGCGCGCGAGCACCTCGGCGCGATACGCGATGTCGCGATGGCCGCGGACGGCGACGTTGTAGTCGCCCGGGTAGTGGACACAAGGATTTCCCCCCTCGTCGATCGTGACGCGCACGACGCTGTCCGCGTCGGTC
>DATBHD010000088.1:0-11923 GCA_036557635.1 Gemmatimonadaceae bacterium
AGGTCCTCTAGATTGTCCCTCATGTTCAGCGCGAAAACACGCACGCTCGTCGTCGTCGGTGCCCAGTGGGGCGACGAGGGCAAAGGAAAGCTCGTCGACGTCCTCGCCGAGGAAGCAGATTGGGTCGTCCGCTATCAGGGCGGCGCGAATGCCGGTCACACCGTGCACATCGGGGACACGTCGTTCGTGTTGCATCAGATTCCGAGTGGGATCCTCCATCCCGGAGTGCGATGCGCGATCGGTAACGGGGTTGTCCTCGACCCCGACACGCTCTTCACGGAGATCGACGGGCTGGTCCGCGACGGCGTCGATGTCGAGGGCCGACTGTACGTCAGCGATCGCGCGCACCTCGTCCTGCCGTATCACAAGCTCGTCGACGCGGAAAGCGAGGCGAGCAAGGCGATCGGCACGACGGGCCGCGGCATTGGTCCCGCCTACGAGGACAAGGTGGCTCGCCGCGGCGTGCGCGTGCTCGATCTGCGACACCCGGAGCGCTTGCGCCAGCTCGTGGAGCAGGGTGCGGCACACGCGGACGCGCAGCTCACCCGCTTCGGCAGCGCGAAGCGCGTGAGCTGTGGTGAGACGATCGCGATGCTGGAGCGACTCGCGGAGCGCCTTCTGCCGCTCGCGGACGACGTCGGCCTCGCCATGCACCGCGCGGTGAAGAGTGGCGCCGCGGTGCTGCTCGAAGGCGCGCAGGGCTCGCTGCTCGACGTCGACCACGGAACGTACCCGTTCGTGACCTCGAGCAATACGACGTCGGGCGGTGCCGCCGTCGGCGCGGGCATCGCACCGATGGACATCGATGCCGTGCTCGGCGTCGTGAAGGCGTACACGACGCGTGTCGGAGCGGGCCCGCTCCCGACGGAGATGGACGAGCCGCTCGCGAGCGAGGTGCGAGCGTTAGGCAACGAGTATGGCGCGACCACCGGTCGTCCCCGCCGCTGCGGGTGGTTCGACGCGGTCGTGGCTCGTTATGCGGCGCGCATCAACGGCCTCAGCGACCTCGCGGTGACCAAGCTCGACGTCCTCGATACGCTGGACAAGATCGGTATCTGTGTCGGATACGAATACGAGGGCGAGCTGCACGAGGAGTTTCCAGCCGACCTTACGGCGCAGGAACGCTTGGTCCCGCGCTACGAATGGATGGCGGGCTGGCGCCAATCCACCGCCGACGCGCGCCGCATCGACGATCTGCCGGGCGCGGCACAGAAGTATCTCGATCGCATGCAGGAGATCGTCGAAACGCCGATCACGTACGTGAGTGTCGGAACCAAGCGCGATCAGATCATCGAGAGGAGTTAGGATGTCGGATGTGGATGTGCTCATCGTCGGTGGAGGCCCGTGTGGCTTGGCCGCGTCGGTCGCGGCGCAACGCGCTGGTCTGCGCACCGTCGTGCTCGAGGCAGAAGTCGTCGTCAGCACGATTGCACACTATCCGACGTACGTGCGCTTCTTCTCCACGGCCGAGAAGTTGGGAATCGGTGATCTGCCCTTCGTCATCGCGACCGAGAAGCCCACGCGTCGCGACGCGCTCGCGTACTATCGCGCGGCGGTGGCACACTTCGGAATTCCAGTCCGGCAGTACGAGCGCGTCACCTCCCTGGAACGAGGGCGTGAGGAGCTCGTCGTACACTCGCGTACGCGCGGCGGTACCGTGCGTCGCACGAATGCGGGCGCCGTCGTCGTCGCGACCGGCTATTTCGGCTCACCCAATCGGCTCGGCGTTCCTGGCGAGAGTCTGCCGCACGTGACGCACGTGTATCGTGAGGGCCATGAGGCGTTCCAGCAGCGCGTCGTCGTCGTTGGCGGCGGCAACTCGGCGGCGGAGGCGTCGCTCGATCTGTGGCGCTCCGGAGCCCACGTCACGATGGTCCACTTCGGGCCGACCTTCGACAAGAAGATCAAGCCGTGGGTGCTGCCTGATTTTCAGAATCGCGTGAAGGAAGGCAGCATTCATGTTCGCTGGAACAGCCGAGTCGTCACGATCGAGCCCGATACCATCTGCATCTCGACGGACGACGGCGCACAGAGCGAGAAGCTGCCCGCGAGCCTCGTCTACATCATGACCGGTTTCGCGCCGAACACCGAGCTGCTGAAAGAGGTCGGCGTGCCCATCGATCCCGTCACGGGCATTCCGGCGCACGACCCGGAGACGCTGGAGACGACGATTCCCGGCGTATTCATTGCCGGCGTCGTCACCGCCGGCTACGACGCCAACAAGGTCTTCATCGAGAATGGCCGGTACCATGGCGACCGCATCGTTGCCAGGCTGCTGGGCAGGCAGGCGCCGCCGGCACCGAGGCTGAGCGCCGAACTCGATACGTGATAGTTTTTTCTGGAACCTGTCACCCAGCACCTCTCGATCGCCGTGTCTACCGCGACTGCTCACCCAGACGTTCTGGACCGCCTCGTGTCGCTCTGCAAGCGGCGCGGTTTCATCTTCCAGTCCTCCGAGATTTACGGCGGAACCGGCTCGGTGTGGGACTACGGTCCGCTCGGCGTCGAGCTGAAGAAGAATCTCAAGGATCGGTGGTGGCACTCGATGGTTCGCGCGCGTAGCGACATCGAGGGCATCGACGCGGCGATTCTGATGCATCGCGAGGTCTGGGTGGCGAGCGGACACGTCGCCGGATTCACCGACCCGCTCGTCGATTGTCGCAATTGCAAGAAGCGATTTCGCGCCGACGATCCGAAAATCAAGGGAACGCCGGGCACGCCAGACGCACAGTGCCCCGCGTGCGGGATGAAGGGCACGCTCTCCGAGCCACGCCTGTTCAATCTCATGTTCCGCACCTACATGGGACCGGTGGAAGAATCGGCGGCCGAGATCTTCCTTCGACCGGAGACGGCGCAGGGCATTTATGTAAACTTTCTAAACGTGCAGCAGGCGATGCGCCAGAAGGTGCCGTTCGGGATCGCGCAGATCGGCAAGGCGTTCCGGAACGAGATCACCCCGGGCAACTTCATCTTTAGAACTCGTGAATTCGAGCAGATGGAGATGCAGTTCTTCGTCGAGCCGGGCACGGACATGCACTGGTTCGAGTATTGGAAGGAACAGCGCATGGCGTGGCATCGCGCCCTCGGACTCGCCGAGGACCGCCTCCAGTTCCATCAACACACGAAAGAGGAGCTCGCGCATTACGCGCGCGCGGCGTTCGACATCCAGTTCGACTTTGGCGGTACGCTCGGCTTCCAGGAGATCGAGGGCGTCCATAACCGAGGCGATTTCGATCTCACGCAGCACCAAAAGCACTCGGGAAAGAAGCTCGAATACTTCGATCAGCCGAACAATCGTCGTTACGTGCCTCTCGTCGTCGAGACCTCCGTCGGGGCCGACCGCACCACGTTGGCCATGCTCGTCAACGCCTATCGAGAAGAGCAGGTGCCAGGCGAGGAGGAGGGACGAACCGTGCTCGGTCTGGCGCCGTCACTGGCGCCGGTGAAGGCGGGTGTATTCCCGCTCGTCAAGAAAGACGGAATGCCGGAGTTCGCCGAGAAGCTGGCGAAGGAGTTGCGGCTTGCATTCCCCGTTTTTTACGACGAGTCGGGAGCGATAGGCCGGCGCTATCGCCGCCAGGATGAGATCGGCACGCCATACTGTATCACCGTCGACGGACAGACGATGCAAGACGGCACCGTAACGATTCGCGATCGCGACTCCCTGCAGCAGGAGCGAGTTGCCGCGGACAAGACAAGAGACGTGATCGGCGCGCGACTCGCTAGCGCGTGACGCGCGGGGAGGGGGACGAGATGGCGGCGGTGAACACGACTTCGATTTCCGTGGAACGATTGCGTCGCGAGGGCGACGCGTTCATGGAAGATCTGTCGCGCGAGTACTACCTCGCGAGCTCCGGACAGAAGGCGACGGCCGAGCTGCAGCCGATTTACGCGAAGTACGCGGCGATTCTCGGGCCGGATGCGCTGGCGATGGTGCTGGAGCTCTTTCGGGGAGCGCCGGCGGGCAGCGAGGAGTTTCGCGGCACGCGCATCCTCACCGACTGGCTCGTCGAGGCGCAGAGTGCGCGCGCTCTCGCCGCGCTCGACGAGCGGGAGATCGCCTGGGAGGGAAGCGCCATCGTTCGTCTGGCCGACGGCCGGGGGATCGAGTATCAGCGCGTCGCGATCGATCTCGCCAACAGCGTCGACGCGCGCGAGCGACATGTGATCGAAGAGGCGCGCGCGAGGCTGGTCGAGAACGAGCTGGCGCCGCTGCGCCGCGAGCGCTTCCAGCGAGAGCGCGACATTACGGAGGACATCGGTGTCGCCGACGGTTACAACGCGTCCTTCGAGCTGCTGAGCGGCGTCGATCTGAATGGACTTCGCGCGGAGTGTGACGCCTTCCTGCGCGAGACGCAGGCGATGTGGGACGAGGTGCTTCCCGAGTTCCTTCGCTCGAGGTTAGGCATGACGCCCGCGGAGGTCACGCGCGCGGACGCGCTCGCGCTGTTTCGCGCGAAGGAGTTCGATCGCTTTTTCCCGCCGGCATCGATGGAGTCGTCGATCCGGAAGCAGGTGCGGGACATGGGAATCGACCCGACCGCGGGCGGGCGGATCCTGTTCGACACGGGGGATCGTGAGGGGAAGCGCTCGCGGGCGTTCTGCGCGCCGGTGCGCGTGCCTAACGAGGTCTATCTGGTGATGCGTCCGCATGGCGGGCAGACGGACTGGAATACCTTTCTTCACGAGCTGGGACACGCGCTGCACTTCGCGTACATGCGGCCCGACCTGCCCTACGAGTATCGGTGGCTTGGGGACAACTCCATCACCGAAGGCTACGCGATGCTCTTCGACCACCTCATGCAGGACGCGGGGTGGCTCAAGCGCTACACGGAAGTCGGGCCAGGGAACCTGCAGACTTTCCTGCGGGCCGTGGGCTTCGAGGAATTGCATTTCCTTCGGCGGTACACCGCCAAGCTCGGCTACGAGATCGAACTGTATGGAGGAAAGCTGCCCTGGGACGCGCTCCCGGACCTCTACACCGATCGCCTAACGAGCGCGACCAGCTTTCGCTACAGCCCCGCCGACGCCTTCGTCGACGTCGACCCGCACTTCTACGCCGCGCGCTATCTCCGCGCCTGGCAGCTCCAGGCTCTGCTTACCGAGACGCTGGTCGAGCGCTTCGACGCCGACTGGTGGCGGAACCCGCGCGCCGGACCCTGGATCTGCTCCGCCCTCTTCGGCGAGGGTCAGCGGGAATTGGCCGACGAGCAGGCGCAGCGAGTTGCCGGGAAGAAGCTCACATTCGACCCGCTCGTGAGGGCGGTCACGCGCTTGTTGCAGTAAGCGCGCAAGAACAAAGGGCTCGCCCTTCTCGGCTCGCCCCTTTTCGGCCCCGCCCTTTTTCGACGCTTTTCTAGCCGATTTCGTCCATTCGAACAACCGACTGGGCAGAAAGTCAACACGTTCTCGCCTTGCGAAATGCCAGTCGAAACAGGGGCCGTAACTGCGGTTCAGTTCGATCGTCCTCTCGACGACTATGGCCATCGTCCTCCTCGTCGACCAGGATCCGTCCGTTCGCGGCGTGCTCACCAAGGCGCTCGCCCGCTTCGGTCATGACACGCTCACCGCGAGCAACGCAGCCGAAGCGTCGCAAACGCTCGGCTCCAGACACGTAGATCTGGTCATCTGCGACTGGAACATCTCCGGCTCGAGCCAACTCGACGGTCTCGAGCTGCTCCGGTTGCTCCGCGAAGAGGACCGTGACGTCCCCGTCATCATGCTCACCGAGTTCGGCACCATCGAGCATGCAGTGTCGGCGATGCGCGCGGGGGCCACGCACTATCTCACCAAGCCGTTCCAGAGCGAACAACTCCAGCTCACTGTCGAGCAGGCATTGGCCGTCGCCAGGCTGCGCGACGAGAATCGCGCCCTGCTTCGCGAGCTTCAGGGAAGACGCAGCGAGCACGAGATCATCGGCGACGGCCGAGCAATTCGCCAGCTGCTCGACAGCGTCGCCTCTGCCGCATCGAGTCGCGCGACCGTCTTGCTGCAAGGCGAGCCGGGCACCGGCAAGGAGCTTCTTGCACGAGCGATCCACGCGCAGAGCGATCGCCGTGAAGGAGCGTTCATCCGGATGAATTGCGCGGCGCTGCCGGAAGGTCAGATCGAGAGCGCTCTGTTCGGCCACGAAAAGGGCGCGCTGATGGGCTCATCCAAGCGCTCCCTCGGCGCGCTCGAGCGCGCAAATGGCGGCACCCTCCTCCTCGACGAGATCGCCGAGCTTCGATCCGATCTTCAGGAAAAGCTCCTCCGGGTTTTACAGGAGCGCGAATTCGAGAGAATCGGCGGCTCCGGTCCAGTCAAGGCGGACGTTCGAATCGTCGCGACCACTACGCGGGACCTCGAGAGCGAGGTGAGCGCTGGCCGGTTCCGTCAGGATCTGTACTATCGGCTGAACGTCTTCCCGATCTCGATTCCGCCCCTCCGCGATCGCCGCGAGGACATTCCCGTGCTCGCCCAGCGGTTCGCGGCTCGCGCGGCGGCCGAAGCAGGAAAGGAGATTCAGGGATTCGAGCCCGACGCCCTCGAGCTGCTGTGTGGCCACGACTGGCCCGGCAACGTTAGGCAGCTCCAGAACGCCGTCGAGCGCGCGGTCATCCTCAGCACCGACGAAACGCTGCCGCTGCATCTGTTCGCCTCGCTCCACGCGACGCCGGTGCTCGACGAGGATAGGTCCGCCGCGCCGAAGCAGAGTGCGTCGCCAGCTGGCCCGCCAAGCGCCGGCGCGCATGTGCTCGCGCTACCTTCGCTCGACCTGATGGAAGTCGAGCGGCGCGTCATCGAGCAGGCACTCTCGCTCACGAAAGGGAACCGCACGCGCGCCGCGCAGATGCTCGGCATCAACGTGCGTACCCTGCGACGCAAGCTGAATGGCGGTGGCGACACCGACCGCGAGGACACCGAAGTTCGCGGCCGCGTCGCGTAGGAAAAATCCACGCAAATTCCGTTACGGCAAAAGGATAGTTCCTAGCCTGACGCAGGAGTCCGCTGTACATTGCCGGGCGTGTCCAGAGCGAACGGTGGCGTGACGACGTCGGAGCGCATCGACGCCAGCGCGAGCGTCGACCCGGGAGTACGCGAGCTCATCGCTGTCCGTGAGATCGTTCACGCATTCCTCACCGCCGACAGACCCGAGGACGTCTTTCAGTTCGCGCTGGATCGCGTCAGTCCCCTCGTCGGTGCATCCTTCGCCTGCGTCTACCTGATCGACGGCGCGTCCGAGTTGATGCGCCTGGGCGCCGTGCACAACTGGCCGGCACAGTTCTCCCCCTTTCTCGGCGAGATGCGGGTGCGGCTCGGCTTCGGCCCCAGTGGCGAGGCCGCGAGCGAACGTCGGGCAATCGAGATTTCCGACGTCTTTGCCGACCCGTCGCTCGAGGATTGGCAGGAGGTCGCGGCGGAGCTGGGCTTCCGCTCACTGGTCGCGCTTCCCCTGCAGACCGGGCAGGCGGTGCTCGGTGCGGTCACGTTCTACTTTGGCGATCCACACGCGATCACTCCCGACACCCGCAGCCTCCTGCGCATGGTCGCCGACCAGATGGCGGCGACGGCGGAAAAAGCCCGTCTGATCGAGGAGCTGAGGCGCGCCAACGGCGCTCTCGTCGAGTCGAATTCGGAGCTCGAGCGCCAGTACGTGGCGCTTCTCGAGGCACGGCGTATCAAGGACGAGTTTCTCTCGAACATCTCGCACGAGCTCCGCACGCCGCTCACCGCGGTGATCGGCTACATCTCCCTCATGCAGGAGGGACTCGCCGGCCCGATTACCGACGAGCAGCAGAAGACGCTGGGACAGGTGAAGACGGCGAGTGAACAACTGCTGGGGCTCATCGGCGATCTGCTCGAGCTCACGACGCTCAAGCGCGGCGGACTCGAGGTGGTCGTCAGCGGGTTCGATCCCATGGAGCCCCTCCAGCTGGCGATCGCCAACACCCCTGGGCGTCCCGAGGGTGTCGGACTCCGCGTAATCGAGCCGCGCCGAGAGGAATCGGCGGAAGGCGAGCACCCGCCACCGCGGCGCGTGATGTGGAGCGACAGGAAGAAGATCGGGAAGATCCTCGCCAGTCTCCTCAGCAACGCCTACAAGTTCACGCATGCCGGCGAGGTGCGGGTCGAGATCGAGGTGCTGGAAGATCGCGTGATCTACAGCGTGCAGGACACGGGGATCGGGATTCCCGCCGAGGCCCAGCGCTTCGTCTTCGACGAGTTCCGGCAGGTGGATGGCTCGATGACGCGGCGCTACGGCGGTTCTGGCCTGGGACTCGCGCTGGCTCGTCGCCTTGCGAGATTACTTGGCGGCGACATCGTGCTCGTCTCCACACCGAGTGTCGGCTCCACTTTCCGCGTCGAGATTCCGCTCGCGTACGAGCCCAATGAGGAGCCGGCGGCCGATGCGCACTGACGCCTTTATCATTCTCTGATGCCTCCTTCACAACGTACTCTGCAGGAATTCCAGACGACGCTCGCGCCCAACGAGGTTCTCACGCGCGCCAAAGGCTTCTTCGCGCGGCGCACGCCGCTCTATGCTGCGTTTCTCGACAAGGAAGGCCCGACCTTCTGCAGCTTCCGCGGCCAGGGAGGAGAGGAGATTGTCATTGGTGTCACCGCGTCCGACGGGGGTACGCGCGTCACGGGCTCGACGTATCTGTTCGACATGCAGCTCGCGCGCTTCTTCTCGACACTGCCCGCGGTGCAGTCATGACCGATCTCTTCGTCTCACAGCTTCGCGCGCGGCCGTCGACGATTCGGCTCGCGGCGTCCGGAGCTGCGGGCATCACGATCCGCGTCGAGATGCCGGAAGTGTGGGACGCTGTCCGGATCGTCGTGTCGCCGCGTGAGCCCCTGCTCACCGTCAAGGTGCGAGCGCTCGAGGCGCTCTTTCCCGAGGCGGAACTGCACAACGATTTCGTGCTGAAGTACCGGGGCTGGGAGATTCTCGACGAAGCGTCGCCGCTCGACGATCTCGGAATCACGAGCGGCGCCATTCTGCTCCTCACGCATCGTCGCCGGCGCCCCGTTCGTTAGGCGCGCGCGCGATCCCGTCTTCCGTCCCACACCCGTGCCGGTCGCGTTCATCTCGAATGCTGACTGCGGCCGCCACGACACGGGCTGGGGACACCCCGAGCACGTCGGCCGCCTACGCGCGATTCCGCGCGCGCTCCGTGAGCATCCCGGGCTCTTTCACGCCCTGGTGCACGTCGAGGGGCGTCACGCGACAGTCGACGAGCTGGCCCTTTGCCATGACAGGAACTACATCGCGCGCGTCCGTGCGATCGCTGAGAATGGCGGAGGGCATCTCGATCCCGACACGGTCGCGAGTCCCGGTTCCTGGGACGCCGCCACGGCCGCCGTGGGCTCTGTCCTCGACGCCGTCGACATGGCGATCGACGGCCGTGCGACGCGAAGCTTTTGCGCCGTGCGCCCTCCCGGACACCATGCCCTCGGAGCGCGAGCGATGGGGTTCTGCCTCTTCGGCAACGTTGCTGTCGGCGCGCACTACGCGCGAACCCGGCATGGCGTAGATCGCGTGTTGATCGTCGATTGGGACGTCCATCACGGAAACGGCACGCAGGCGCTCGTCGAAGACCAGCCGAACATCCGATTCGTCTCGATGCACCAGTGGCCGTGGTACCCAGGCACCGGCGCCGCCGCGGACCGTGGCCCGCACCGAACGGTCTGGAATGTGCCCATGCCTCCCGGGCTTCCCGCGGATCGGTACGTTCATGCCTTCATCGGCGCCGTCGACGACGCGACTCGCGAATGGATTCCCGATCTGGTGTTCATCTCCGCCGGTTTCGATTCGCTTGCCGGCGACCCGTTAGGCGGCTTCACCCTCGAGATGCCCGACATCGATCGTTTGACGCGTGAAATGGTGAGTCGCGCCGATTCGTGGTGCCGCGGCCGTGTGGTGAGCGCGCTCGAAGGCGGTTATGTCCCCGAGCGACTGGGCGAGGCGTGCGTGGTGTTGATGGAGGGGCTGGGGGCCGGGGGATAGGAGGCCGGGATGTTGATTTTCGAGCGGGGTGGTCGTCCTATTTTCAGGCTCCCGTGTTGAAAGGGCGCAAGGCACATCGATGAAAATCAGCGAACCAGGTCCGAATGCCTAACGCGCTTCGACTCTTCGGCATCACCGACGCGGAGCACCACGCGCAAGCCACGCCGCTCGAGGATATCGAGCTGCTGCATTTTCGTGACCTCGCCGCGATCGTCGGACCCGCCGAGTATTCCGCCGCGCCACCCAGTGGGGAAGCCATCGAGCAGTATCGGCGCGTCGTCGGCGATGTGTTCGGCAAAGCGCCGATACTCCCGGCGCCCGTCGGCACGGTATTCCGATCGCGCGAAACGCTGACGCGGTGGCTGGAGCTGCACTACGTCACGCTCACGGAGGCGCTCTCGTTCGTCGAGGATCGTGCCGTCGCCCGCGTACACGTCGGCCGGGTTGATGGCACGGCGGCGGAGCGAGAGACTGGTTCGGACGTCGCCGCCGCTGCCGCCGAGTCGCTGCGTCTGCTGCGACGTCACGCCGTCGTCGCCGTACCGCTCAAGTCGGAGCGGCTCACCGGCATCGTGCTCAGCTCCGCGTTTCTCGTGGACAGAGAGCTTTGGGATGATTTCGTCGCCGCGGTCGACGACCAGCGGCGGCGGAATCCCGGTCTCGCCCTCGATCTCAGTGGGCCGTGGCCACCGTTCGATTTCGTGCGCATGCAATTCGGGAGCTGAACGGTGACGCATGTTCTGTCCTGAGTGCGGGACCTGGAACCGCGGGTCAGCCGCCGCGTGTACGCGATGCAACGGCCCACTCCCCGAGGTGGTCGCGGCGCCCTTCGAGCAGCCGGACGCCGAGCTGTCGAAGCTTCGCCGCGCGACGGGCAGCCGATATCGCGTCATCCGTCGCCTCGGCGGCGGGGGCATGGCCGAAGTGTATTTCGCCGAGCAGGCGTTGCTCGCGCGCCGCGTCGTCATCAAGGTCCTGCACGCGCATCTCGGGAAGGATCCGGAAATCGCCGAGCGCTTTCGTCGTGAGGCGGAGTCGGCGGCTCAACTCTGTCACCCGCACGTCTGTCCGATACTCGACTGCGGGGAAGCCGACGGCGTCGTGTACACCGTGATGCCGTACTACGAGGGGGGCTCGCTCGCGGACAAAGTGCAGAAACAGGGGAGCGTGGATCCGCTGCTCGTCGCGGCCGCCGCGGCACAAGTCGCCTGCGGTCTCGACTACGCGCATCGCCACGGGATCGTGCATCGCGACGTGAAGCCGGACAACGTGTTGTTCGACGAAGACGGGAACGCGATCATCACCGATTTCGGGATCGCGACCGCGCGCTTCCATGGCCGGCTCACAGCGAGTGGCCGCGCGATGGGCACGCCGCACTACATGTCGCCCGAACAGGCGATGGGAAAGCTCATCGACGGCCGGAGCGACGTGTACGCGATGGGGATCATGCTGTACGAATCGCTCGCCGGCTATCCGCCTTTCGATGGCGCCGACTCGTTCTCTGTCGGATACAAGCAAGTGCACGAGAAGCCCGTCGCGCTCGACGAGGCGAACAAGCGTGTCCCAGCGGCGCTGTCCGCAGTCGTGATGCA
The DNA here is from genome assembly GCA_036557635.1 of Gemmatimonadaceae bacterium. Classification (GTDB taxonomy): domain Bacteria; phylum Gemmatimonadota; class Gemmatimonadetes; order Gemmatimonadales; family Gemmatimonadaceae; genus AG2. The sequence goes on from DATBHD010000088.1 coordinate 11,587, forward strand.
TTGCTTGGAGAAGAACCCCGCCGATCGCTACGCGCGCGGCTACGAGCTGGCGGATGCCCTGATCGGCTTCCTCGCGTCGTCGCCGGGCGCGAAGGACTACGCGCGCCTCGCGCGCGTCGCGAGACTGGCAAAGGGAGCGTAAACGGTAGAGAGTAGAGGGTGGAGGGCAGTGGGTTGAGGGCAGTGGGTTGAGGGCAGTGGGTTGAGGGTACAGCGCTCCACCCCTCTACCCTCTACCCTCTACCCTCTACCCTCTACCCTCTACCCTCTACCCTCTACCCTCTACCCTCTACCCTCTACCCTCTACCCTCTACCCTCTACCCTCTACCCTCTGCCC
>DATBHD010000089.1:0-5713 GCA_036557635.1 Gemmatimonadaceae bacterium
CGCGAGCGATTGGGCGATGCGCTGCGCCAGGCTGTCGAAGCGCGCGCGGAGACGGGCGCCGACGTCGATCGCCTCGTCACGCCGATTGCCGACCGCATCGAGAACGCCGTGCATGAGCGCGTGACCGATGCCCTGCGCGAGCGCTTCCGCGGAATTCTCGCCAACACCTTGGAGAACATGACCGGCGAACGGCTGCGCGAGGCGCTTCGACACACGGCTCTGCGCTCCATCGTCGAGCGGCGGCTGGACGGCGGCTTGCACGGCGAGCGGCGAACACCATTCAGAGGCAATGACGGACTCGATGAGCGCCTGCGGCACTTCGTCGGCGAGCAAATTAGAGAACGTGTAACGGAGGGGCTCCGCGATCGGATCGCGCTCGCGATCGGCGAGGGCGTCGACGACGCCATTCGCGACCGACTCGGTGGCGCGATTCGGCGCGCCCTCGTCGAGGAGCGTGGATTCGAACGCTTCGACGATACTCGGCTGGCCGAGGCAATACGATACGAGTTCGCGGATTCGCTGCGCTCGCGGTTGAACGAGGCAGTGAAGCATCGTGTCGCCGAGACACTGCGCTACCGGCTCTCCGAGGCGATCGAACGCGGTGTGACGCAGGCCCAGCACTGAATCGAAGGCGGACGACGCTGGCGCCGCGCTCCGTGCCCCTGTTGCGATTCCAGCTGCGGCTACGGCGTCGCGCCCGCTCCGCGCAACGAATGCCGTCGATTCGGCTCCTTCTGGAGCGTCGCGCGATACTCCGCCTTCGCCTCCGCCGGCCGATCGAGCGCGATCAACATGTCGCCGAGGAGCTCGCGCGCGGGCGCCAACGGGCCTGGTGTGACGGCATTCTTCTCCGTGGCGTCTTCGCGCGCTGCCGCCTCGCGCATGCGCGCGAGCGCGTCGGCCTCTCGATGCTCGGCGAGATCGAGCCAGGCCCGCGCCGAGAGCTGCTCGATCGCCACCTGCTCCGCCCAGTAGCCCTCCCCCTTCGCGCCGAGTCTTTGCTGAATCGACGCGAGCGAGTCGACGGCGTCGCGGGCGGCGCCGAGCTGGCCGGTGTGCGACGCGCCTAACGCTTTCGCGAAGTAGGTCATCGCGTCGGCGAACGGGTAGTCGGTCGCCTTCGGCGTGAGCGCGGCGGCTTCGGCCCACGCGCCGCGCTCGAGCACCCACCGCGCGGGAATCGCCGCGAGCGCGAAGACGCCCGCCATGCCCGGCGCCGCGCCGGTGATCGCGTTCGGGTCGAAGCGGGCCGCGAGCGCGGGGAGCCCGTCGAGGATCGCCTTCGCTTCGGGCTCCTTCCCCATTTGCAGGTACGCGTACATCGCGTAGTCGTCGGCGTGGAGCGCCTCGGCGATGGAGCCGCTGGCGAGCGCGACCTCCATCGATCGATGATTAGCGTCCACTGATTCCTGCCACATGCCGACGCGCGTGAAGGTGTGCGACGGCATGTGCAGCGCGTGGGCGGCCGAGGGCGCGATCATCGCGTAGCGCTCCGCCGCCGCACGCGCGCGGTCGGCGAGTGGCGGGTAGTCGTAGGTGTGGATGATGTAGTGCGCGAGACCGGGATGATCCGGCAGCTTGGCCCAGAGCGGCTCGAGGATGCTCCCCGCCTGGAGTTGATTCGCGTACGTCTTGTCCGTCGGCGATGCGGCGGCGGTGAGAGAGATCGCGTAGAAGATCCTGGCTTCGGTGTCCGCCGGCTGCTGTGTTGACAATTCGCTCATCGCGCGCGAGTACGCGAGGACCCGTGTGCGCTGGTCCTTCCGTGCGTAGTCGTCGTAGAGCTGGCTCACGGCGTGGATGTAGCCGCGCTCGCGTTCGGTCGCGCGCGGCGCGAGTCTCTGGGCTGCGTCGGCCGCTTGCTTCCCCTGCTGAAGCACAGCCACCGATCGGTTCCCCGCGGCCATCGGATTGGTCCACCGGCTCAGCGCGATCCCCCAGTACGCCATCGCGCAGGTCGAGTCGGCAGCCAGCACGGCGTTGAAGCCCTGGATCGACGCGCCGAACTCGAAGGAGTGAAGCAACGCGACGGCGCGATTGAACTGTTGGGCGGTGCTCGGATTGCAGGACGTCGCGAAGTGGACGGTGCCCAACTGTTCGTGTGGGTGCTCCTGGGCGGGCGCCGCGGACGTGCCGACGATCGACAGGATGGCTGCGACGAAAGTTGGTCTGCGCATGGCCGTCACTCGCGCGAGTTACACTTACAACTGTGAACGGTTAGGTTAATCCCGACGCACGCCTAACGCGGTCGCACTAATCGGCTACTGCCGTTTGTAGCTCACCGTGCCGATCATGATCGAGTTGTCCCGCGGCATCGCCATCGCGAACTTCTCCGGGCGCTGCGGGGAGCCGAGGCGCACGTAGACCGAATCGCCCTGCACCGCATAACGACCCGAGTTCACCGGATCGGCGCGCTCGGCGCCGGCGAAGTCGAAGCGGGCAGGATCGTTCCCGGGGACCCGGAGCGCGTCGTAGTGGCGATAGACGCGTCCGTCCGCTGAAAAGACGTAGTACTGCAGTGCGTTGGCGTAGTAGCCGTACGCGGGGCCGCGCTGCAAGTCGGTCATGTACTTGCGCGCGAAGCCCATGTAAAGACCGGCGATCACTCGCCCCGCCGTGCCGGGTGGCGTGCCGTACGCGGGCTCCGGCGAGCCGGCGACGACGCGCAACGTCGACGAAAAGGCGTTGAGCTGCGGCAGGACATGCTGCCAGCTCGTTAGGCTGATCGCCTGCGCGTCGACGATCGCGATCGCGCCGTCGGCGACCACCACCATACGCATCCGCTCGCGCGCGAGGCCGACGACGACCTCCTGAAAACGCGCGCGCAGCACCATGCGCGCGCCGGGCAGCGTCACCACGTCCAACTTCGCTCCGGGCGCGACGTTCGATTCCTGATAGCGCGGGTCGATGAGCTCGCGGAACAGCGTGCGCGAAAACGCCTGCTGCACGTTGCCGGCGAAGGGCTGAAACGGATACACCTGGAGCGATGCGTTCACCTCGTTCGACGAGAAGTCCGCCGGCGGATAGATCGCGCTCCGATAGAAGGCCGGCGGATCCCGGAACTCGAGCTCGGGCAGCGTCACCTGCGCGGACGCGCGAGCTGCGGCGAGGGCGACGAACAGCGACAGCAGCAGCCAGCGTGAGAGTCGCATCGGAGCCTCCCGATTGGATAGGGCCGACATCGGTGCCGTCATCGTAAGGCTGGACCAGCTGGTACTGGTTGTCAACCAACGACTTCGGCCAGCCAACGATGCGCCTGGGCGTCGCCCGCCCGGAGCGCCGGCCCGACGGGTGAGCCGAGGAACACGAGCGTCCCGGCTCCGACTCGCCGCGCGAGGGCGACGGGAAAATCACCTGCTCGCGCGATGATCTCACCCGGTTGTAGCGCAAGCGGTATTGCGCGACTGAAGTCGCGGATCTTCGCGGCCGAGGGCCACGTGAACTCGACGTACGGCGTTGCGCGCGCGGGCCAGAGTGGCACCGGCTCTTCGACGCGAATCTGGAAATACTCATCGAGAGCGGCGCGGTGTGCGTGAAACTCTCGCGCCGACGCGAATCCAGCACCCGACTCGAGGATCACCGTCGCGCCGCCCGCGAGCGCGGTTGCGATCCGTCGCACCGCCCACGGCGGAATCCCGATCGCGCCCGGCACGACGAGGGTGCCACGCCGTGCGCCTAACGCGTCGCGAAAACCAACGATCGACTCGCGCAGCCCGCACCGCGCTCCGAGATCGAGCACGCCGCCGGCATCCGCCGAGCCTGACGGTAAGTACGCCAGTGTCAGCGCGCCGGCGGCGCAGCCGAGGAAACCCCGCCGCGACATGTCCATCTCAGAGCTCTCCGGCAATGAGACGGTCCATCGCCCGCGCCGTGTCATGAAATTGCTGATCGGGCGCGTAGCGATACCGCGCTTCCATCTCCGCGACGAGCCAGCCGTCGTACCCCACCTTGCCCAACGCCGCGCGAATGGCCGGCCAGTTGTTGTCGCCGAGGAAGAGATTGGTGTAGACGCTCTGGTCGCCGCAGCGTCCGCGATGTCGCAGCACGTCCTTGACGTGGATCCGCGTGATGCGGCGGCCGTGCATCTCGATCCACTGCTCCGGGAAGCCGGTGTCGTGAATGTTGCCGACGTCGAGATGAATGCCGACCGCCGGACTGTTCACGTCGTTCAAGAACTGCGAGAACTCGCGCGGGCTGATGAGAAAACGCTGCTCGGAGTTGCAGTTCTCGCAACCGATCCTCACGCGCGCGCGCGCGGCCTCGTCGCCGAGTGGTTTCAGGACGTCGACGCAGCGCTGATACACTTCGTTGTACGGCACCTCGTCCGTCACGAGGCCGGCGACGACGAGGATCGCGTCGGCGCCGAGCAGCACCGCGGTCTCGATCTCGCGCTCGACGATGCGAATGGCCCGCGCGCGCACCTGCGGATCCCGCGCCGAAAGCGGCGAGGCCCAGTGCAACCCCGTCGACACATTCGAGACGACGAGCCCGGCGCTCTCGACCGCGCGGCGCAGCGCGCGCACCTCGGCGTCCGTCGTCGTCATCTGGAACCAGGGAACGTCGCCGAGCCAGAGCTCGATGCCGTCGAAGCCGGCGCGCTTCACCAGCTCCAGCCCCTTCTCGAAGCCGAGGGGCTTCGGAATCATGTTGTCGCCGATGGCTTTTTTCATGGCCTCGAGGGACGACGCGGATTGCGGACGTCGGCATCGGTCTTCATCGTAAGGCTGCAGTTCCCGGCGACGGTTGTCAACCGCGCACGAGCCTAACGATTGACCCGGGAGGCCTGATGAACAACTGGAAGTCGGCCAGAGCCATCCTCGCCGGCATTCTCGCGGCGATCATATTGACGACGCTGGTCGATTGGGCGCTGCACGCCGCCGGCGTCTACCCGCCCCTCCAGGAGCCGATCAACGACGCGCTCGCGCTGTTAGCAACTTCGTATCGCGTCGTCATCGGCGTCGGCGCCGCGTGGCTGGTCGCCAGGCTCGCGCCGCAAAATCCGATGAAGCACGCGATGACCGCCGGGGCGATCGGCATGGCGGTCGCGATCGCCGGCGTCATCACGACGTGGAACGCCAACCTCGGTCCGCGGTGGTACGCGATCGCACTCGCGGTGCTCGCGCTGCCTCAGTCGTGGGTCGGCGCCAAACTCTACGAGTCGCGCGCCCACGCAAAGATGGCGATACAGCAGGAGTGAGCCGCTGGAGGTCTTCGAGAAGGGACAACCGCCTGGAAGCACGGACAAAGCCGGACAAGGCCGGACACTGCCGGACAAAAGCGGTAGCGTGCTTTTTTCAAAGACCCTTCTGTTCCGCTCCTCGTCAGGCTTTGTCCGGCCGTGTCCGGCTTTGTCCGTGCAATGCCGTTGATGCGAGTTACCAGGAAGCGCCCTCCGTCGAGGGCACGCCAACGCCCGTCGAATGATCGGTGACGCGCAGCATCGATTCCCCGCCGCCTGGTGCTTCAGTCCGTGATCACCATCGGGACGCTGCCGCCGGCGCGGATGATACGGCGCGCAAGGTGGATCGCATCGCTCACGTTCATGCGGATGCACCCATGTGACGCCGCCTCGCCGATCGAATCGGGATCGTTGGTGCCGTGGATGAAGTAGTCGGGCGCCCGGAAGTAGATCTTCACCCCTTGCATCGGATTCGCGGGCGCGCCGGGCGGCTGGTACGTCTCGTCCCGCGCCCAATCGACATCCGGCGGCCGC
>DATBHD010000090.1:0-26109 GCA_036557635.1 Gemmatimonadaceae bacterium
TCGACGGGATAAGTGAAGCCGTGGCCGCGTGCCCAGGTCCTCGGGCTCCTGGTAAAACACTCGGGAAAAATCCAACTGCCAACAACAACTTGGCCCTGGCTGCGTAACGCTTAGCGTTACTGCACCTGCCCATGGGGAAGCTCGCCCGAGGCGGCTTCATGGGTATCGCAAATTCGGGATAGCCCCGCGGTGCGCTCTCCGGCGCGGGGCGAAACTCTAGAGAGCTTGTCCAGGAGTGGGTTGCCTGCCGGCCAGCGCCTGGAGACCTCAACTGGTGGGCTACGCACGTAGACGCTGTGGTCGATCTAGTCTCGGACCGGGGTTCGATTCCCCGCGCCTCCACTTCAGTAAGTACAAGAAACGCCGCGAGATAGAACATCGTCTCGCGGCGTTTCGGGCCTTATGTGGGCTTACGCGGGACACGGCCGCGTGGATCCCGCTGGTGAACCCAGCTCGCGATGGAGCATTCGCCACGCCCTTTGGCGACAGGCGTTCGAGCAAAAGAGTCGCTTTCTCAAGGCGATTCACAAAGAGCAGCAAGCTCTCTTAGGTCTCGGGAAGCACCTGCATGATTACTCGGGTGCGATCGCGGCGGTCAATGCGCAGGCCCAGGCGCAACTCGACGAGCTGCATGCAACAATAGCGCGAACCTTCATGCGCGCGCGCGCGGATGAAGGCATTCAAGCGGATATCATCCGCACCGGGCCAATCGCTAGTCGTGAACAGCAGGAGCTCGAGCGGAATCGACTTGAGAGCCTTCGCGCCAAGCGACAGAAGCGCGAGCAGCTACAGGACGTGATGCTCGACCCCGCCGAGATCGATTCGGTCGTGGAGCAGATCGGGCGGCAATACCTGCTCGCCGCGAGAATCCTTACCAAATCGTTGACGCGCTGAAGAAATTCGCGGCCGCTGAGGCAATCGCTCCCTCCCTTGCCTTGATCGCGTTAGGTGGAGTCACGGAGGGCTTGGGCGCGTCGCTGGGCGGTGGTGGTGGCGGCAGTGGCGGCCGAGGATATGGCGGGAGTGGCTACGGTGGCGGTCTGCCGGACGTCGTGAACACCGGCATCGTGAGCGCGAGCGGACCCGTGGGGAATCTCGCCGGCGTGCAAGCGCAACCGATCAATCACGACACGTTTTTTGTCATGGCGCGAATGACCCGCGCGCTGGACGCCAGCTCCAGCAGCTCCTCGACAACAACGCGAGGCGCGGCTGATGGCGCGACGGAACTGGTCGGATCCCAAAGTCGTCCTCGAGCTCCTCGAGCGGCTTGCGAATATGTCGCGTGTTCAGGCACGTCTCATCGTCGAGCTGGCTGAGTGTCAGATCGCGCTCGAAGAGTTCCGCGGCGCGCTGGTGCGCAATGATGGTGCGGTGGTCGTGCCGGCGGCGACGCGATGGGGGAAGCTCATCGCCGCGTTGCCGGCGACGCAGAGAGAAATCACTGACGCCATGCAGAGCCTGCAGGAGATGTTGAACGATATCGGGCCCGACCCGCGGAATAACTGACCACCCGGCCGCGCGCTTCGTTCAGCGAAGTCGAGGCGGCTGATGCTGTCGCGTCGGTTGTTCTAGTGGCAGCCCCAGAAGTTGCCGCTTGCGATAGTTGAATTCGTCTTCGCTCACGTGGCCTTTCTCACGCAATGCGGCGAGTCGCTCGAGCTCCTCGATCGCGCTCGGCGCGCCGGATCCGCCGCCGGCGGCCACCGGTCCGTTTGACGGCCGCGGCGAAGGAACGGGCTGACGCAAACCGCGCATCGCGTTGTCGACCTGGCGATGACGCTGCGCGCGCTCCTCGAGTTCTCTCATTGCATCATCACGCTTCGCCCAGGCGATGATGAGACCGAGCGGCCCGAGTAGGAAGCCGAGCCAAAATCCCGTACCCGATTTTTCCGCGGCACCCAGGAGTGCCGCGCCCGCGGCTCCACATACCAGCGCGGTCAGCAGGGCGACGAGGAGGAACGATTCATCCATACGGCGCCAACTTGCGCCAAGGGCCTCAAACGCGCCAGAGGAGATAGGGCGTCCACCTGTTGTTTCGGCTCCAGGCGCGCGAGTGGGCGCGTCGCGCACTCAGTCTGCGTGGCGCTGTTAACGGTCGTTAACAAATTCGTACTTACGTCAGCCGCCTCAATAAGCTGATGAGCATGAATGCGGCTCATCTTCCATTGCTCGCGGGCAATAGTCCTCGAACGTCTCGTATGGCGGGTGCTCTATTCGTCAGGCAGATCGTGCCGAGGTACAGGAAGATTAGAGCGCTCTCACAATCCGCCGAATTATGAGAAGGCTCTAATAAACAAACTGTGAGAGCTTGCTCACAAAACCGCAGGGATTTATCCTCAGGGCACCCGGCTCACCACTTTGGATCACGTCACAAATGAACGAGGCCCTGACCCCTCTGCAGCGTGCGGTGATCCAGCGCCTGCACGAGGCTGGGTTCGAAGGCCTCGCCGTGATCGCGAACGATCATTGGTCGCAAGGACAGCCTATTCCCGGCATCCAGACCATGAGTGAATCGTCAGATCGTCACGGCCTCCGCTATCGCGAGCTGCTTGATGACTTCGATCGCGCCAACGCACAGGCTGGTCGCGCGTCGCGCCGGTGAACTGCTCGCGATAATGGAAAAACATGACGGCGGAAGGCCATCGAAAACCGGTCGTGAGTGACGACCGGTTTCCAGACTGCCGGAACTAGGCGTTACGAAGGACCAGTCCTCGCGCTGGCTCGCCATCGCCGGCAAGGAGCTCACGTCATCTGCACTGCTTGCGCCCTGACTCGTCACCCAACGATCGAAGATGCGCGCAACTTCCCAGTCGTCCGATGCCGATCGGGCTTTATGGGTCATCCTAGAGCGAGGCGACCCGTCGCGAGGCGGTCGAACAAAATGGGGCCAATCGCGCCCAGAGGGCTCCATTCCTGCCAGATTGCCTAACGTCGTCAGCGCTTCCCGCACGGTCGCCATGGTCTGCGACCCAATGCTTGCCGCGCGGCGCTCTAGGGCAGATCGTTGTCATCGAGCTTCACGCCGAAGCGCCGTATCGACGCGAGCACGCTCGTCGCGGCTCGCTGAAGAAGGTCAGTTTTCCCTATGAACGGCTTCCATTCGTCCCCGCTTCTACGATGCGCAGCTTCTGATGTGAGGCTGGTTGTTTCTGAAGTTGCGTGTCATCGTTTCTCTGTCGCTAGGCTCTCAAATCTAGATCGAGAGCCAAGCGAGTAAGCGCGCGAGCCAGCCGCGCTCATCGAACATGTCGCCCGTGAACGAGTCGACTCAAGCGCCGACGCCCACGCGAGCGTTATCAACCCGTCATTGCGCTCTAACATTTGGGCTCAGCTTTTCGCCGAACTGCATGTCGTGACTGTCGATCGTGGCGGCGTCGCCTCACAGCGCAGCAAGCAACTCGGATTGCGCGACAGGTAGACCTCGACATGTAGTTCGCAGCCCGTAGCCACTCGGATCGGCACGGAATAGGGCGAAAATCCCACGCGCAACACTCGAACGACGTACTCGCCAGGCGCAGCGTTCACCAAGACCGCGTATGCTCCAGTGAGTCGCAGCCGTCGAACATGAGACGGCGTTAAACTGTCTTGACTGGAAGGGCGTACATAAGCCGTGACCTCCGACAATGGAACAGCCGGTCGATCGACGTCTCGCACGGCGATGACGATGGAAGCGCGAGAATCGCTGCGCGTGCTATCCGTGGGCCCTGCGGCTCGCGCAATAATTGTCGGCTGTTGCGCCTCACTCGGCCGCGCCCGGATGGCTAAGGCTACAGCTAACGAAATCAGTATGCTGATGCTTCGAGCAACACGGTGTTTGCCCATGAAGATCCTCAAGCGCGACAGGTTACAGTGAGCAACGAAGGCAGCGAACACAGGGGTCGAGCATTCAAGCCGTCCTGGGTATTGCCCGCGATTGATGGCGCATGATTCACGTCAAGCCATTGCCATTGTTTGCCTTCCTTGCGGTGGTTCGATTCCCCGCGCCGCCCATTCAAACGCCTCTGCGCGTTTCGTGGCCCGCTCGCTCGCGCTGAGCGCTCGCTCCTGCTCCTCTCGCTACGCTTTGCTGCGCGGCGATGGCGGTCGTATTCAGCTCTTGCTCAAAAGTGTTCAGCAGAGTGCGGCCCCGCAGTCGTTAGGCCGATGGCCGGAGTTGGTGATTCCGCCGCTGGCGTCGCTGCTCTTGAGAGCGGTGCGGTATTGCCGAAGGGCCGCGACTACCCGCTCGCGGCCGTGTTCTCGAGCACTGGCTCGTCAGGCAGGATGTTGTCGGGGCGAGCCAGCTTGCGCCGCTTCTGGAAGATGAACTCCGGCGCGAGCGCGATGCCCAGGATCGTGACCGGAAGGATCTGCTGCGTCTGAATCAGGAAGGCCACGGCGATCGCCTGGTTCTCATCGAAGCCGAACGCCGTCGTCGTTGCCGCATAGAGCATCTGGAACACCCCGACGTTGCCCGGCGTCGCGCGAATCGCGAACCCGATGTTCACCGCCAGGAGCGCCGCGACGGTACCGACGAGCGGCAACGGGAAGTGCGCGGCTACGGCGGTGAGCGCGTACGTCGCGACTTGCAGTGCCCAGATGGCGACGGAGAGGGCGAGCGCAACGCCAAATCGCGGACCGGTGGAGATGTCGGCCAGGGCGTGCACGAAGCGCCGCGTATACTGCTTCGTCTTCGCTTTCCACCCGTCGCCGCTTCCCTCGAGCAGGTGCTCGGGGCCCTCGGGACGCCGCACGAGGTACACGAGCATCGCCGCCATCAGCGCCAGCGCGAGCCAGGCGAATGGCCTGGTTCGCCCGAGCGCCGACGGCAGTGGTAGTAGCGAGACGGCCAGGGCCAGCATCACCACGTAGCCGATCAGCTCGAAGAGTCGCTCCAGCGCGAGCGTCGCGAGCACCTTCGCGCTCGTCACGTGCGCGGCGCGCGACACGAAGATCACGCGGGCCGCTTCGCCGCTGTTCGCGACGAGCACATTGTTCAACCCGGCGCCGGCAAACGTCGCGCGGACCGCGAGCCAGAGCGACGTGACGCCAATCGGGCGGAGAAAGATCCACCACCGTACCCCTTTCAGCACCAGCGACAACAGGTTCACGAACGCCGCAAGCAGCAGGATCGAAATTGAGGAGTCTTGAATCGCGGCCCACGTCGAATGCCAGTTCACCTTCGTCGCGAACACGACGAGCATCACCAGAATGACCCCGGTGACGAACAATCGCAGTGCGCGCGTCAGGTGTCGTTTCATGCCGCCACGTCGAGGGTAGCGAACTCCAGTCCGGCCTCACGGATCCGATCGACTACGAGAGGCACCGCGCGTGCCGTCTGTGTGCGATCCCCCAAAGGATCGTACCCGTCACCATCGTGCAATAGGAGAATGGCGCCAGGGCGCGCGGCGCGAACCGTCCGCTCGGCAATGACCGCGACGCCGGGAAGAGCGGAGTCCCAAACGCCCGTGCTCCAGCCCACCGTGCGTTGGCCCAGCGATCGCGCGATCGTGGCCACCCAGGGGCTGCGAAAGCCGTGCGGCGCGCGAAAGAACGCCGGCCATGCACCGCTCGCGTCGGCAATCGCGCGCGTTCCAAGTTGCAAATCATTTCGCACGTACGACGGCGACTTGAAATGCAGCTTGCGATGGTAGTAGCCGTGATTGCACACGCAGTGGCCTTCGTCGGCGATGCGCCGCACGAGCTGCGGCCACCGCTCGGCATGTCTGCCGAGGATGAAGAACGATGCTTTCACTCCGCGCGCGCCGAGGGCGTCGAGGATCGCGGGCGTGGCGTCTGGATTGGGACCGTCATCGAACGTCAGCGCGACGAGCGGCTCGTCTGTATGAAGTCGCGAAACAACGGCGCCGAAAACGGGGCTGTTCCGATAGAACGCACCGTGCGCAAGCGCGCCGGCGAACAACGCGCCGAGCGCGGGCGCAACGATCATGCGACTTCTACAGTCACGTGGCCGAGGACGGTGCGATAGACCTCGAGCACTTGCGACGTCACTCGGGGCCACGAATACGAAAGCGAGTTCTGTCGTCCGGTGAGGCCGAGGCGAATGCCGAGCCCCGGGTCATCCAGAATGCTGACGAGTGAGTCCGCGAGGGCACGATGATCGCCGCACGGCACCATCAACGCCTCGCGCTCGTGTTTGACGACGTCGCGGAACCCGAGAATGTCGGAGCAAACTACCGGAGTCTCGCACGCCATCGATTCCAGCAGCGTAATTCCAAAAGACGCCTTCGTGGTCGGACAGGCGTACACGCTGCTGTGTGCGTAGTAGGCCGGTCGCCCTTCGAGCACCGCGCCGACGAAGAGAATGTCCGGATCGCCGCCGGCGAGACGATAGTAGTGATCGCGCAACGGACCGTCGCCGACGACCACGAGCTTTGCTCTTCGCGAGTCGCCTTTGATGAACCGGAACGATTCGATCAGCGTCGACAACCCGTTGCGTGGATCGAAGCGGCCGAGGAAAAGAATCGTCGGCACGTTTCGAGGAAAGCCGCGCGGCGCGGGAGCCGCGGGATTGAAAACGTCGGTGTCGATGCCGTTCGGAATGATCTTCCAATCAGCATCGAAATACCGATCGAGCGCGACGGTGGTGCTGTTCGACACGGCGATCGCGCTGCTCAACATGTCCAGTCGCTTCTGGAAATAGCGGCGGCCCAGTGTGTAGCCGACGGACTTGTCGAAGTACGTGTGGAACGTGCCGACGACCGGGCACTCTGCTTCCTCGATCGCGAGCAGCGGCAGCACCGGCGTGAGTGGCGAGTGCACGTGCACGACATCGTACTGGCCGCGGCGCAATACGTCGCGCATCTGGCGTCGCACGCCCCATCCGATCGTGACTCGAGCTTGCGAACCATTGCAATAGACCGGCTGGCTGCGGCCGAGTCGAATGACGTGCGGCTGCGCCTGCGCGCCGGGAATGTGCGAGGTGATGACGTCGACGTGGTGGCCGCGACGACGCGCTTCGCGCGCGAAGAAATGGACGTGCTCGCAGACACCGCCGAGATGCGGATAGTAGTACTCCGTCACCAATGCGATGCGGAGCGACCGCTCGTCCCGAACGACCGGCAAATGCGGCAGCTCGGGTAGAGACGGGTGCCTAAGCGCGCGGGGATTCTTGAGCGCCAGATTCAAGAGCGGCATGGGCTGCGGCGAGGCGGGCGATTGGGACGCGGTAGGGGGAGCACGAGACGTAATCGAGGCCGATCGAATGGCAGAACTTCACGGAGCGCGGCTCACCGCCATGTTCACCGCAAATGCCGACCTTCAGCTGAGGGCGGACGCTCCGACCGGCAGTTACGGCAATGCCAATCAGCTTCCCAACTCCCTTCTGATCCAAAACTTGAAACGGATCGTCGGGAATTATACCACGTTCGACGTAATTCGGAAGGAAGCGCCCGGCATCGTCCCGGCTCAGACCAAAGGTGGTCTGCGTCAAGTCATTGGTTCCAAAGGAAAAAAATTCCGCCGATCTTGCGATCTCGTCGGCCGTGAGGGCCGCCCGCGGCAGCTCGATCATCGTGCCGATCGTATACGGTACTTCCTCTCCCATCGCTCCCAGAACCTGGCGCGCGACGTCTTCCAGAACACCTCGCTGATTTTCGAATTCCCTCACCGTCGCCACGAGCGGAATCATGATCTCAGGACGGACGTCGATACCGCGGCGTTTCGCGCGCACGGCGGCCTCGAAGATTGCGCGACCTTGCATTTCGGTGATCTCCGGATAGGTGATCCCGAGGCGACAGCCGCGGTGTCCGAGCATTGGATTCGTTTCACGCAAAGATTCCACAATGTGCAACAGTTCGGCGCGTGATATGCCAAGCGTGCGCGCCAACAACTTGCTCTCCTCGCCACCGTGGGGAAGGAACTCGTGCAGGGGAGGATCGAGCAGACGGATCGTTACTGGTAACCCGTGCATCGCTTCGAAGATCCCTTCGAAGTCGCTCCGCTGAATTGGCAGGAGCTTGGTGAGGGCGCGCCGCCGCCCCGGGATATCGCGCGCGACAATCATTTCGCGCATCGCGGTGATGCGATCCCCTTCGAAGAACATGTGCTCGGTTCGGCAGAGCCCGATCCCCTCCGCGCCAAAGCCACGCGCGACGCGCGCATCGCCGGGCGTGTCGGCGTTCGCGCGAACTCTGAGGCGTCGCGCTTCATCGGCCCAGCCGAGCAAGCGCGCGAATGCCGCGTACGTCGACGCGCCGTGCGCGGGACGCATGCCGCGAATGACCTGCACGACTTCGCTCGGCGTCGTCGGCAGATCGCCCTTGTAGACGTTGCCGCTCGCGCCATCGACGGTGATGTAGTCGCCCTCGGAGACGGTCGTTCCGTCGACGGTGAATTGCCGCTTCTCGAGATCGACGTGCATGTCCCGCGCGCCGACGACGGCGCACTTGCCCATGCCGCGCGCGACGACCGCGGCGTGACTCGTCATTCCGCCGCGCGCGGTGAGCACCGCTTTCGCCGCGACGATTCCATGAAAGTCCTCGGGCGTCGTTTCCTCGCGCACGAGAATCACGCTCGTGCCGTCGCTGGCGCGCGCCTCGGCGACGTCGGGATCGAACACGGCGAGGCCGCTCGACGCGCCAGGACTCGCGGGGAGACCCGTCGCGATCGGAGTTGCGCGAACGCTCACATCGATCACTGGATGCAGCAACTGTCCGAGCTGATCGGGTGGCACGCGGAGCACGGCGGTGCGCGAATCGATCAGCCCCTCGTCGACCATGTCGGTCGCGGCGCGAACAGCCGCCGTTGCCGTGCGCTTGCCGGTGCGCGTCTGCAGCAGGTAGAGCGAGCCCCGTTCGACCGTGAACTCGATGTCCTGCATGTCGCGATAGTGCTTCTCGAGCCGCTCCTGCGTGGCGAGCAATTCCTCGTACGCACCGGGGAGTCGCGTCGCCATCTCGTTGATCGACAGCGGCGTGCGAATGCCGGCCACGACGTCCTCGCCCTGCGCGTTGACGAGGAACTCGCCATAGAACGTACGCTCCCCCGTTGACGGGTCGCGCGTGAACGCGACGCCCGTGCCGGAATCCTCGCCCATGTTGCCGAAGACCATCGCGACGATGTTCACCGCCGTCCCGAGGTCTTCGCCGATGCCGTTCACGCGCCGGTAGTCGACGGCCTTCTTCAGCATCCACGAACGCCACACCGCCTCGATCGCGCCCCACAGCTGCACGGCGGGATCCATCGGGAATTCCTTGCCGCTCACCGCGCGGACGAGATTCTTGTACTCCTCGACCAGGTTCCGCAGCTCGCCTTCGCTGAGCTCCGCGTCGGTCGCGACGCCGGCGGTGAGGCGCTTCGCCTTTAGAAGTTGCTCAAATTGTGAGGATGGGACGTGGAGAACGACGTCGCCGTACATCTGGATGAAGCGGCGAAACGAATCGAAGGCGAAGCGCGGGTTGCCGCTCTGTCGCGCGAGACCCTGGACCGTACGATCGTTCAATCCCAGGTTGAGAATCGTCTCCATCATGCCCGGCATCGAGACGGCCGCGCCGGAGCGTACCGAGACGAGCAGCGGCGCATTGGCGTCGCCGAAGCGTTTCCCCGCGGCCTCCTCGAGGCGCCCGAGATGCTCCGCGACCTCCTCCTCGAGCCCCTCCGGCGCGCGACCGTTGCGCAGGAACTCGATCGAACAGCTGCATGCGATCGTGAAGCCCGGCGGGACGGGCACTCCGAGGTTGGTCATCTCGGCGAGGTTCGCGCCCTTGCCGCCGAGGGTGGGCTTCATGTCCTTCGTCCCTTCGGCGCGTCCATTGCCGAAGGCGTAGACATGCTTGGGAGCCTTCGCCGCGGCGGATGAGGCGGCCCCCTTGCTTTTCGACAGCTCGGTCGTCGGAACGCTCATTTCAATACGAGTCGGGTTTCGGCAACGATTGAGATCAGCGGCCTCTCATGGCCAGAATTCCGCGGCGAACTTTCAGCAGCCGCACCCGAAACGCAATTTGTCAGGGTCGGCCGGCGGTGCGGTCGGATAGTCGCCGGAGAAGCAGGCGTGGCAGAAGCCGTTTGGGCCGCCGGGCACTGCGTGCAGCATTCCTTCGAGTGAGAGATAGCCCAGCGAATCCACGCCGAGGTCTTTCGCGATCTCGTCGGGGGTGAGCCGCGCGGCAATGAGCTCGTCCCGACTGGGCGTGTCGATGCCGTAGTAGCATGGTCCGGTGACGGGCGGCGAGCTGACGCGCATGTGCACTTCGCGCGCGCCGGCGGAGCGCACGAGCGCGACGAGCCCACGCGTCGTCGTTCCGCGCACGATGGAGTCGTCGACCATGACGACCTTCTTGCCGTTGAGTACCTCGCGCACGGGATTGTACTTCACCTTCACCTTGGCGTCGCGGTCGGCCTGCGTCGGCTGGATGAACGTGCGGCCGATGTAGTGATTGCGAATCAGGGCTAACTCGTACGGGAGCCCGCTCTCTTCCGCGAAGCCGAGCGCGGCGGAATTCGAGGAGTCGGGGACGCTGAAAACCAACTCCGCTTCCGGCGCGGGCCACTCGCGCGCGAGGCGTCGTCCCAGCGCGCGTCGCGCGCGATCGACCGATCCGCCAAACACCTGGCTATCCGGCCGCGCGAAATACACGTACTCGAAGACGCACCGCCGGAGCTCGCGCCGCGCGAGCGGAAAGCTCGAGCGCATTCCGTCGTCGTCGACGGCGATGATCTCGCCCGGCTGCACCTCGCGCTCGTACGTCGCGCCAACGATGTCGAGCGCGCACGTTTCGGAGGCGAAGACTGGCGCGTCACCGAGACGACCGAGCACCAGCGGACGCCAGCCGCGCGGATCACGCGCCGCGAGGAGTGTGTTGCCGATCGTGACGATGAGTGAAAACGCACCTTCGACCTCGCACAATGCCTCCGCGAGGCGATCGTCCGGGCGGTCAGCATTGGAACGGGCGAGGCGATGGACAATCACCTCCGAATCCATCGTCGACGAAAAGATCGAGCCGTGGTCCTCGAGCTCCAGGCGCAGCTCGGCGGCGTTGGTCAGGTTCCCGTTATGCGCCAGTGCGACGAAACCGCTCCGCGTGCGCGCGAGTACCGGTTGCGCGTTCTCGATCGACGAGGACCCGGCGGTGCTGTAGCGCGTGTGGCCGATCGCCATCACGCCCGGGACGCGATCGAGCCCCTCTGTCATCGCCGTCGACATCGTGCCCATGGAACGCACGGCGCGCGCTTCACCCTTCTCGTTGATCGAGACGACCCCCGCGGACTCCTGCCCGCGATGCTGAAGCGAATACAGGCCGAGCTCGGCGAGCCGAACTGCCTCGGGATGTCCGCGAACGCCAAAGATGCCGCACATGAGACTAGACGGGACTCTCCGTGGCCGCGCTCAGCACTGCCGCGGCTGACTTGGTCATGATGTTGGGGATCGTTTCGTAGTATAGCTGATCGAGCCACGGCAGGGACGCGGTGAGCCGCTTGCCACCGAACTGAATATCGAGTGGATCGTCGGCGGACGCGACTTCACCAATTACCGTGCTCGTGACGCCGTGGCGACGAGCAATCTCCTGAACTCCCCGCGGATCGGGAGTCGACACGACGATTCGGCCTTGCGCTTCACCAAAGAGCAGGGCGCGCGCGGGCACATCCGAGAACGGCGCGAGATCGATTTGAGCGCCGAGCGGCCGTCCGCGATCGAGGATGCAGCATTCGGCCAGCGCGATCGCGAGCCCGCCGTCGCTCGTGTCGTGCGCGCTACGCGCGACGCCAGCCTCGATGCAGGCAAGCACGGCGTCGATGAGACTTCGCTCGGCGTCCAGATCGCAGCGCGGCGGCGCACCGGCGACGACCTTGTGAACGCGCGCGAGATACTCCGAGCCTCCGATCTCCGCGGTCGGCATGCCGAGCAGCACGATCGCGTCGCCTTCGGTGGAGAAATGCGAGCGGGTGACGCGATCGATGTCGTCGATGAGACCGACCATGCCGATCACGGGCGTGGGATACACCGCGCCGCCAGGGTTTTCGTTGTACAGCGAGACGTTGCCGCCGGTGACGGGAGTTCCGAGCGCCACGCAGGCCTCCGCCATGCCGGCGGTTGCCTCGCGAAGCTGGTAGTACACCTCGGGTCGACGCGGATTGCCGAAGTTTAGATTATTCGTAATCGCCATCGGCCGGCCGCCGGTGCAGGCGACATTGCGCGCCGCCTCGGCGACGGCGATGCGCGCGCCGACCCGTGGATCGAGATAGCAGTAGCGGCCGTTGCAGTCGGTCTTGAGCGCGAGAGCGCGCCGCGTGTTGCGGACGCGCACGACGGCAGCGTCGCCCCCCGGCCCGACGACGGTGTTGGTGCGCACCGTGTGGTCGTACTGCCGGTAGACCCACATCTTGCTCGCGATCGTCGGCGACGTGAGCAGTTGCTCGAGGGTCCAGAGCGGATCGGACTCTTCGGGGCGTTCCGGAATCCCAGCGACGTCGCGCTCGCGCAGCGCGACGATCGTTGCGTCCTCGCGCGCGTCGGGGGTGTAGGTCGGGCAGTCGGTGACGAGCTTCGTGCCTGGGAACTCCGCGACCACGCGATCCCCTTCAGTAACGCGATATACCGGCTCGGCGATGACTTCGCCAATCACCGATGTGGTGAGATCCCACTTCTCGAGAATGCTCGCCACCTCGCGCTCGCGTCCCTTGCGCGCGACGACGAGCATGCGCTCCTGCGACTCGCTGAGGAGAATCTCGTAAGGCGTCATGCCCCGCTCGCGCACGGGCACCTTCGTGACGTCGATCGTGACGCCGACGTCGCCGCGCGCCGCCATCTCCGCCGACGATGACGTCAGGCCCGCGGCACCCATGTCCTGAATCGCGACGATCGCTCCGGATCGAATGAGCTCGAGCGACGCTTCGAGCAGAAGCTTCTCGGTGAACGGATCACCTACCTGGACTTGTGGACGCCGTGCTTCACTCTCCTCGGAAAGGTCGGCAGACGCGAAAGACGCACCGTGGATTCCATCGCGACCGGTGCGCGCGCCGACGGCGATGATCGGATTGCCGACACCCTGCGCGACGGCGCGAATCAGTTCCTCTTCGTGGAGGAGCCCGACGCACATCGCGTTGACGAGCGGATTGCCTTCGTACGCCTCGTCGAACGCAATTTCGCCGGCAACGGTGGGAATGCCGACACAATTGCCGTAGTCGCCGATTCCCTTCACGACGCCCGCGAACAAATACCTGACGCGTGGAGAATCGAGCGATCCGAAGCGCAGCGAGTTGAGTAGCGCAATCGGGCGCGCGCCCATGGTGAACACGTCGCGGAGTATGCCACCCACTCCGGTGGCCGCGCCCTGATACGGCTCGACGGCGGATGGGTGGTTGTGCGACTCGATCTTGAACGCCACCGCCAAGCCATCACCAATGGCAATGACGCCGGCGTTCTCACCCGGTCCCTGTAGCACGTACGGCGCCTTCGTTGGAAGGCGCCGTAGCAGCGGACGCGAATGCTTGTAGGAGCAGTGCTCGCTCCAGAGTGCGCTGACGATGCCTAACTCGGTGAAGGTCGGCGCTCGCCCGAGCATCCGCTCGATGCGCTGGTACTCCTCGATTGTCAGCCCATGCTCGGCGACGAGTGCCGGCGTGACCGTCGGGTCACCGGGGCGAGGAAGTGGGTTCACCTGTCTTGGGATGATGAAAGATCTCGAGAATGTCGCTCATGATCCGACTCACCGGGCCCCGCGTCTCGTGAATGTGTCGGATGAGACCGATCTCGCCCTGATCGAGCCAGATGCCGTGGCACCTCGGACACGTATCGATCTTTACGTCCTCGAAATCTCGCTCCTCCAAGTCTTCTCCGCACCTCGGGCATTTCATGAAATGCTCGCGACGCTCGGTCTCTCGCCGTTGTTCGTCGAGCAAGGCGCGCATTTCCTTGATCAAGCGCGCATTCTGGCGTGCAAAGTACTCGTCTTCGTTACGAGTTGGATGTTCCTCTGAATGGCGATGCATACTCCTCCTGCGCGTTCGAAAAACGATTTCACTCCTTGATTTGGGGCCGCGTCGAGTCCGGCTTGGCCGTGGAGTGTATCGGCGGCTTCACCGGAATGCGCAAGGACGCCCCAATGATAGTATCGCGCCGCGCGGTGTCAGCGTTGGCGTGGGCCGTCGATGCGGCCGCCTTCTTCGCGGGCTTGTGCACGGGCTTCTCAGTGGGCGCCGTTTTCGCCGCGGTGTCAGCGGCCGCCGCTGGCTCGGCCTTCGCCGCCGTGTCCTTCGGCGCGGGCTTTGCCGCCGAGTCGGCCTTTGGAGGTTCCGCTTTCACGGCGCCGGCTTGCACCACCTCTCCTGAAGGCAGCTCGCGCGGGCTGGGACGTGTCCGCGCCGCGACCTCGGCCGGAATCGAACGCGGCGAGCTGCTCTTGCCGGTGTATGCGCGGTCCGCGGAGCGAAACATCGCGTCGACGACGGAATCGCTCCTGAGGATGACGACGTCGTCCATGCCACATTTCCTGATGCAGTCGTTGTGGTAGAACAGGTACTTGTAGTCTCCGGCCGCGCGGGACGCGTCCGGCGCGCCGAGTCGCTCGACAACCTTCGTCTCCGACATCCCCGGATCAATGGACTTCGGCGCTTGCGCCAAGCTCGGCGCGGCCACGGCGCTGAGCAGAACGAAGACGAGACCGGCACGCAGCATGGAGCCTCCTGAATTACGCGGCAACGCGCGAGAGAATGGACTCGAAAACGCCCATCCCGTCGCTGGAGCCGAGGAGATCGTCTACCGCGCGCTCGGGGTGGGGCATCATTCCGAGGACGTTGCCGGCTGCGCTCACGATGCCCGCTATCGCGTTCATCGATCCGTTCGGACTCCACCACTCGTCCGCATCGCCGGGTCCGCCCACGTAACGAAAGACGACTCGACCCTCCCCTTCGATTCGGGCCAGGGTTTCCTCGTCCGCCGTGTAGCGGCCGTCACCATGAGCGATGGGAATCGTGATCAGCTGACCCCGATCGTACCGATTCGTGAAGAGGGTGTCAGCATTCTCGACACGCATGCGCACGGCCTCGCAAACGAACTTGAGGCTGGCATTGCGCAAGAGCGCGCCGGGAAGGAGCCCGGCTTCACAGGCGATCTGAAAGCCGTTGCAAATCCCTACGACCGGTGCTCCGCGCTCGGCGTGGGCAACGACTTCCCGCATGATGGGACTGAAGCGCGCGATGGCGCCGGCGCGGAGGTAATCGCCGTAGCTGAATCCTCCGGGCAGAATGACGACATCGCTCCCGCGCAGATCGTGGTCTTTGTGCCAGAGGTACACTGCCTCTTCGCCGAGCGCATCGACGACGGCGTGGTATGCGTCGTAGTCACAGTTGGAACCGGGAAACGTTACGATGCCGAATTTCATAGAGTGCTCACACTCGCTATCTCGAAATCTTCGATGACGGGGTTGGCGAGGAGCTTGTTGCACATCTCGCGCGTGGTGCGTTCAGCTGCGGCGGTGTCGCTCGCGTCCATGTCCACGACGAGGTGCCGGCCGACGTGGACGTCCTGAACCGACGAAAAGCCCAATGTGTGCAGAGCGTCCGTGACGGCTTTTCCTTGCGGATCGAGAAGGCCGCGGCGTGGCACGATGTGCACGGCGACGCGAAAGCGACTCATTCGTTGTCCTTGGGCGGAGGAGATGAGGAGGGAGGGGGAGAGGAAGGTGGAACGGGAGGAAATGGTTTCGGTGAACTGGGGCGCTCACCGCGCTGCTCGCCGCGTTCGCCACGCCTGCCATCGCCACGCCGGCGCCGACGCCGCCGGCCACGACGAACGGGCGTGTTGCCATCCGTCTCGACGACGACAGAAGCGGATTGGACGCCGACTGGCGGCGTCCGCCGGCCTCCGGGGGGTGGTATGGCAGCGGCGAGCTCCTCTTCCGGCTCGAGCTGGAAGTAGATCTCCTCCGGCTCCGAACGACTGCCGATGAGACCGAGCACGAGCCACTTGAGCGCTCCGTAGAGCACGTACGCGAGGAGTGCCGGGAAAAAGAACTGTCGCGGCAGGAAGATGAGGCCGACGATCGCGGCGACGAGAACGAGGCTTGCCGCGAGCTGACGCAGCGTGCGCCAACCGATCACCGGCACGGCGGGGTACGGCACGTTGCTGACCATGAGCACGGCGAGAAGTCCCATGAGGCCCGGCAGGATGGTATGCCAGGGCAACTCGGCCAGCGTCTTGTTGTCCGTGAAGAGAATGATGGTCTGGTTGTAGAGCGTCGTCTGGCTGAACCAGTAGTACGTCGCGAGGGTGAGTCCCGCGGCCGGACTCGGCAGGCCATGGAAGTACGTCTTCGCGCGGCCCGCCTGCTCGACGTTGAAGCGCGCGAGGCGCAGCACGGCGCACGCCGTAAACAGGAAAACGAACAGCCACTCCCAGTTTTCGGTGTTGAGCACGGCGAAGTACATGATCATCGCCGGGGCGAACCCGAAGGAGATCGCGTCGACGAGGGAGTCGAGCTCCTCGCCGATGCGGCTGCCGGATCCGGTGGCGCGCGCGACGCGTCCGTCGAGCGCATCGGCGATGCCGCCGAGAAAGACGAAGAGCGCCGCCTTGCCGAAGTTCTGTCGTGACGACAGCACGATGGCGAAGATGCCGCAGAACAGATTGAACAGCGTGAACCCGTTAGGCAGATAGATCACTGCCCGCCGCATGGTTGGACGTCGCACGCGCGCCATCATTGACTGGCGAGCTCGGCGACGACGGTGACGCCGGCGAAGGTCGGATCGCCGACTTTGACGAGTGGCCGCGCGGACGTCGGGACAAAGACGTCGACCCGCGATCCGAAGCGGATGATGCCCATGCGATCGCCCTGCACGACGTGCTCGCCATCCCGCCCGTAGGTGACGATGCGGCGCGCGATCAATCCCGCGATCTGCCTGACGAGCACGCGATTGGAGCCGCTCTCGATGCCGACCGACGATTGCTCGTTCTCGAGGCTCGCTTTCTCCGCGGCCGCGTTGAAGAACTTGCCGGGGTTGTACTGGACGTAGCGAACGACGCCGCTCACCGGATACCGGTTCACGTGGACGTTGAACACGTTCATGAAGATCGAAATGCGAATTGCCTTCTGATGGAGAAACGCGGGCTCGTCGACTTCGGTGATCTGCACCACCTTGCCATCGGCGGGAGCGATGACCAAACGCTCACCGCGCTCACCGATGCGCTCCGGGTCCCGGAAGAAGTACGCAACCCAGATTGCGACAACGACCATGAGCACCGCGGCGAGCCAGAGCGGCCAGGAACGGCGATTGAGGGCGAACGCAAAGGTCCCGGCGGCGATAGCCGCCGCGATGATGATGAAGATCAGTCCTTCGCGCGCGAAGCTCACGTCGATTCCGTCGTCAGGGTGTTCCCGGTGATGCGGCGAAAGGCATCCAGATAGCGCACGCTCGTCGCCCGCACCACCTCGTCGGGGAGGGGTGGAGGCGGCGACTCGCCATTCCACCGGCCGGCTCGACGCTCGTTCTCGAGATAGTCGCGAAGCGGCTGTTTGTCGAAGCTTGGCTGCGTGCGGCCTGGCGCATAACGATCCGCCGGCCAGAAGCGCGAGCTGTCCGGCGTGAGCACTTCATCGATGAGCGTTACACGCCCGTCGCGATCACGTCCGAACTCGAACTTCGTGTCGGCGATGATGATGCCTCGCTCGGCGGCGATCGCGCGGCCACGATCGTAGACGAGGAGACTGAGGCGTCGCAGCTCCGTCGCCTGGCTCTCGCCGATGAGCGCGCTCATTCGTTCGAAGGTGATGTTCTGGTCGTGTCCGACCTCGGCTTTTGTCGCCGGACTGAAGATCGGCGCCGCGAATCGCGCGCTCTCCTCGAGGCCAGTGGGGAGCGGCTCGCCGGCGAGCGTACCATGGGCCCGATACTCCTTCCAGGCCGATCCGGAGATGTAACCGCGCACGACACATTCGACGGGGAATACCTCCGTCCGCCGACACAACATGGCCCGGCCGGCGATGGTGGCGCGGTACGGCGCCAGGGCCGGGACGGCGCCAACGATCTCGTCGGCGTCGGCGCTGAGCATGTGATGCCTAACGGTGCTGGCGAATTGTCGCAGCCACCAGGCGGTGAGCTGGGTCAGGACCGCGCCCTTGTGCGGAATACGCTCGTCCATCACCACGTCGAAGGCGCTCACGCGGTCGCTCGCGACGAGCAGCAGGCGCTCGGCGTCGACCTCGTAGACTTCGCGCACCTTCCCGCGCCGCAGGTGCCGGAGCGGCAGTTGCTCCACGGAAGCTGGACTCACACTCGTCATACGCGCACCTCCTCGCGGTGTCCCTCGAGCTCCTCGTGGCGCGAGAGCAGGGGCTCGACGACCTCGCGCAGGAATTCGTCGACCTGCTCCGGCGCGCGGCCGACGAATCGATGTGGGTCGAGCGTTTGCTGCATCTCCTCGATCGAGACGCCGAACTCCGGATCCGCGGCGAGCCGTTCCAACATGTCATTGCGCTCCGCGCCGTCCTTGAGCGCTCTTGCGGCAGCGATACTTGCCCGACGAATGCGCTCGTGCGCCAGCTGCCGGTCTCCGCCGGCCCGCACGGCGCGCAGGATGAGCTCCTCGGTGGCCATGAACGGCAGCTCGTCGTCGAGACGGCGACGGATGCGCGCCGGGTGGACCTCGAGACCGCAGACGACGTTCTCCATGAGGACGAGTATCGCGTCGGTCGCGAGGAACGCTTCCGGAATGACGAGGCGCCGGTTGGCGCTGTCGTCCAACGTGCGCTCGAAGAACTGGACGCTATGGGTCTGGTTCGCGTTGGGCTCGAGCGAGAGCACGAACCGCGCGAGAGAATTGATGCGCTCGCACCGCATCGGATTGCGCTTGTACGCCATCGCTGACGACCCGACCTGTTCCTCCTCGAACGGCTCCTCGATCTCACCGACCGACTGCAGCACGCGCAGATCGTTGGCGAACTTCGCCGCGCTGGCGGCCACGCCGGCGACGGCGCCGAGCACTTGCGCGTCGAGTTTTCGCGTGTAGGTCTGGCCCGAGACGGGTATAGAAGTCTTGAAACCAATGGCGGTCGCGACGTGCTGATCGAGGCGACGCACCTTCTCGTGATCGCCGTCGAACAGCGCGAGGAAGCTGGCTTGCGTACCGGTGGTGCCCTTCACGCCGCGGCAGGGAAGGGTCTCGCTCCGAAACTCGACGTCACCCAGATCGAGGACGAGATCCTGCATCCACAGCGTCGCGCGCTTTCCGACCGTGGTCGGCTGCGCCGGCTGCAGATGCGTAGATCCGAGCGTCGGTTCGTCACGCCATTCGCGGGCAAACGCACCGAGGGCACGGAGCACGCGCGCGATCTTGGTGTGGAGCAGTTGCAGGGCGCGGCGCATCAACACGAGCTCGGTGTTGTCGGTGACGAATGCGCTCGTCGCGCCGAGGTGAATGTAGGGGCGGGCCGAGGGCGCGAGGTCGGCGAATGCGTGAATGTGCGCCATGACGTCGTGTCGGAGCCGCTTCTCGTACGCCGCGACGGCCGTGAAATCCAGATCGTCCACGTGCTGACGCATCTGGGCGATCGCTTCGGGGGGAATGGAAATGCCTAACGCCTGCTCGCCTTCGGCGAGCGCGAGCCAGAGTCGTCGCCACATGCCGTATCGGGTGCGCGGCGACCACAGCTCGAGCATCGCGCGCGACGCGTATCGCTCCGCGAGCGGCGACGAATAGGTCTCCGCGCCGGGTCGCGTCATCGGATGACGAAATCCGTGATGTAGATCTGGCCGTCTCGCTCGAGGAACATGCGGATCGCTCCGCGCCCACCGTAATAGTCCAGCGCCTTCGCGGCATCCTCCGCCGACTGGATGCGCGTGCGGTTGATCTGCACGATGACGTCGCCGCGCTGAATCCCGAGATCGTTTGCGACGCGATCACTGACGTTGAAGACGAGGGCGCCCTGCGTCGATCGCACGTTTCGCTCAGCGCGAATTGCCGGCGTCACGGTGACGAGCTCCAGCTCCTTGAGCACCTGCACCTTCGGCGCGGTGACCTCGGGCTGATCGGCAACCTGCACCGGGATGTTCAGCACCCGCGATCCACGCTGAACGCGCAGCGTTGCCGGCTGCCCAACGCGGAGATCCAGCAGCGCCGCCTCCCAGTCGAACTGATTCCGAACCGGCCGACTGCCTTCCTGCAGAATCACGTCGCCGGGCTGCAGTCCCGATTTCGCCGCCGGCGAGCCGGGAACGACCGTCGAAACAACGGCGCCCTGGGAAATCGCCGCGCGAACGTTGTTCCCGCTGTTGACCCGCAGCTTCACCCCGATCCACGGCCGCCTAACGGCGCCGTGCTCGAGAAGATCTTCGACAACACGCGAAGCGCGGTTGATGGGAATCGCGAAGCCAAGCCCGATCGAGCCCCCGCTCGTGGAGTAGATCGAGCTGTTCACGCCAATCACTTCACCATCCGCGTCGACGAGCGGCCCGCCGGAGTTGCCGGGGTTGATGGACGCGTCGGTCTGAATCATGTCGAAGTACGCCGCCGATCCCTCGCCGCGCGCGACGAGATTTCGCCCGGTGCCGCTGATCACACCCGCCGTAACGCTCGGCTCGGAGTTGCCGAGGAGAAAGCCGTACGGATTGCCGATCGCGATCGCCCATTCGCCGATGAGCAAGTTCTCGGAGTTACCGAGCTTGGCGACGGGCAAGCCCGTCGCGTCGATCTTGAGCACGGCGAGGTCATTCGTTTCGTCGGAACCGAGAATCTTCGCGGGGAAGGTCTTTCCGTCGCGCATCATCACAGATACCTGGGTCGCGCCCTGCACCACGTGCGCGTTCGTCACGATCACACCGTCCGGCCGAACGATGAATCCGGTGCCGAGACCAGCCGACCGCTGCTGCTGTTCCCCGCCAAACGGCCAATCGAACGGATCGGGCGCGACGCGTTGCAGGATCTCCGTCTGGACCGTGACGACGGCGGGTGCGACGCGGGCGACCGCTTCGGTGATCGCGGTACGACGAGACGTACTTACGCTTGCTGACTTGGTGGTCGCCTGAGCTTGCATCGGCGCCGCCTCGGATTCGCGGGTGCGTCCACAGGCGACGGCGACTGCTAAAGTCAGCGCGACGAGGGCGCGCGGAGATCGGTTCATGCTGGAGTCAACGCAGGGTGATGCTCGAGATACAACTCGTTCGGGTACGTGACGCGATCGAGGAAGAGCGCATGCGGTGGAGCCGGCGGCGATACACGTCGATTGTCATTCGCCTCGAGCAACGCGGCAAAGTCGCCGAGTGGCCGCTGCCCGCTCGCCACGTCGATCATTGTACCGACCAAGAATCGCACCATGTGATGCAGAAAACGATTTGCTTCGATCTCGAAGACCAAACCGCCGGGCCTGTCGCGCCAGCGAGCGACGTGCACGATGCACCGATGATCGTCGTGGGCTGGCGCGGTTCCCAGCACCGCGAACGCGCGAAAGCAGTGATCGCCTTCCAGCATCGACGCGGTGAGGTCGAGCGCCGCTCGATCCAACTGGTGACTCACGGGCAGCTCGCGCGACCGCCGAAACGGTGACCGTGCCTCTTCGTCCGTGCCGACGTAATAACTATAGCGCCGCGAAACGGCGCTGTAGCGTGCATGAAATTCGGGGCGCATCTCGAACGTGGCGGCGACCCACACGTCCTCGGGCAAGATCGCGTTGAGCGCGCGTCGCACTCGGGTCGCATCCCAGCGCTCGGGCAGTCGCACACCGACCGCTTGACCTCTCGCGTGCACTCCGGCGTCGGTCCTTCCCGCGCCAAGTGCCGGAACGGGTCCGCCACACAAACGCTCGAGTGCCTGCTCCACGACCCCCTGAACGGTGCGCTGGTCGGGCTGCCGCTGCCATCCGCTGAATCGTGCACCGTCGTAGTGCAACACGAGCTGCACGGTCCGCTCGGCCATTGCACGAAAACTACCGGAGCATGAAGGTGTGTCAAGCAATACACGCTTGTCGACCGAGTGTGGAAGCGATTGACTTTGTTCGACGTAGCAAATCATTTGTCCTCGCGCAGCGAGGACAAACGCGTCTTATTTGGGTCGTAACGGAAGTTCGGCAACGTTGGAGCGGCCAGCCTTGCGGGGGCCTCGGAAGCCGCTGACACGCCGTTGACACCACTGACGAAAAGCGGAATTCACGCTTCGATGAAGCGGCTCATCGCGACAGCATGCCCGAACAGTCGAATACTTTCGGGAAGGAGCCGAATCATCCCGCTTCGTACATGTCGCTTGCAGATTCCTCGGCGCTTCGCTCCTCGGAATGACAGTTCTGCCGAAATCCCGTACGTTGCGTGACGTCCCGGTCCGCTCGTCTAGACTGCGTCTCCCCTCAATTCCCTCAGCCGCAACAAACAGTCATCGATGCCGCCGCGCACGCTCGCGTCTCTCGCCCATGCGCTCACCGTTGCCGACGATGTACAGGCCGCGCTTGGCGCGCTCGGCGAAGCACTCGCGGACATCGATCGCTTTGCGCAGGTCGCGCTCATCCGCTACGACCACAAGCGGAGCATGCTCCGCGAGCGACTGGTGCCACGCGGGGCCACCGTCGATGTGACGGCGTTGGAGACGACGATCGATCATCTGCCGAATCGAGAGCGCGTGGCGGTGACGGCTGGCGGACAGTTCGTCGAGTTCAACGACAGCGTGGACGAGTTCGCGCGCCTCTTTGGACTGCGCGGATTCGATGAGCCGGGGTGGTTGTCGGCGCGGGGGATTCGCTTCGAGGGGCAACTGAGCGCGATTCTCGTGCTTTACGAGACGCGAAAGATTTTCGGGACGCGCACGTCGGAGCGATTCGGCCCGTCGGCGGCGCTCTTCGATCTCGCATTGGTCCGATTTCTCGAACACGACGCGCGCTCCGAAGCGGTCGAGACGCTCGAAGGGGTGACACAACGCGTGCACGGCGAGTATGAGCGCCGGCTCGCGCAGCTCCAGGCGGGTCTCGCGCGCCCGGGCGCGGCGGGAGACGCCGGTGCGTCCGAACGGGTCGTCGCGCTCGAACGGGAGCTCGCGCGGTCGGAGGAGTCGACTCGTCAGGCGAGCCGTCGCGCCGAAGCCGTCGAGGCAACGGTGACCTCCGCCGTCGAGCAGCTGGAAAAAGCCCACATCGAGCTCGCGCGTCGGAGCGAACTGCTGCGGCAAAAGACGCGCACGCTCTACCTGATCGATCGCGTGCTGAGCCTCGACGCGAGCACGAATGACCCGCGTCAACTCGTCGACGGTCTCCTGTCGCTCGTGGGCGACGACATGCAAGCCCAGCGCTGCTCCTTGATGCTTCGGGCGCGCGAGGCGGGCTGGCTCTATCTCGCGTCGGCCCGCGGCGTCGCGCCCGGGGTCGCGGAGGGCGCTCGCATCCGCATCGGCGAGGGGGTCGCGGGCCGCGTCGCCGCATCACGGGAGCCGCTTCTCGTTAGGGACGTCGGCGAGGCGAAACAGCACCCGTTGCTCCGGGATCAGTATTTCACCACCGGGTCCTTTATCAGTTTTCCGCTCGTTTATCACGATGATCTCGTCGGCGTCGTGAATCTCACGAACCGCGCGATGTATGGCGTGTTCGGCGAGGAGGATATCGAGCGGGTGCGGCTGCTCGGTCTCGTCATCGCGCTCGTCGCCTCACGAGCGCGACTTCCGGAGCGCCTCGGCGAGATGCTCAGTGTCGGCTGACGGAAGCGCGCTGACGACGGCCATTCGCCGCCTCGCCCACGGCGAGGCGATACCGGGTGAGGAGCTGACGCGTGCGTTCGACCGCGTCATGGCCGGGGAAGCGACCGCGGCGCAAATTGGCGCGCTGTTGATCGGTCTCCGGGTGCGGGGCGAAACGCCGGAGGAGGTTGCCGCCGTCGCGCGCGCGATGCGGAACGTGATGGTCGTCCTGCGCGCCGAGCGTCCCGAGGAGCTGGTCGACACGTGCGGCACGGGGGGCGGTGCACTCGTCACGTTCAACATCTCTACCGCCGCCGCGCTGCTCGCCGCCGGCGCCGGCGTCCGCATCGCCAAGCACGGCAACCGATCGTTCACCTCGTTGTGCGGCAGCGCCGACGTTCTCGAGGCGCTCGGCGTAAAGATCGAGGTGCCGGTGGAAGTGATGCAGCAGGCGCTCCGCGACGCCGGGATCGTGTTCATGTTTGCCCCGCTCATGCATCCGGCGATGCGCCACGTCGGGCCCGTTAGGCGCGAGCTGGCGATCCCGACGGTGATGAACATCGTTGGACCGCTGGCGAATCCGGCCTTCGCCGGGCGTCAGGTGGTCGGCGTGTCCGACGAACGCCGGCTCGCGCTCATCGCCGGTGCCTTACGAGAGCTCGGCACGATGCACGCGCTCGTCGTGCATGGAGCGCCCGGTCTCGACGAGGTGTCGCCGATCGGCGTGACGCGCGTGGTCGAGATTCGTGACGGCGCGCTCCGGGAGTGGTCGATCGAGCCGGGACGGTATGGATTCCACGACGCGAATCCCGCGCATCTCACCGGCGGCTCTCCCAAGGAGAACGCGGAGACGGTACTCGCGGTGCTGAGTGGAGAGGGGAACAGCGGTGCGACAGCCGCGGTCGTGCTGAATGCCGCGGCGGCTGTCTACGTCTCGGGCAGGGTCAAGACATTTGACGACGCCGTATCAGCGGCGCAGGACGCGATGCAAAACGAAGCCGGTCTCCGGGCGCTGCAGCAATTGCGCCGCGCGTTCGCCGGCGCCTCCGCCTAACGCTAGTAGCGACGCATGACGCCGACGACGATGCCCTGGATCATGACATCGTTCTCGTCGATGTAGATCGGCGGCATCGTCTCGTTTGCCGGTTGGAGGCGAATGCGGCCATCGCGCTCGCGGTAGAACTTCTTCACCGTCGCCGAGGAGCCGTTCATGAGCGCGATCACCATCTCGCCGTTGTCCGCGCTTCGGCGCTCGTTGATGACGACGAAATCCCCGTCCCGGATTTGTTCGTCGATCATCGAATTGCCACGAACGCGTAACACGTAGTGATTCCCGCCGCGCCGCACGAAAGCGTCGGGCACGCTCATCGTTTCCCCTTGCTCGATCGACTCGATCGGCACGCCGGCGGCGACGCTGCCCAGGACAGGAAGCTCGATCGCGCGCGGAGTCGCCTCGGTGGGGAGAATCTCGATCGCGCGGCTCTCGTTATAGGAGCGCTTGATGTAGCCCTTGCGCTCGAGATTCGAGAGATGCTCGTGCACCGTCGCCAGCGACGAATAGCGGAATTGATCCGCGATCTCCTCGAAGCTCGGCGCGTAGCCGTTTTGCTCGGTGTAATTCGCGAGGTAGTTTAGTATCTCCCGCTGGCGCTTCGTGAGCGGCATGGCTGGCGACCGTGGTATGAGTAGCAGAGCTGAGTTTGCGCTCGGTTTCCGCCTGATCCCGAACAAGTACCGAATCTTACGATATCCGAAGAAGGACCGAAGTGCAAGCATCGTTTGCGTGGACCCCGCCGTCGGGTACACTCGGCCGCATCGTCGAAGAGGCACGCGCCCGGGCTCGAGCGCTAGAGCTTCGTGCGGTCGACCTCGAGCGAAGCGCTCGCGACGTCGGTGCGGTTCCGTCCTTCGCCGACGCGCTTCGCGGCGAGAGTGTCGCGGTCATCGCCGAAGTGAAGCGGCGCTCGCCGTCGAAGGGGTGGATACAGCCGGGCATGGACGCGGGCGGTCAGGCACGCTCCTACGCCAGCGCGGGCGCGAAGGCGATCTCGGTGTTGACGGAGCCGGAGCACTTCGCCGGCTCGACCGACGATTTGCTCCGCGCTCGCAGCAGTGTGGATGTGCCGGTCCTGAAGAAGGATTTCCACGTCACGCCGATTCAACTCGTCGAGGCGAAGTCGCTGGGTGCCTCGGCCGCACTGCTCATCGTCCGCGCACTCGGTCCATCGGCTTTGTCCGAGCTCGTGAAGGTGGCGAAGGACCTCTCGCTCGAGCTGCTGGTGGAAATTCGCGACGAGCGTGAGCTCGACCTCGCGCTGGAGTGTGGTGCATCAGTGGTCGGGATCAACAATCGGAATCTCGAGACGCTCGTCATCGACCCCGCGACCAGCGAGCGACTCGTGCAGCGGGTACCGCCGGCAGTCATCGCCGTCGCCGAGAGTGGCGTCTCGGGCCGAGGTGACGTCGAACGCGTCGCGCGCTGTGGTGCCGACGCGGTGTTGGTCGGATCGAGCGTGTCGGCGGCGGCG
>DATBHD010000091.1:0-15418 GCA_036557635.1 Gemmatimonadaceae bacterium
GCCGTGACGGAACCGTCGTGCCTGACCCGAAGCCGCTCATTGTGTGCGACTCGCTCGACGTCGCGCGGAGCGTATTGCCGCGCGGCCTGTTCCGGCTCCCGCGCTTCGAACAGGACGAACCGCAAATCGTCGAGGCCTGGATATGATCGACCACGTGCCCTACTCGATCGAACAGCACCGGCAGCGGCACCGCGAATTGCACGACGCGCTGGACGAGCTGTTGGCCGACTTCCTCCGGCAGCACCCGCGTGCGCTGCCGAGCACGATCACCGTCGAGCAGTTGCTCCTCTGGTCCTACGGCCAGACGCAAGAGCCGACCGACCCGGACTCCTAACGATGGACCGGGAACCCTACACGATTGTCGGTATGGCGGCAGCCGACGACGCCGATCCTGTCGAGGGGAGCGTGATGGTGCCCTGTAGCTTGTGCGACCGTGGCACATGGATCGGGCGCGCGCTGCAACCGTACATCGCAGGCGCGGCCCGCATCCTCTGCTCGCGCTGCATTCCGCGTGCGATCCGCGAGGACCCCGAGCCGCCAACGCCGGTCGTCCTGCCCGAGGTCATGGACGAGTTGATCGAGCAGCTACGCCGCGATGGGACCGACGCATGAAATCCGTTCTCCCGCTGCTCGCCCTCGTTGCCGCCGTTGGCTGTACGGAACCCCGCACCGACTGTAGCCACGAAATCGCCTACTACGAATCCCAACCGGGGGCGCTGGGCGAGGAGAGCGGGCGCCAGCGCCCGGACGGTAGCTATTGGACGCGGATCTTCTTCGTGGACGGCACCGCCGTCCTCCTCGAGTGGGGCGGGCCGCTCAAGGCCTGCAAAGTCACCCACGAGCCGAGCGCCTAACGAATGCCCATCGGCCCCGGCAAATACGACGCTGCAGCCACGCTCGCCCGCCATGCGGTCGGCATTGCCGACGAGAATCCGAATGGTGCCGTCGTGCTCATCGTGCTCAACGGGCGCGAGGGCCACGGCTTCAGCGTGCAGGCCGATCCGGCGACGTATCTGCGGTTGCCGCGCCTCCTCCGTAGCGTCGCGGACCAGATCGAGCAGTCGTTGCGCGCGGGACAGCTCTAGGATGCGCTGGTTCGGTCGTCGCTACCGCGCGCCTCTCTACCACGAGATCGACCGCACGGCGACGCCGGTCGGCGTGGCGTGCTTTCACTGCGACGAGCTGATCGTCGACGGCGACGACGGGTTCGCGATTCCCTCATTCGCGCACAACGAGGGGATCATCTACTTGCACCGCGAGTGCCAGTTGCGCGGCGTCCTCGGCTCGGTGTCGCACATTCAGAAGCTCTGCTCGTGCTATGTGCCCGGGTCGCTGTGCGGCGATCCCGAGGGGATGACGCGGCGCGAGGCGGCGCGCGCCGCCGTGCGCGAGTACGAACGACTTGAGGGCTTCCCGCTCACATCGCCGTAAACCCTACCGCGCCGCAATCCAAGCCTTACCCGGCGGCGGTAAAAGTCTTATCCTTGCCGCCTATTCGCCGCTCTCCCGCCCGATCTGCGCGCGACCCTATGCCAACCCTCCCCCCAATGGCCGACGCCCTCTCCGTGGACCCTCCGGTGCCCGACTCGATGCAAACCCGGATGCTCCCGATTGCGCAGGTGCGCCGGTACTGGAAGAACCCACGCCGAAAGCAGAACGTCGATAAGCTCGCCGCGCTCATTCGCCGCTACGGGTGGCGCCAGCCGCTCGTCGTCGATCAGGCGCATGTGATCGTCGCCGGCGATTCCCGCTACCTCGCCGCGGAGGCGAACGCCGAGACGCACGTCCCGGTGTGGGTCGCCGCCGACCTCAGCGAGTCCGAGGCCATCGCGTACCGCCTCGCGGACAACCGGATCGCTGAGGAGAGCGAGTGGGACGAGAACTTGCTGAAGGCCGAGCTGCAGTTGCTGCAGTCGATCGGCATCGGCGCGCTCGACGAACTCGCAGACGCGACCGCGTTCGATCCCGACGAGCTCGAACGGTTGCTCAGCGACGCCGGCGAAGGGACGCTCGAGCCGGTGCCCATCGCGCAGTTCCCGCCGCACACCTGGGTCTTGATCGGCATCCCGACCGGCCAGTACCCGGCGATCGCTGAGCACGTCGAAGCAATCACGCTCGTGCCCGAGGCGTTCGTCGAAGTCACCGCGAACGACACCGCCGCGCCACAGCGGAAGAAGCGATGACCTCGAAGAGCGGGCGGCTGCAGCTCGCGAGCGACAAGCGCGAGGACAATTCGGATCCAAGTAAGAAGCTGCAAATTCGACGGCACTTCCTCAGCCGCTATCACGCGAACACCGTCCCGGTCGTGCTCGACTGTTGTCAGGCAGAAGCGCGACTCTGGACGACGCTGCGCCGCGAGTTCACGGTGAAGTATTGGGGCGTCGATCGCGTCGGCAAACGCGGACGTCTGACCATCGACTCGGTGCGTCTGCTCGCGCAGCCCGGACTCCCGTATGACGTGATCGATGTCGATACCTACGGCTCGCCGTGGCAGCACTGGACGACGCTCCTGCCGAACCTGCGCCGACCCACGACCGTGTTCCTCACCCTCGGCCACGTCGGCGGAATCACCGCCGTCGACGGCGCGGTGCTGCACGCGCTCGGCCTCTCACGAATGCGCTGCCCGATCCCGAACGCGCTCCGCTGGAAACTCGACGCGCTCGCCGTCGGCGCGTGCTTCGCCCAGGCGCTCACGCGCGGGCTCGAGGTCGTCGAGGCCGTCGAGGTCACCCCGCCCGCGAAGAACGCGCGCTATTTCGGCGTGCACTTGCGACCGCACAACGCCTAACTCTCTGCGGTGCAACACCTTGCATAATGCGATCAATGACTGTATCTATCCTCACCAGTGTTTGAGCCACCAACTAGAAACCGTGCGCGGGGGTGTGAGGATGGCGGAAGGAAGTCTGATCGCGTGGACGCACAACACGTTCAATCCGTGGATCGGCTGCGTGAAGGTCAGCGACGGTTGCAAGAACTGCTACGCCGAAACGCTCGTCGAGAATCGACTCGGCCCCGCGCTCGGACGGACCGACCTCTGGGGTCCGGCCACCGCCGGCAAGCATCGGATGGCGACCTCGGACGGCTACTGGCGGAAGCCGCTCGCGTGGAACCGCGCAGCGATGAAGAGCGGGATCGCAACGCGCGTCTTCTGCGCGTCGCTCGCCGACGTGTTCGAACAGCATCCCGACCTCGACGCCGTGCGACCGAAGTTGTGGGAGCTGATCCGCTCGACACCGCTCCTCTGGTGGCAGCTCCTCACGAAACGACCCGAGAACATGCACCGGATGTTGCCTGACGATTGGGGCGCGGGCTATCCGAACGTGTGGCTCGGCACATCGGTCGAGAACATGAAGGTCGCGCACCGCACGCGCGCACTGATCGAAGTGCCCGCCGTCGTGCATTTCATCAGTTACGAGCCCGCGCTCGGACCGCTCGACGATCTCGACTTACGCGGCCTCGATTGGGTGATCTACGGTGGCGAGTCCGGTGCCCACTACCGGAAAGACGAGCGCGCGTGGCCGCGCGCGATGCGCGCGAAGTGCGCGAAGGCCGGCGTGGCCTTCTTCGACAAGCAGCGCAGCGGACCGCGAACCGAAATGGGTCCCGCGCTCGCCGGCGACGGCCCGATCACGCGCCAATATCCAGTGCCGCGCTCCACTTACGACGCGCGCTACCGGCTGGCCGATCCGGCGCGCGAAGCCTATCGACGGCGCGTGGCGCGCGATCAGGCCGAGCACGCGCAACGGATGGCGCAATGAGCGAACGCCGCGACCGCAGCAATCCGAGTGAGAGGGTAGCACCCTCTGCTCCGGCAGACGTGCCGGACGTTCCCGCCGAATCGACGGCGGCACTCGCGCCCTCGTACCTGATCGTTGAGCCGGACCGGCCGTCAGCGGACGAATACGCGCGGGGCGCCGCGCTCATTCCGTCGATGCTCGACGAAGGCGTGCGCGTGTGGCGCGTGCCCGCCGAACCAGATCCCAGCGGGAGATTCCGCTCCGCCCCGATGAGCGCGCCTGGGTGTACCTCGGAATCAACCGGGGCGCTGGGATCTTCCTAGTAGAGTTCGCTCAACTTCGCTCGACTCCGCACGACATCGCCCGAACCCGCAGGAACCCGTTGGACCGCCATGACCGCCCCTCCCGACAGCTCGCCGCTCGGTCGTCCGTCGAAGCTCAACGCAGACACGAAAGCAAAGCTGCTCAATGCGTTCCGCTCGCCGCATACGCAGGACGACGCGGCGCGGCTCGCCGGAATCCATCCGGCTACGCTGGCGCGCTGGCTCGCTCGCGGCCGAAAGGCGACGCACGGCGAGTATCGCGACTTTTGCGAGGAGGTCGAGACTGCGATCAGCGAGGGTAAGGCGTTGCTGGTCGGGCGCGTAATGCAAGGCACGCGCACGAAACCCGAGCTCGCATTAAAGGTCCTCGCACGCCGCTGGCCGAAGGAGTGGGGACCAGCCATCGCGATACCCACGGAGCCGTTCACGCCGCCCGACATGGCCGAAGCGCGCCGGCGAATCGAAGAACGGCTTGACGCCATCGAAGCACGTCGGCGGCTGGGTCAGCGGCTCGTCCAGCAGCTCGAGAACGCACCGCCCGAACTGAAGCGGATCGCGGACGCCTTCACCGACGAGCCCGCCCGATGACGTGTCCCCACCCGGCACCTACAGACACGTCAGGAGCCGCAGCGATGTTGGACTTTGGTCCAACTTGCCTGAGTTCGTTAGGCTCGCGCCGTCACGTGTGGCCGCACGTGACCGCACCGTCATGTGAGTTTGCTCACGTACTGTGGAGAGCGTGTGGAGAAGTACGCGACTCACCAGATTGACCGCTCAAATCAACATCTTGAAAAAGTAGAATAGAATACTTAACTCTCACGCCCACGTTGTCACGCACTGACCTCCTCCGAGCGGACAGACGATGCAGACATCGACGCTGATGAAGATCGGACAGGTGGTGCGAAGCTACTCCGACTCGGCGAACTGGTTCACGCGAATGACGCTCAGCAAAAAGCGCGCAGACGACCCGGAGTTCGATCCGCTCCTCCCGCCGAAGGACGCCGCGAAGTACTTGGGTGTGTCGGTGCGCACGCTGCGCCGACTCGCACTCGCCAAACAGCAGCGCGGCTCCACCACATCGCGCAACGTCGGCTACCGACTGTCTGCGCTCAACGCGTACCTCGACCGGAATGCAGAGGATGACTCATGAAACCGTTGGAGAACGTGCTCGATGAAGCACATAAGGAGGCCGACGTCCTGAAGCGGAACGGCCTCGTCGCGGAAGCCGCGGCGCGTGAGCGCGTGCTCCGCGACATCGAGAACGCGACCGTCGAGTGGCGCAACTGGCTGACCGAAGATGCCGCCGCGCTCCGCTCGGGCAAAAGCGCGAACTGGTTCCGCGTCCGGTTCCCACAGTGGGAAACGCAAGACCTCGCGCGCCTCAACCCGGAGCGCCCGAGGCAACGCCAGTACCGGGCCATCGTCGTGCCGATGCGCGCCAACCTCGCGGCGGCACGCGACGACGCGCGACGGGCCGCGCAGCGCACGATGGAGCGCGCGTACTGATGGCGAAGAGCAAACAGAGGAAGCTCGCGAGCTTCGGGCGCCGGGGCGACACCGTGCAGGTGTTCATCACGAGCGACGGGACCCTCGCACGCTTCGAGCATCGGCTACACACACAGCGCATCCTTACGAAGTCGTGGCCGTCCGACGCGGCGGGGAGAAAAGAGGCATTAGCGTTTGCGAATGACTATTGGGCGACGCGCTCGCTCGCCGCACCGCTCGTGCGCGACGATCTCACCTTGCTCGAGATGTGGCAGGCGTTCCAGACGGACCAGTTTCACCTGCTCCGCGAGAACACGCAGACGTTCTACCGCGACGCCTTCGCGTACTGGATGCTGTTCCACGGCGAGCATTTCCTCGTGTCGCGATCCACGATGCAGATGGTGTCCGCGTTTCGCGAAACGCTCGCCGAGAAGGGCGGGCACAAGGGCAAACCGCTCGCGGTGAATACGATCCGCGGCCTCGTGAGGGGCACGAAACGCGTCTACGCGTGGGCCAAGAAACAGGGACTGATCCGCGTCAACCCGATCGCGGACTACGAGTTCCGGGTCGCGAAAGACCGGCGCCCCAAGCCGCCACCGGAGTTTGGCTACGGCCAATTCTTGCGGCTGCTCGATGCCTTCGAGCCGCGTCGCGCAACCCACTGGCGACCGCTCGTCGCGCTCGCGCTCTGTGGCTTTCAGGGAAAGCGCTCGTGGATGGTGCTGCACCTCCGGGTCGACGACATCACGTTAGGCAAGTACATCGACACGCCGGACGGCCCCGTATTCTCCCCCGGCTCGATTCGCTGGCGCAGCGAGTGGGAGAAGTACGGGCGCGACGAGGAGCAGCCGCTCCGCTGGCCCGCGCAGCTCGCGATTGAGGTCGCGCTCGAATGGCGCGAACGACTCGCGAACCCGACCGGCTGGATGCAGGCGAGTCGAGCGCGCGTGCGCGAAAGCGAATGGCTGTTCCCGGCGGCTCATCGCACCAAGACGGGCGAGATGATCTACAGTCCGCAATCCCTCTGGTGGGCACTCAAGAGCGCGCAGAAGCGCGCCGGGGTCGACGACATTCGCGGGCGCGCGTCGCATGGACTGCGCAAGCTCTTGGCCGGCGAAGTGTGGGCGCAGTCGAACGATTTCCTGTTAGGCTTGCAAGCCATCGGCGACACCGATCCGCGGCGAGCGCGCGAGTACCTGCAGAAGCGCGACTCGCGACTCATCGGCGCGTTCAGCGCAATGGACCAGCGCTGGATCGAGGGGCGCCACGACGACAAGGTGCAGCGATGAGTGGCTACGCGATCGCGATGGGACCGTGCGTGGCGTGCGGTCGCCCCTTCGGCTTCAACCCGCTCCGCGTGCCGTCGCTCGTCATCAACGGCACGCGCGAGCCAGTGTGCGCGAGCTGCTACGAGCGGCTGCGCGACGTGCAGCGAACGAACGGCCTGCCGGTATGGCCCGACCCATTGCCGGATGCGTATGATCCGGTGTCAGCGGAGGAGCTGTGAGCGCGAGCGCGATTCACTGGATGACGATCCGCGACTGTGCGTGTCGCGGTGCCGCGTGCATCGAAAGCGACGCCGCGCCCGGAACATTCTACCCGTGCGCGACGTGTAACCCACGCTGGAGTCGCGTCGCTCCGGCCATTGCGCTCGCGCGGATTTCGCACAACCCGCGCTCGCCTTTTCTCCAAACTGGCAACGAACTGGCAACCGAACAGCGAGCCCGACCGCAATTCACCCACTTAACTTCTTACTTCATGGACTTAACTAGGCTCCCCGAGTAGGACTCGAACCTACGACCACATCGGAAAAAAACGGGAGCCGATTGCATAAAGTCGTGCCATTTACCGACTTAGCAATCATGGGACACCGCGAATTCGGGCTGAAAATAGCCACTTTTCATTACAAAGTGGCAACGAACTGGCAACCGAAAACCTAACGAGCGAAATGACTCCCGAAGCGATCGAACTCGAAAAGGCCCTCACCGCGCTCGTCCTGCACGCGCCCGTCGAGGTTGTCGAGGGTATTCGCGCCAAGGTCTATGCCGCGCTCCGGGTCAGCGCCGCCCCTCGCGTGTCGCACCTCGAGCTCGAAGCGCTCGGCGAAGCCTACTACTGCTGCGCGCAGGGAATACGGCTGAAGACCGATCTGCGCATCGTCCTTTGGGATCTGCTCCAACATCTGCGCGCCGAGGCCGGCCCGCCATCATCGTCGTCTTCAGCGACACCGCCCTAACCGGCAGGTGGGGTTTATGCGGCACGCGCTCGCCGATCTCATCATCAATCTCTCACCGCGCCGTGACACGCGCTGTCATGCCTGCGGCGCCACGTGTGCGGTCGAGTACGGATTGGCCGTCGATCCGACCGGCGAGTTCGTCGAGAACGACTACGCCGGCGAGTGGGGGGGCGTGCCGGCGTGCAAACCGTGTTTCGACGTGCATCGCGCCCTTGGCGTCGCGGGGCTCAAGCTGCGGCTCGAGACGCTCGCCGAGTGTGCGATCGCCCGCGAGCTCGCCTCGATGGCGGATCAGTACGATGCGCGTTGACGATCCACGCGACCGCTGTCCGCACTGCGGCGCTGTCACATGGGAGCGGGATCTCGCGCCGGGCTTCGAGTACCGCGACGGCCCGAAGGAAGGTGACGCGACGCTCTGCGCTCACTGCGGGGGCCTGAGCATGTACTGCGACGACATGTCACGCCGACTGCCGACGCTCGGTGAGATCGACGAACTATTCAGGGATCAGCGGGCGCGCGAGGCCGCCGCGTTCGTGCGTGCGATTCGTGAACTGCGCGCGTCGCTGAGTTGACGATGAATCAATCAACGATGACTCAACGATGAATCCACTCGAGCCGGACGCCGCGCTGCTCGCGAAGCTCGGATCGATCGCGGTGCACGCCGAAGAATTGTTGTCGCCACTCGGACACGACTTCGATCGACGCGCGCTCGTCGCACTCCTGAGCGATGCCGCCGTGGTCGCGTGGCTCGCTGCCATGCGGGAAAAGGCGCTGGTCCCGGAGAAACGTCGAGCATGAGTCATTCACCCTTCGCGCGTTGCGAGCACTGTCCGTGGACATGCCACGGAACGTCCGAGGTCTGTGTGCGTGAAGGGAAGCAGCATCACGAGCACACCGGGCACGAGGTGGAAGTCGACTTTGGCTTGGGACCGACTCATAACTCGGTTCGCTACTTCAGTGCGCGCGAGCTCATCGCGCGCCGCGGAGCGTCAACGTGGACAGCGTGATCGTGGTCTTCGTCATTCTCTTCCTCTTCGCCGCGCTCACGCGGCAGCGCCGATGACGACGATGACCACGACCGCTGTTATCAGGATCGCGTTCGCGGTCGGGCTGGGCGTCGGAGCGCTCGGGACAGCGGTCGCGTATCGGATCGTCGACGCGCACGCCGAGCAGCGAGTGACGGGCGACCCGCAAGCGGACGCGGGCGACTTGCAGCGCGCGCGTGAAGAGTTTCAAGACACGATGGCCGAGAGCTTGGCGGCGATGAACAGACCATGAAAGCCCTCGACCCGACCGATCCGATTGAGACATTCGTCATCGGACCGTGGCAGGTCACGATCCGTCAGCGCGTGACCGGTGCGCTGTATTGGGTCGCTGCGCGCTCGACACCTCGGCGCGTGCGCCAGTCCGATCCGTTTCCGGTTGGCTTCACGGTGCGCGATGTTCGCGCCGACGCTGAGCACTCGCTCCGCGACCTCGCCGACTGAAACCATGCGCGCTTTTGCCACCTATTCGCCTCTCTCCGGGCCGATCTCAGCGCCGCCCATCCTCTCCCCTTCCCAGCGACCTGAACCGTTCTCCGTGGCGATAAAGCGGTTAACCGAAAGCACTCAATCCCTTGCCTCGCGGCCGTGGCCTTTGCAACGTCCTTTGCAACGTCCAACGACGATGACGGGCAAGGGGCAGCACGATCCCATTTCCCACGAACCGCACGAACGCCTAACGCGAGGTGCACTCCGATGCGCATCAACTTGCCGCACGGCTCCGGGTCGGTACTGACCGGCAAAGGCCAGCACCACCAAGCCGCCAGCAATCCGGGCACCGTCGGCCACCGGAAGCCGACCAAAACGGAGGTGCTGACTCAATCGGCCTTCCACGAGGTCACGCACAACCCGCCGAAGATCGTCAAGAACACGCGGAAGAAGAAGGGTCGGAGCGCCGCCGCGAAGCAGAGGGTCGCGATCGCGCTCAACAAAGCGCGCGCGGCCGGTGCCCACATTCCGCCCGCCTAACGATGACCACGACTGCGCCCGCCCGACCGCTGCGGCCCGAGCTGCCGCCACTTCCACTCCGCATGAAGAAGCTGCCGCTCGATGCGCGCGGCTACCCGATACCGTGGTTCGTCGCGTATGTCGACGGCAAGCCCGACTTCCGCATCATGGACGTGAAGAAACTGGCGCGCGTGCTCAAGGGCGAAAAACGCTGTTGGGTCTGCGGCGAACGGTTAGGCACCACGTTCGCGTTCGTGGTCGGACC
The DNA here is from genome assembly GCA_036557635.1 of Gemmatimonadaceae bacterium. Taxonomy (GTDB): domain Bacteria; phylum Gemmatimonadota; class Gemmatimonadetes; order Gemmatimonadales; family Gemmatimonadaceae; genus AG2. The sequence continues at coordinate 10,038 of DATBHD010000091.1, forward strand.
CATGTGCGCCATCAATCGCGTCTCGAGTGAGCCGCCCTCGCATCGCGAGTGCGCGTGGTTCTCGGCGATTGCCTGCCCGTTTCTCTCGCGCCCGCACATGCGTCGCCGCGAAGCGGGGCTGCCTGAAAAGATGAGCGAACCGGCGGGGGTGATGATCGACCGCAATCCCGGCGTCGCGCTCGTGTGGGTGACGAACACTTACGAGGTGATCGATACCGGCCAATCGCGCGAGCAGGTGCATCACCTCTTCCGGATGGGCGAGCCGCGCCACGTATACTGCTACGCCGATGGCCGGCCGGCGACGGCCAAGGAAGTCCGCGCGTCCGTCGAGTCCGGGCTACCGCTTTTGCGCGGCGCGTGCGACAAGGAGCACCCGACGCAACGCGCCGAGGCGCACCGGCAACTCGACCTCGTGATCGCGAAAGCGTACAAGCTGTTAGGCATTGCATGATGGGCGACCGATCATCGAACTGGAATCCCCCGGCGGAAGAGCGCATGGCCTATCTCGCCGGCAAGGCCCTCGAGCCCGCATTCGCGGACCTGAAAGCGAAGCTCCCCGAGGGTACGGATTTCGGAATTATCATCCTCGTGCCTAACACGGAGGAGCCGAAGGGCGAGGGGCGCGTGATCGCGATGTCAACCAATCGCAAGAAGGTCGGGCTCGCGGCCGCGCAGTGGATACTCAACGCCCAACCGTTCGAGGAATGAAGTCGGCACCTGACCGCCGAGCGCCTGGGTGGGTGCGCTCGTGGGACACTGATGTCCCCGCTGGCCGATCGAAGGCGGCGTTCGAGGAGCTGCTGCGCCGCTACGGCGCGACCGGCTTCACGGTGAGCGAAGACTATGCGTCACACACGGTCGTCGTCGCATTCCAACTCGTGACCGCGCGAGAGACTATCGAGGTTCACTTGCCGATTGGGTATGAGCAAGTGCGTAACCGCCTTCGCAAGATGCCGGAGTTTCAGCGGAGCTACGAGCGCCGGAGCTACAGCGATCGCGACGAGTGGGCGAATAAGCAGGCCGAGCGCGTCGCGTGGCGCCATCTCCTCTTGTGGGCGGAAGCGATGCTCTCCGCCGTCGATGCGGGGCTCTACTCGCTCCAAGAAGCGGTCTTTGCGTTCACGATCATTGACACGCCGCACGGCGGGAAGATGCCCGCCGTCGATGCGGTCAATGCGATCAAACGCCTAACGTCGGGAGCGCGCGAATGACGACGTCAACGCGGCGCGCAATGCCGCGAACCGTGCGCGAGATCCAGCGGCGCATTCGGAGGCTGCGCGACCTCCACTCACTCACGCGCCGTGCCTTCGCGCAGCGCGTCGGTGTGCACGCGCGCCGGATCACGGATTGGGAGGAGCATTCGTTGCCAAGTGCCGCGCATCTTGTCCTGATCTGTCGTGCGTTTGATGTCGATCTGAACTGGCTGATCGGACTGACTGGCGTCAGCGACGTGCCGCAGTTTCGCGGGGCGGTTGAAGTCTCTGGGACGAACAAAGGGGCGGAGTAAACGATGCCGCGCCCCGCTGTATCCGCCTGTCCCGCGTGCGGCACGAAGGTCGACGATGCGACCATCGTATTCAACGATCGCAAGGCGTTGCCCGAACCCGGCGATTTCACGGTCTGCCTCTATTGCGCGGCGGTCAGCGTCTTCGACGACCAGCTCCGATTGCGTCCACCGACCGCCGATGAGCGCCGCGAGATGGCGGAGGACCAGCGAGTCCTGCGAACGGTGGCCGAAATCACAAAGTTCAACAGCCGCCGAAACTAACTCTGACCCCAGCCTCAGCACCTCATGCGCATAACGATCGAGAGCACCAATATGATCACACAGTACAACGGCGCGCGCGCACGCCTCTGGAAAGGCGTGACGGAGAAGGGCATTACGTGCGCCGTCTTCGTCGTCGGTCTGGCGGTGCACGAGGCGAAAGACCAATCGCAGTTTGAGGCCGAGCTCGAGACGATGCCCAAGCCACGCGAAGTGGAGCTGCGCGAGGTGCTATCGTACCGCCAGATTCGCTGATGACGCGCCTGTTGACGCGCCGCGCCGATCATGTCGGGTGTGTGATGGCGGGCGTCGATCCCGCCGAGCCGCGCGCGCACACGGTCTGCCGCCACTGCGGCGAGCGGCTCGTCATCGAACTACCTGTCGACGTGGATGTGTGGCTCGCCGCGAACAAGGCATTTCTGAGTAGGCACCGGCACTGCCGCCAGCGGTGACGCCGTGGAGGACCGGGCCGAGTTAACACTCGCGGCGCGAGTCGCGCGCGCGTCGGCCGCGGAGCGCGCTCTTGCCTTACGAGGGCTGTCGCCCCAGCACCTCGCCGCCCTCGAATACGAATGGCCCTTTTGGGCGCGCCGCGCGCAGCTCGCGCCCGAGGGCGAGTGGACGCATTGGGGCATCGTTGCCGGTCGCGGGTCCGGCAAGACGCGCGCGGCCGCGGAGTGGGTGCGCGACACGGCGAAGAAGATGCCCGGCTCCATCGGCGCGTTCGTCGGCCGCACCGCGAAGGACGTTCGTGACACGATGGTTGAACTCGGGCCGTCGAGCATTCTGCAGATCTCGCCGCCGGACTTCCGCCCGAAGTACGAACCCTCGAAAGCGCGGCTGACGTGGCCGAACGGAACGCAGGCTGTGCTGTACTCGTCTCAGGAGCCTAACGACTTGCGCGGCCCGAACCACGCATGGTATTGGGCCGACGAAGTGGCGTCGTGGATCTACCCGGACGACACGTGGGATAACCTCATGCTCGGCCTGCGCGCCGGCGCGCACCCGCGCGGCGTGTTCACGACAACCCCTCGGCCGATCAAGCTGGTGCGGCTCCTGATGGGCAAAGAGCGCGCACCGGACGGCACGTTCCAGCAATACCCAGGCGTCGTGTTCGCCGCGCGCATGACGACGTATGAGAACATTGAAAACCTCGCCCCGTCGTTCATCGAGCAGGTCGTGCGGAAGTACGAAGGCACACGGCTCGCGCGGCAAGAGTTGGGCGGCGAGCTGCTGCTCGATGTCCCGGGCGCGCTCTGGACGCTCGAGCTGATCGAGCAGCAGCGGTGGCGCGACCGCATTCCGACGCCGGCCGAACTCGCGCGCATCGTCGTCGCGCTCGATCCAGCCGTGACCAGCGATCCCGACACGTCGAACGAAACCGGGATCATATGCGTCGGCCGCGACCGTCGCGTCACGCCACACTTCTACGTCTTCGCCGACGACAGCGGCACGGTCCCGGCGTTCCAGTGGGCGACGCGCGCCGTGAATCGCTACCGCGACGTCGGTCGCTGGGAGAACCGCGTGCCCGCCGACCGGATCGTCGGCGAGGTGAATAACGGCGGCGATCTCGTGGAAGCGCAAATCCGCATGATCGACAGAAATGTGAGCTATAAGGCGGTGCACGCCTCGCGCGGCAAGCGAACGCGCGGCGAGCCCGTCGCTGCACTGTACGAGCAAGGCCGCGTGCATCATTGCGGTTCGTTCGACCGGCTCGAAGATCAGATGATCACGTGGGTGCCGGCGATGAGCGACGAGAGCCCCGACCGCGCCGACGCGCTCGTGTGGGGGCTGACTGAACTCGCCGACTTCACGCCGCCGCCACCGCCGCCGCGCTCCGTCAGTCGTCGCACGTTCGGAGTGTGAGCGGAAAGGCGCAATGTTTGCGCGGCCCGGTCAACGGATGTATCGTCCGGCGCATGGCATCGCCCTTCGACGATTGGACCCTCGACGACATCGAGGAAGAGATCGAGGAGGAGTTAGCGCGCGAGAGCTTGCGCTTCACGTCCGGGCTTGTCGGACAGGACGCGCTGTCCATGCAGCGCACGGCGCAGCTCGCGAACGCGATCGACGTCAATCGGGCGTTCGTGTACGGCAATCATTGGCAAGGCGGTGAAGGCTGGATCGGCCCGCAGCCGCAACCCGGCGAGAGCGGTTACGACCAGACGATGTCCGCGATCGAGAAAGGGTTTACTTCACGCAACGCGATTGCCGAGGTCGTGAATCGGCACGCCGCCGGCGTCATGGGCCGCGAACCGGACTGGGGCTTCGCGCCGCGCCGCCCAATGGAGGTCGTGGACAAGCCGACGACCGCTGAGCAAATCCTCATCAAAGAAGCCGAAGCGCTGTTGACGGAGTGGTGGGACAAGCGCATGGTGCACGCGCTCTTGCAGCAGGCGTGCGCGCGGCCGATTTGGGCCGGTCGGTCCGCCGTGCGGATCTACATTCCCGCCGGACTCCTCAGCAACGGGACGACGACGGGCGGGAAGCGGACGAAGCTCGCGACCGCGAAGGATCTGGCCTCGGCACTGGATCTGATCCACGTCGCGATCCCGATGTACAACGAGGCCTGCATCATCACCGATGACGAGACGCAGGCGCAATGTGGCGTCGTGCGGTACTGGTACGAATCGGAAGACGAGAACCAGCAAATCAATGTCGCCGAGCTCACCTATCTCGATGGCGATCAGACGATCATTCGCACACTCAGCGAAGACGACGCGGAGAGCCAGCTCTACTCGCTCCCGTTAGGCAAACGGCTCGCCCTCTTCGAGATGCGCCGCGATCTGCTGATCACGCAGCAAGTGCAGCAGATGCAACGCGCGCTGAACCTCGCGGTGTCGATGCTCCCGCGGAACGTCGTCACCGGCGGCTTCTTGGAGCGTGTACTGCTGAACGCGCAGATGCCCGGGCATTGGGAAACGTCGACCGATCCGAAGAAGCCCGATAAGTTCGTGCCTGACGACTACGTGACTGGCGCAGGTACGACGAACTGGATTCAGGGCACGCAGGTCACGGACCCGGAGTCGGGACGCACGACGCTCGCCGCGCCGTCGATTCAGTGGCGCCAGCCGGTCGACCCAAAGTCCGCGATCGACGCGGCGCAAGCACATTACGCGGACATCCTGCACGAATGCGATCAGATGCACGTGCTCACGGTCGCGGACGGCCAGGTCGGGTGGCAGAGTCGCGAGCAGGCGCGAGCCGATTTCGAGTCGTCGCTGCGTGTCACGCAAGCGCAGGCCGAAGCGTGCGGTCGCTGGCTGCTCGAGACGCCGCTGGCGCTCGCCGAGGCAATCACGAATCAACCGGGCAAGTACACGAAGCTGCTTCGGGCGTCGTTCCTCTGTCGCACCGATACTGGCCCCGTCGATGCGAACGAGCGCGCGCAGAACGACAAAAGTTATGCGTCGGGAACGATGGCGCAGACGACCGCAATGCAACGGAACGGTATCCCCGACCCGGACGCCGAGGTCACGCGGATCAATGCGCAACCCGGCGGCGATCTCGCGATCCTCGAAAAGCGCTCCGCGATCTACGCGACGCTCGCGAGTGTGGGCGATGCGTATGGCGCCGCGATCATCGCCGGGTTCAGTCCGCAGCAAGCAGAAGCGCT
>DATBHD010000092.1:0-11124 GCA_036557635.1 Gemmatimonadaceae bacterium
ATAGATCGGCGGCGGAGCCGCGAGATCCGACGGCGCACCGGGGGCGACGCAGGGGTGATCGTTGTCGAAGACGAAGACGCCCGTGTATCGGTCGTTCCGCTGTCCCGAGCTTCGCGCGTTCCCCGGGCACAGATAGCAATCGGGCGAGTAGCGAGGGCGAGGAAGGGGCGGCGCGCCGGTGCCGCCGGCGAGCCGTTCCCCCTGCCAGGGGCGCTCGTTTCGGTGGGCCGAGACGATGACCCATTCACGTCGCAGCGGGTGCCAACGCTCTTCCCAGACCATCTCGGGTGTCATCACTGTCCGCGATGAGTACTTACTAAAAACCCGCCGAGGTCGGCGGGTTTGTTCGTGTCCGGCGCTCGATACGTCCTTACAGATCCCCGAGGCTCCATGTCTTCACACCGCCCTTCGGCACTTGATAAAAGCATTCGAATCGGTACGGGATGTTGCGATATGTGGCGTGACGTGGGTCCCAGATGAACTTGTTGGCGTCGTCCACGTCCTTCACCTTGCTGATACCCGGCTTGTGGCTCCAGTAGCTGTTGTCGTCCTGGCGCAGCCAGTGGTAGTCCTCGCCGCACACGACGAGCGCGATCAGGTAGTAGCCCGGCACGTTGACCGGATCCTCACCCTTTCCGAGCAGGAATGGAGCAAGCTTCGCGCGCCGAGCGCGGTCGTCCTGCAGGACCTGGTATCGCACGCCCGGACCGGTGAAGCCTGCTTCGCCGCGGGCGAGGCTCGCCTGGACACCTCTCTCGATGCGGCGGCGCTGCTGTGCGGTTCCCGTGGGGCCGGACGTTCCGGTCAATCCGAAATGCGCTCCGAGATGGCCGGGCTGCGGCGTGTGAATCTCCGTCGGGACAAAGCGATCGAAGGCGTCGAGCTCGAACACGGCGGGGCGATGACCCTCGCGATCGTTGCACGCGTACGCGTAACAGTTCGTGGACGTCTGAACCATACCACCATCGTTCCACAACCCGGGCTCATAGCCTGGATGCGAGCCTGGATCGATGACGAGCGGGATGCCGAACTTTTTCTTCCGCCTCGCCTCGAGCAGCTCTTTCATCAACTCGTTGTAACGCTGCTCGCCAAAGCGGGCGCTGAATTCGTTCGGATCGCTCTCTCTCCACTTGTACAGCGCGGGCGCAACCTCCCAGAGATTGGCGTCGCTAGCATCCCTTTCGGCCTCCTTCATCGCCGCGACCACGGCGTCCAGCCGCGCGCTGCGAAAATGCAAGGCGTTGCGATTGATCTGGCTCTCGAAGGCACCCGGTCGATCCAACCACGTCATCGATGCATCCTCCTTCAGCGAAGGTCGCACTGCTCGTTTACGCGAGAACGACTCGGGGACTCGCGGTGTCTTGAACCCCCGGCGAAGTTTGCGGGGCGTGCCAATATGCAGCCCGACCGCCAATCCGTCCAATGACCCGCATTCACATCCGCTCATGACCACTGTACGGCTGACAGTCCTTCTCGTTGGTGCCCTCGCCGCGGCCACGACTCGCGCGATGGGCCAAGCGATGGGCCAAGCGATCAATGGTATCTCGTGCGATGCGCAGGAGGGACAGCGGATCCACATCCATCAGCATCTCGTGATCCTGGATCACGGCCAGGCCGTCACGATCCCACAGTACATCGGCATTCCGGCAGCTGCGCGGTGCATCTACTGGCTTCACACACATACGCCGGACGGGATCATCCACATCGAAGCGCCGAAGGATCGCTCCTTCACCCTCGGCGATTTCTTCGCGGTGTGGGGGCAGCCAGTCGACCGGAAGCATGTCGCGACCGCGCAGACCAGGAAGGGCGAGTCGACGCGTGTCTGGCTCAACGGCGCTCTGTATTCGGGCGATCCCGCGAAGATTCCGCTAACGGCGCACGCGGACATCGTCATCCAGGTTGGTCCGCCGTTTAGGAAGCCGGTGCCGTTCACGGCGTGGGGACTGCTCTAAAGCTCGAGAACGAGCGTTCTCGCACGGAGCAATGAATGGCGAAAGGCTGGCGGACGTGCTTCGTCCTTGAAGGGAACTACCGTCATCATCGAACGCACGTGACGAGGCTCATCCTGATCGAGAGCCCAGCGCGCAGATCCAGCCGCGCGACTTGTCCTCGAACACTTTGACGTTTCCGTAGCCTGCGTCGACGAGCAGCGCGCGATGCTGATCCGGCGTCAGATACGCCGCCTTCAGCACGAGCTGCATCGTTGGCCGATACATCCAGTCGTTGCGTCGGCCGCGATAGGTCTCGGCAATGATCAGGAATGTCCCGCCCGGCTTGAGGACGCGCATCACTTCTCGCACGTCGGCCGGCAGGTCGGGCCAGTAGTAGTGCGTTTCGACGGCGGTGACGAGATCGAACGTCGCGTCCGGGAAGGGCAGTTGCGACACGTTGCCGAGCTGAACCCGCACGCGACCGCTCTCGATCCAGTGCTTGTTGGTCGCGCTTGCGACGGCGACGCTCTCCTCGGAGTAGTCTATGCCGAAGACCTTTCCATTCGGGGCCATGGAGGCCAGCCGGTCGATGGTTCGGCCTCCACCACAGCCGACGTCGAGGATAGTGAAATCACTGCCGATTTCGACGTGACCGAGGCCCCAGGTGGTCACGCCGGCGTGGCTCGCGTTCATGCGGTGCAACACGGCCTGGCCGGCGCGATCGGACGGTTTCCGGCACTGTCGCGTCGCGCGCGCCGCCGCCAGCGCACCGATTGCCGCGCCGCCCAGCACGCCAACAAAAACTCCGACGATCGCCATAGCCGTTAGGCGAGCGCGGCGCCCTGCGCCTGCTGCCAAAAAGAAGGGGTTATGATGTTACACATCATGTCGCACGCGCGACCGCGGCGCAAGTTGGCCGGCGATTGGTCACGAATTGGTCGCCGATGTCCGGTTCGGTCGCGGTTTTTCGGTTTGATGAATCAACCGCACCGCGTCGCCCATCCTTGGCGCGGGAAAAACCGCCGCACCGATCACACGAGAGCTCTCCGAATGCTCGTCGGCATCGATACGTCCGAGACTCGGCTGGACAGCATTGATTGGCCCGCGTTTCAAAGCTGGAACGGCGGAACGCTGGACGCGACAGGGAAGGTCACCGGCGGCGACCCGGCGTTCGCGGGCCGGAATTTTCTCGGCGGCAGCTTCGTGTTCGCGCCCGCCGAGGCGACGACGGCGCGAGCGGCGCCAAGTCCCACCGACCTGTCACAACTCGGCATCGCGGTGTCGCGCATCGCGCCCATCCAATGGGCATATCGCGAGCGACAGCAGGTGGCGAACATGCAGGGGCTGATCTTTGGTCAGATCGATGCGCAAGCGCTCTGCCGCCGCCTGACGAGCAAGTTGCTCATCGGCGAGTTCAGCCTGCCGGCGACGGGTGCGATCTGCGTCTGGCTCACCGTCGATCCCACCGTTCCGATCAGCATCGATTACTGGGCCGGCTGGGCGGACACGGTCAACAACTTTCTCCTCAGCGGCCACCTCGGGGGGGCGAGCGAGGAAACAGTGACGTATCCATTCCGCGCGTCGATCCTTTGTCACTACGACCGCGCGAGTGGGCGCTATCAGCGCGACCCGCACGTCAACGCGCTGCTCACGCAACATCCCCTCGAGCAGTACGGGCCGCTCGAGACGACGTGCTACAGCTTCTGGGCCGACGCTCCGGATCCGGCCGGGGGCGTGAGTCCCAATCCCACGCTGGACTGGACGTTATTCGATCGCGCCGAGATGCCGTCGATCTGGCGGTTCTCGACGAGCTTCACCAAGGCGGACGGCACTCCCGCGGACGTCAAGTACTCGCTCGACGTCGTGCGGGAGTCCGGGTCGCCCGACGACTCGCCGCTCACCAACTTCATGCTGGAATCCGAGCGATGGCAGCCTAACGAGAGCGGCATTGCCAACACCGGCTTCATCGTCAGCGACGAGATCAAGGCGGCGACGCTCGCGTGCATGGCGACGACGCCGCTGCCGGACATGTGGGAGTTCGCCGATGAGCCGAACCCCACGACCGCGGCGGCGAATGGCCACGTGCAGATTCGTGGCGGCCGGGTGCGCATGGTCGGTCGATACCTGCGCATTCCGGTGACCGTCGGTCTCTCCAAAAACGAGGCCAAGCGGCTCAGCGACGACGGCCAGGCGGTGTTCACGATCTTCGAGCGCGGATCGACCAACATCGCGTATTTCACCGAGGCGAACGCCACGCTGGATGGGTCGACCGCGTTCGCGTACGCCGGCGACACCCTCAAGCTGCCGTCGCACACGCCCATCTACTTCACCGTCGATTTCGACGCGGCCGATCCGAGTCCCGCCGGCGTCGCCACCGGCGGAAGTGGAGGGCCGAACGGGAAGACTTTAGTACTTGCGTACTTCAACGAGATCGCGCGACAGCGCGATCTGTACGAAGCGTCGCACCCCGATCGCGTTTACGACATTGGTGTCTACGGCAACGGAGGGTCGCTCGATTGGCTGTATCGCGACGACGAGAACGGCGTCGTCAGCTATTTCTGGCAGTCGGTGTCGGGTGGTGGGACTGGCAACACCAACGCCCTGCATCACCGGCCGTGGTATCACGCGAATCGCTGGCAGTATCAGGGAACGACGAGCGGGCACGCGCTTCCCGTCGCGTGGAACTGCATGAACGGAATCGACCCGGACGTCGATTGGGGTGACGGGGGCACCTGGAATCTCAACGATCCGTTCGAGGTCGCGCTGAACAATTTCAACGACCGCGCGCCGGGAATTCGCCGAATGTGGGCAGTCATGTCGGGCGCGTTCGTGGGGCTCGACTCCAAATGAGCGCCGCCACGTTTTTCTCGCGCCTGCTCGCGGGATTCGCGCGCTCTCTCGCGCGTTTACGCGACGCCGTCAGCTCGCCGGATGGAGTGGCGCCACTCCTCCACGAATTCGGCTGGGACCTCGCCGCTTCCGACCTGGCGCTCGTGACGGCGGCGATTGGAGATCTCTCAACTCTTGCCGATGATCCAAGCTCGCTCGGCATCGACGAATTGACCACCGAGATCGCCTCGGCAATCGAGGCGGTGCGTCGCATCGCGTCGAGTGGAGCGCCGCCGGCGTTCGCCTCGACCTTTCCACGCGAGCTGCTCGATTTCCTCGTGTACGGCGCACTCGCCGAAGACAGTCCGTCGACGTTCGCGATTCTGCACTTCCTTGGCATCATCAGCGAGCGAGCCGTTGACGCCGACCTGACGACGGGCCGCGCAGCGTACACGGCGCGCGAGATCCGTTGGGATCTGCTGCCCGAGATGGCGGTGCGGCCGCTCTCGACGGTGGCGCAGAGCTACGGCTGGGGCACGGCGCAGTTCGACGCCGACGGATTTCTCCGCGGCGTCGCGATGGTGATTCGTGTCCTCGGTGGGCGCGCGAACCTGCAGTCCACCGAGCGCGCGCTCCTCGATCGCTACTTCGCCGTCGGCTCGCCGGGAACGCCGTCGCTGCGGCACCTGGTGATCGGCCAGCCGGCTCGGCCGAACGGCCTCGGTGGGGCCGCGCCACTGGCGAACGCGGGCGTCAAGCTGGTCGCGATGCCGATCGCGCCTAACGCTTCCGCGCCCGCGGCGCCCGATGGAATCGCGTTGATTCCGGTCGTGACCGCGAACGCCAGCGACACGATCACTCTGTCGGATACCGTCTCGCTCAAACTCGCCGGCGACTTTCTCTCGCGTCCTGTCCGCGCGGAGATTCATCCGGATCGCGTGCTCGTACAAGGAGCACCGGGTGACGCGCGAATCGACGCATCATTACGTCTCGACGCGAAGTCGCCGGCGAACTCTCCATGGATCGCGCTCGGCGCGGCCGATAGTACCCGCGTCGAAGTCTCGGCCGCGCATGCGCGACTCGCGCTCACGGGCACGCTCGACGGCGACGCCGAGCTCCAGGTCGAAGTCGGCGTCGACGCGGCCGCACTGGTTCTCGACTTCGGCGACAGCGACGGCTTCGTCAAGAACGCGATTTCCTCGAGCTCGGCCAGGACGCCGCTGTCGTTCACGATCACCTGGTCGAGCCGCGCGGGCTTCACATTCGGTGGGCAGGCTGGTCTCCAGCTCAGATTGCCCGTCCATCAGGCGCTCGGTGGGGGGGCCTTGCTCGACGAAGTGGGGCTCGCGTTAGGCTCCGGCGGCGGTGAGAGCGTCGCGCTCGATCTCACGGCATCGGGCACGGCGTCGATCGGTCCGGTGACAGCCGTCGTCACCGATCTCGGCTTTCGCGTCGCGCTCGAGCCGCGCGCCGGCACCGAGCCCGCCGGAAACCTCGGCAACGTCGATGTGAGGCTCGGCTTCAAGTCGCCGAGCGGAGTCGGGTTGTCGATCGACGCGAGCGGCGTCGTCACGGGAAGCGGCTTTCTGTACTCCGATGCCACGCAAGGCACCTACGTCGGCGCGCTCCAGCTTTCGCTCCACGAGACGCTCACGCTCACCGCGCTCGGCCTGATCGCGACGCGGCTTCCCGATGGCTCGAGCGGGTATTCGCTCATCGTCTTCATCACCGCGGAAGACTTCAAGCCGATCCCGTTAGGCCTTGGCTTCACGCTGCAAGGGATCGGCGGTCTCGTCGCGATCAATCGCACGTTCGACGAAGCGGTGATTCGCGAGGGGCTCAGGAACGACACGCTCAAGACGCTGCTCTTTCCGAAGGATCCGGTGAGTAACGCGCTCGCGATCGTGCGCAGTCTCGAGAGCGCGTTCCCCGCGCGGCGGGGGAGTTACCTGCTCGGCATTCTCGCGCGTATCGGCTGGGGCAGCCCGACCATCATTCAGTTCGATCTGGCCTTGATCCTCGAGCTCGGCGCACGCGAGCGACTCATCGCGCTCGGCCGCGTCACCGCGCTGCTGCCGACGCCGGACAACGCGCTGCTGCGCCTCACGCTCGACGCGCTCGGAGTGCTCGATTTCGACGCGGGCACCGTCGCGCTCGACGCGATGCTCGTCGACTCGCGGCTCGTTGACAAGTTCGTAATCAGCGGCGGCGCCGCGCTGCGTGCCGGGTGGGGAAAGGGGCGCGGGAACGCGTTCGTGCTCGCGGTCGGCGGATTCAATCCCCGCTTCGTGCCGCCCGCCGGCGTCCCATCGTTGCCGCGCGTCGCGATCGCGCTGAGCAGCGGCGACAATCCGCGGCTCTCCTGCGAGGCCTACTTCGCGCTCACGTCGAACACGGTGCAATTCGGCGCGAGAGCCCAGTTTTACGCGTCGGCGATCGGATTCATCCTGGCCGGCGACGTCGGCTTCGACGTGCTGTTCGATTCGCCGGTGCACTTCATCGCCGACTTCCACTCGTCGGTGCAGCTCAAGCACGGGTCGACGAATCTGTTCAAGGTCTCGGTGCTCGGCACGCTCGAGGGTCTCCGACCGCTGCGCCTGCGAGGCAAGGCGTCGTTCGAGATTCTCTGGTGCGACTTCACCGTGCGCGTGAACGCGACCCTGGTGGATGGCGCGCCGGCGGCGGTCGCGGCGGTGAACGTGCTGCCGCTGCTTTTGGAAGCACTGACGAGCGCGGGGAATTGGAGCACGCTCCCGCCGCCGTCGAGGCTGCATGGCGTCGCGCTTCGCAAGGTGGCGCCGACGCCCGAAAGCGGCGCCTTGGTGCTCGACCCGTTAGGCAGGCTTGCGGTGACGCAGAATCTCGTACCGCTGGCGACGGGGCGCGACGTCGAGCTGTTCAATGGCGCGCCGGTGACGGGGGACGCGCGCTACACCGTGTCCGCGACGCTCGAGGGGAGCGCGGCGCCGACGGTGGTGGAAACGACGACGGCGGATTTCGCGCCCGCGCAGTACTTCACGATGACGGAGGACGAGAAGCTCGCGAGCCCGTCGTTCGAGACGATGCAGGCGGGGGTGGCGATCGGCAGCGACGCCGTCGTGGTCGACCAGGGCCAGCTCGTGGCCGCGCCGCTCGCGTACGACGCGTTCGTGATCGACGAGATTCCGACTCCGGTCGTCGCCGCGAACGGAACGACGAGCGACGTGCCGGTCACGCCGACAGCGGCGCCGGCTCCGTATGTCATGCCCGCTTCACAGCTCGCCGTACATGCCGCGAGCGGTGCCGCCGCGCGCGCGCCTTCGCGCCGCGTGGGTCGCGCGCGCTTCCGCGTCGCCGGCGACCCGCAGGTCACGATGACGCGCCCGCGGTGGGCCGTCGTCTCGGCGACGACGGGGACGGAGGTCCCGGTGGACGAAGGCGTCGAGACGTGGAGCGACTATCGCGCGGTCGCGAGCACGCTGAGCCGCGGCGGCGCGCGCTACGACGTCGTCGCCGTCGCGTAAATGTCATCTCTCGTCGCTTCGCTCCTCGGGATGACAACGATAGTTTAGCGTTTCATCATGGCCGGCGAGCGCTCGGGTCGCCGGTGGGCGGCGGCGCGTGGTCCGTCGAGGCGGGCGGACCGAGCAGCTCGGTGAGGATCGGCTCGAGGGCGTCGGCCCAGATCTGATAGCCGCGCACGGTCGGGTGAAGGCCGTCCACGGTCATTCCCTCGAGTAGCTTGCCGTCCTTGTCGGTGAGCTTGTCGTTGATGTTCAAGAACCGAATCGCGCGGCCGTCGGCGAAGCGCGCGATGTTCGCGTTGATGCGGGCGATCTCGGGGTTGAGGGCAGGGTGGTCGGCGCGCGGGAAGATGCCGGTGAGAATGATGGTCGCGTCAGGCGCCTTGCGATGACAGAGGTCGAGCAGCGCCTTGATGCCGCGGGTGATATCGGCGACTTGCTCCTCGCCGCCGGGCTCGCGGCCCAGGTTGTTCGTTCCGCCGAGCATGACGATCACTTTGGGGTTCACGCCATCGAGCTCGCCGTGCTCGACGCGCCAGAGCATGTTCTCGATGCGGTCACCGCCCCAGCCGAAGTCGGCGGCGTTCCAGCCGAAGAAGTTGGCGCGCCAGTTCTCGAGCATTTGCGGATAGTCGCTCGCGCCCCAGCGGCGGGTGATCGAGTTGCCCTCGAAATACACGTCGATGGTGCCCTGCGTGCGCTTGGCGAGGAGTTGCTCGTGCGCCAACATCGAGTTCGCGTCGGTGCGCTGCGCGGGCTTGTCGGCGGGTTGGGATTGTTGTTGCGCGACTGGCGCGGCTGGCGGCGCCGCGGCAACGGTGATTGCCGGCGACGGCGTGTAGCGGCGGCGGAAGAAATAGTCCGCCCAGGCGAGGAAGTACTTCCAGTTGGGCGCGTCGGTGTGGCCGCCGTCGTGCTGTCGCCACGCCAACTCTCCGTCGAGCAGACCGACGTTCACCGGCGGCATCTTCGCCGTCAAGTAATCGTCGGCGAGGCCGAGGCCGCGAGCGCCTAACAAGCGGAAGACGGGCTGTGCGGCGACGGCGGCCATGAAGCTGCCCCGATGATCGAGCCACTTGGCGTCACCCTTTTCGGGAACACCGTAGCTCACGAAGGTGAGGCGGGGCGCGCAGAGGGCGAGCAGCTCGTGAGCGTCGACGGGCAGATCGTTCGCGGTCTTGCTCCCGAACGTCGCGTCCGCGGCGCCGTACTTGAGAAAGTTGCCGGCCATCCAGTGATACTCGGCCGTGCCGGTGAGGCTCTCGACGGCCTCACCCCAATTGCGGCGATGCAGCTTCGCGCCGCCTTCACCGGAGGATCCGATGAGCACCGCGGCAAAGCGGGTATCGAAGGCCATCGCGACGAGCGCTGCCTTGCCGTAACGCGACACGCCCTCGACGCCGACGCGTTTGGCGTCGATCGCGGGATCGGTCTCGAAGTAGTCGAGGGCGCGTGAGGCGCCCCAGCCCCACGCGCGCAGCGCGCCCCAGTCGTCCGGTTTGCGAGACCGCCCCTTGTTCGTTAGGCCGATGATGCCTTGCCGCAGTCCGGCGCCGTTGTCCGCCTGCACGCTCGTGGGATTCAAGAACGCGAAACCCCAGCCGTCGAGGATGAGCTGTTCGGTCGACGGTGCGTCGTCGCCGGGCGACGGCGGCCGAAAGAAGGGATTGGGGCGCGCTGCCTGCGCTGCGAAACGCCCCAGCGCCTGGTCGAGGTTACCCGGCCGAAAGAGAATCATCGTCGGCGCGGGACCCTTTGCCTCGGCTGGCACGACCACGGTGAGCGGAATGTCGACGGTGATGTCGGGATACGCGGAGTTGTCGACGTGACCGGTGAGCTGTTTGCCGATGACGCGCCGTCCACCGATGGTTCCGGTGTCGGTCGCGATCACGCGCCACGTCACCTTCGGAGCATTCTTCGGTACGCGTCCGTAGACCTCGCGCTCGAAGTCCTCGACGATCTCCGCGCGGCGTTTGGTCCAGAGCGCCCGCGTGGTGACCCGTTGCCCGCTCTTCAGCGTGAGGACGTCGGGGAGCGACGTGAATGGGTTCGCTTTCGACTCGTCGTAGTTCGCGTGATTCGGATCCTGCTCGTTGCCGCTCGGTCCGGGGCGGAGCGACTTGATGCCGAGCTGCTCCATCATGTTGCGATGGTCGTCGGCCGCGGTCCACGCTGGCGCGGAGGGCTGCTGCGCCGCGAGGCACACTGGGGTAACGAGCGCGGCGAGGAGGGCGAGGCGGTATCGAGTCATGGAATCAATATGACCTTCGGGTTTGGCCCAAGGTCAAGTCGCAACCATAGAGCGATGCAGGCGGCTGTCCGGGCGGCGCTCGATAGCAGGAGCGGGGTCGCTCTGGGGCATTATGGACAATACTGCCATTGGCTCCGTGTAGCGTTAGGCGCCCTCAACCGAATGGCAGTATTGGGTTCTTCGTGGAATTTCGGGAAAGGAAGGTAATCAGCCGTGAGCCTACGGCACCGAAAGAGTCCAGAGTGCTTGGGACGCGAATGCCGCGAATCTGAGCGAATCCAACCCAGTGGCGTAACGACTCTGTCGCACCGGTTCTTGTCCATCGTGTTCTTGGTTGAAATTCGACAAGCGAAGAACCTTCATTGGGCGCGAACATCTCGATCCGGGCACACCACATTCCGAGTGGCGGCGCGCGATCGATGCCCAGATGCGCAAGTTTGGATTCGCTCGCAATTTGCGCCATTCGCGTCCCCACAGCTCTCCAAGCCCGCGGCACCTCGAGAGTCCGGAATTCCTGGGACACGGATCACCGCTTGAGACCTTTTCCCGAAATTCCCCGATGATCCCAAATTTGGAATGAGGTGCCTACATCATACCACCAACACGGACA
>DATBHD010000093.1:0-8614 GCA_036557635.1 Gemmatimonadaceae bacterium
CACTGGGCGAGCCCGGCCGGCGGTCTCCGCGATCGGCCTCGCGCGGCGTTGCCATGACATGAGATCTCTCGGCCAACTATGCGTCTTGCTGGTCCGCGCCGCGCAGGGAGAGGCGCCCTTCGGAGGCGGACCGGCTACTGAGCGCCTGCTCGCAAAGCTCTCCGATACTCCGGGCGACATCGTCATCATCCTCACACAGGCCGATCTGGTTTCGTTCAGCGTGGCGTGGCGACGCGGCGGCAAGGGCGTCGTGGCGGTTCGGCGGGCCGACATCTGGCCGCTGTCGATGCCGAACACGGTGCGCAATGTCGTGGCGCACGAGCTCGGCCACGTTCTCGGACTGGAACACAATAGTGATTCGACAACGCTGATGTGCGGCCGGCCGGCCTCGTGTCGGCCCGCCGCCTTTGCATCGGACAGGGCGCGCTTCTTCCCGCTCACGCACGACGACGAGCGCTGGATCGAATCCCGCTGGCCCTGAGCATTCTCCCCCTCCCCGAAGCGGCGCTCATCCCGGGCGCGCGGTTCGTGCCGCTCGAGAGCAACAACCACATTCTGCTCGAGGACGAGCCGGCATGGGCGCGCTTCGTGGAGGAGGTGCGCCGATCTCTCGCGGAGGACGCGGAACGCGACTCGCGGCGAGCGTCGTCTCGTGGGGCGAAGATGCTCCGCTCATGTCAGGACAGTCACCGCCGCGGCGGCGGTCAGCACGGCAGCCCAGAGGAAGTTCACGTTGATCCACGCGTGGCGGAGGATGCGGAGACCCACCCATTCATAGACGACAGCCGCCAGCAACGCCGTCACCGCCAGATATCCGGCGGTGTGAATCAGCGGCGCGATGACGCCTAACGAATCGACGGCGCCGAACCCGGCGACGAGCGGCGGCATCTCATGATGATGAACCGCCGTCGCGTGTGGCGCTGCGCTCCCGAGCACGAACGGCAGGACCATGAGACCGGCGCCGTGCGCGGTCGCCGAGAGAAACGACCACATGGCGAGCTCCCGCGCGCTCACGGTCATGCCGCCGAGCGATACGTGCCGGTGTCGCGCGAGACCGTCGATACCGATGACCGCGAGCGCGGCCGCGACTCCCCAGCGCAGCCAGCGCAGCGGCAGCATCTCTCCCATCGCGAGCGCGAGCGCCACGGCAGCCGCGATCGCCGCGCCGTGCCCCAGCGCGAGCGGACCGAGCGCGCGCCAGAGCGCGCGCCGATCCTGCCGCTGCAATCCTCGCCCGACGGCGAAGAGCCATCCCATCGCCGGGTTGATCCCGTGCATCGCCCCGAGCTGAAAGAGCGAGAGCCAGGGCAGCGAGCTCTCGTGCATGGTCACTCCGCGTAGCAGAACGAGTCGGAGGAGGCGTCGCCTCCCTGGAGCCGCACCTGGTGCGGCCGCAAGCCGTCCTCGAACTCGACGAAGAACTTCGGGTCGAAGGCGATTCCGCCGTTAGGCGCGGCGTCGATCTTCGTCATCCAACCGCGGATCCCGTCCGGATAGAACTGTGCGTCCCACGACGTGTAGAGTGAGTTCGTTAGGTACACTCGCCGGCCGTCGCGGCTGACCTCGACCATCTGCGGCCCGCCGTTGAGCGCGCGAGTCGTGTCTTTCGGATGTGCCGCGCGACGCACCATCCCGCCGATCTCGAGCGTGCCGGTGAGCTTCGGCGAAAACGGGTCGGTCACGTCGTACTGCCGCAACTCGCCGGTCCCCCAACAGCTCACGTAGAGGAAGCGGTCGTCGAGCGACAGGTTGATGTCGGTGATGAAGGGCGGAACGGCCTTGAACGACTGGAGCAGCGGCGGCAGTTGCGAGGGTTCCGCCGGCTCGGCGGGGATCTCGATGACCTTCCGAACTTCCCATTTTCCCGTTGCGTCGTCGCGGTACCACAGCCACACGGAGCTCGAGAGATCCTTGAGACTGACCACCACGCCGGCGAAACCGTACGCGCGCCGCGGATCATGCGCCGGCCGCAGCTCGAGCACCATCTGCTGCTCGGCGCCGAGCGACAGCTTTTGAAGATGGCTGCGGCGGCGCAGATCCCAGACGTGGAGCGCGTTGCCGTACTTCCCCGCGAGCAGCAGCTCGGGGTTGGCGCCGTCGTTGACCATGTTCGGCGTGCCCCATTCGCTGGTGATCATCACGTCATGTCCGAGGTGCCACCAGAAGTCGTACGCGAGAAACTGTGGGCCGCGGTTCAGCTCCCATTTCCCGCGCGGCTCGAAGGTGTCGTGGTCGAGCACGAAGATGCCGCCCGGACCATCGCCGTCGGCGCCGCCTAACGCGTTCATGTAGATGCCATCGGGCCCGCAATGCACGGTGTGGGGCCCTGAGTATCCCGTCTTTGCGATCACATCTTCACCCTCGATCATCTTCACCAAGCGTGGCTTTCGTGGGTCGGGCACGGTGTCGACGATGTGAATGCGCGAGCTTCGCGTCCCCGGCACGATGAGGAATCGACGTTCCATGTGCGGATTCGGCGCGTAGGCGCAGAGATGTGAGCTGCACGCGTTCCAGCCGAAGTGGTGCAGCTCGTTCCCGCCGTGCGGGAACTCGAGCTTCCCAACGAGTCGTCCGTAGTCGAGCGATCCTGGGTCGGTATCGATGACGCCGAGCGCGTCTTTCTTGCCGTTAGGCTCGGCGGTGAGCAGCGCGACATACGCCAGCGATTCGGGGCCAGCCTCGCCGGCCATTCTGGGTGAGGGGTAAAACGTGGGATCAGGCAGCAGACGTGCCATTGTCGTGTCCTCTCGAGATCGGGTCGAGCGAACGATGCGCGCTGCCGGTGCGCGATGCTTGGAGATGCCGTGGAGGCGGTCTGGAGGTTTGATGGAGATTCCGGGCTGGCGCCCCGACCGTGGTCTCGCCAGAATGAGTGCGGCGCCGGAGCTTTCCGAATACGACCGAGATCACACATCGCCATGAGCGACCCGGCTTCCATCGACGTCGCCGCGATACGCGAGCACTTCCTGTTCCCGCGCTCGGGACGGGTGGTGACGAACAACGCGGCCAGCACCCAGCCCCCCGCCGAGCTGGTCGATCTGTACCGCGCCCTGGCCCCGGACTACGAGAACGTCCACCGTGGTCAGTCCGACGCGTCCAAGGTCACGACGCTCAAGTTCGAGTCCGCGTACGATGATATCGCGCGCTTCATAAACGCGCCGTCCATGCGCAGCATCATCGCGTATCGCAACACGACCGAAGCGAACAACGCGGTGATGTACTCGCTCATGACCGAATTTCGCGGCGGCGACAACGTCGTGACGACGATGATGGAGCACAACTCGAACTACGTCCCCTGGTACGGGCTCTGTCGCGAGATCCTCCCCGCCTTCGGCGTGAACGTCGAGTATCGCCTCGCGCGCTTCGATCCGGTGACGGGGGAGCTGGACCTGGAGCACCTGGCATCGCTGATCGACGAGCGCACGAAGCTCGTCTGCTGCACCGGCGCGTCCAACTTCTTCGGCACCAAGAATTCCATTCGTGAGGTTCGCGCGCTCGCCTCGGCGAGTGGCTACGTCCAGCCGACCGGTGCCCATGGTTCGTATCTACTCATCGACGGCGCGCAGCTCGTGCCGTCGAGCTTCGTCGACGTCCAGGCGCTCGACGTCGATTTTCTCTCGTTCTCCTTTCACAAGATTCTCGCGCCGTTCGGCGTCGGTGTCCTCTATGCGCGCGAGTCGGTCCTCGCGTCGCTGCGCCCATTCTTGTACGGCGGGGACATGATCGCGACCGGCCGAGTGACGCCGGACGCGGTGCAGTACAACGAGCTGCCGTGGAAGTTCACCGCGGGAACACCCAACATCCTCGGCACGATCGTCTCGGCGCAGGCGATTCGGCTCCTGCTCGATTTCATGCTGCATAACGGCGAGCATCGGTACTTTCAGACCGACCTCGCCGTCGAGCGCGCCGCGGTGGAGCGGGCGATGGGCCGCGTCTGCGGCTACACGCAACAGCTCACGCAGCGCGCCCTCGAGCGCCTCGAGAGCGTGCCGGGATTGCAGGTGTACGGTCCGCCCAGCGCGCTGCGGCGGACGCCATTAGTGTCTTTTAATGTCCGCGGCCACAATCCGCTGGAGCTGGCC
This sequence comes from Gemmatimonadaceae bacterium, assembly GCA_036557635.1. Classification (GTDB taxonomy): domain Bacteria; phylum Gemmatimonadota; class Gemmatimonadetes; order Gemmatimonadales; family Gemmatimonadaceae; genus AG2. Next base: position 4,083 of record DATBHD010000093.1, read on the forward strand.
GAGGCGTTGAACGCCGCCGGCGTCGAGTCGCGCGGGGGATGCCACTGCGCAACGCTGGCGCATCACGCGCTGAAGCTCGACCCGCCCGCGAGCTGCCGGCTGAGCTTCTACGTCTATAACACTCTGGACGAGGTCGATCGCGCCACTGATTCCGTGGCCCGTCTCGTCTAGGGAAGCTCTGAAGAATGTCATCCCGAGCGAAGCGACGAATCTGCTCTTCCAGGCATTGGTGCGGATTCCTCGTCGCTTCGGTCCTCGGAATGACAGTTTTTCAGCGGTTCCCTGGAGCGTCATGACGCTTTGGCGTTCACAAGCGCCGCCACACGACGATGCTGCCGCACCGGCTGTCGATCGGGTTCGCGAACTGCGGCGGTGCCTGCAGGTTGCTGTCGTAGATCTCGATCGCGAGCACGTCCTGCACCTTTACGTCGCGCAGGCCGAGCAGTCGCATGCCATCGACGAAGATCATCGTGCAGCCGTGAAGATACGGCCGAAGCAGCGACAGGAGGTCGTACGGCTTCCTGTCGGCGATCCGGGCGGAATCGAGAAAGGTGCCGAGGCCGACACGACGGCGCTCGTCGAAGCCCATGACCGCGAGGCGGCGTGTGGCCCCCCGCGCTCGGGTGATCGTGGGCGAGAGCACCGCCGCCGACGGCGCGAGGGCGATGACGAAAATCGAATCGCGCGGTGTTGGAGTGATGCGGATGGCTGCCGGCACGAAGCCAAGGCGCCGAACGCTGATCAGTAGTTGCTCACCTTCTGCCGCCCCGACGACGAATTGGCCGACGGAGTCGGTCGTCAACCGAGTTGAGGCCGCCGCCACCCGGGCCGGCGACGTCACGTCGACGTTCGCGAGGGGCACGGGTGCGCCGGTCACCGAGTCGATGACCCTGAACTCTAGTCTATGCGCGGACTGCGCGGCGGCGGGGCGCGGCGCCAGCGCCAAGCCGCAGCACACCACCGCCGTCGCGCGCCACGCGCTCGAGGTGATCACGATCGCGAAGCGAAGATCGCTACCTAACGAGATGGTACTGCGTCTGGCGCTTCAAGGCCCAGCGCGGGTCCTCGTTGTACTCGCGCATCGGCACGACCCACATGTCGACGTGATGTTTGCGCATCAACGCGGGGAGCACGGTCGTTAGGCGCTTCGCCAGCCATGCCTGCTGGAGATCGGCCTGCTGTTGGAGCGTGCCGAAGGGGCGTGCGGTCTGGATCTCGTCGCGGCGAAGGTCTTGAAGGCGGACCAACTGCGGCTTCGCGGCATTGAGCGCCACAAACAGGAGCGCGGTCGTGAGTGTGAGGTGCTGTCGCATGGAGGCTTCGGCTGTCTGACGCGGTCGGTGGCGGTTGGGCAGTCGTTAGGTGCCGTCGTTGGGCAGCGCGGACGCGACAATCTACGTCTTCGACGCGGGCGGGGCGAGCGACCAGGCCCGTGGCCGTGGGTTTCTGTGTCCAGGGGACGCCGCGCATGCGGTGGCCTCGACCTGTTTTGTCCGTGCCGCTACGCAATGGACTGCGAGCGGTGCATATTGGGCTCGACACGCACATCTTCTTGGCCATGAACGCCTCCTGGCACAACAAACACCCAATGCCTGCGCGAGCTACGTTGCCGCAACGCGTCAAATGGCACCTGGCACACGCCAAGCATTGTGGCTGCCGGCCCATGCCGAAGACCGTCCGTGCCGAACTCCGTCGCGTTGCGCCCGCCGCCCCCAAGCGTCGCGACCGTGCCGGCTAACGGACGCTGAACTTGCGAATCGCGAAGAACTGTTGTGGGTCGTGTGGCACCGCAGCCAAGCGCGCCGCCGACTGGTCACCCCAATAACTCCGACGTAATGCAACCGTCGCCACTACGAATCGAACCGATCGCAGGCTATTCGCCGACCATCGGAAGACTCGTCGCCATGCTGACGTACGCAAGGTCCACCACTCTCGCCGCCGTCGAAGGCCTGACCATCGCGGAGATCGATCGCCTCCACGATCCCGAAAGCAACTCCATCGGCGCGCTCCTCGCCCACATCACCGCCGTCGAGCGGTCATATCAAATCCTGACGTTCGACGAACGAATGCTCTCGCCAGAGGAGAACGAGCTACTGTCGACTGCCCTCAAGCTCGGCGCGAACGGCCGGCGCGCATTGCGCGGTGAGCCACTCGAGCATTATCTGGAAGAGTTGACGGCGGTGCGGCGGCGCACCTTGGAGATGTTCGCCGCGCGCGACGACGTTTGGCTCGAGCGCTCCGTGCCGCCGATACCAAGGATCAACGCGCACTGGGCCTGGTTTCACGTCGGGGAAGACGAGATCAATCATCGCGGCCAGATCCGCTGGCTGCGCGCGCGACTGCCGAAACCTAACGAGCGCTGAACCCGAGCATTCGCGGAGACTATGGCTGCAAAAAAACCGGCAAAGGGATTCACGGCCGAGGAACGCGACGCGATGCGCGAGCGCGCTCGCGAGCTGAAGGCCGCCGCGGGAAAGGCGGACGACGAAAGCGCCGTGCTCGAGAAGATCGCCGCGATGGCGCCGCCAGACCGCGCCATGGCCGAGCGCCTCCACGCGATCGTCAAAGCCAACGCACCGGCGCTCGCGCCAAAACTCTGGTACGGGATGCCGGCGTATGCCAGGGACGGCAACGTTGTCTGCTTCTTCCAGGACGCGCGGAAGTTCAAGACGAGGTACGCAACACTCGGCTTCAGCGACAAGGCGAGCCTCGACGACGGGTGCATGTGGCCGATTGCTTTCGCGCTGAATGAGCTGAAAGCCGCCGACGAAGCAAGGATCGCCGCGCTCGTGAAGAAAGCGGTGAGTTGAGTATGGCGGAGCCGCTCGGTCTGGAATCCAAGACCGTACGCGTCGTTCCGTACGATGACCGCTGGCCAGCGCTCTTTCGCGTTGAAGCGACTCGATTGACCAGCGCCATCGCGGCGGCAGGCTTGCCCGCTCTCACCTTTGAACATGTCGGGAGCACGGCGGTGCCGGGGCTCGCGGCCAAACCGATCCTCGACATCGCGGCGGGCAGCGCGAGCGAGATCTCGGTCGGCGCATACGTGCCGGTGATCGAAGGGGCGGGCTACATCTATCGCGGAAACGCCGGCCTCCCTGGGCGCGAGTTCTTTCGTCGCGGCGAACTGCGCAGTCATCATCTGCACTTCGTTGCGTGTGGAGGGTGGCACTGGCGACGCTATCTTTGCTTCCGCGATGCCCTCCGCGCCGACGCCACGCTCCGCGACGCATACGCTGCGCTCAAGCGGGACCTCGCCGCGCGGTATCCGCGCGATCGTGAGGCGTACATCGAAGGCAAGGCTGGCTTCGTCGAGGACGTCGTGCGCTCACTGGAGGGGCCGAGTACAACGAGTCACAATGCCTAACGATACGCCCATTCATGCACTCATGACGGTGACAGCGTTGATCGTCCTCGGCGGCGCGGCAGCGTGCGGGAGGGCGCAGCGCTCGGCGCCCCCCGCGCGCGATCCACACACGCCGGGGTTCGTCGCCGCTGCCGAGCTCCCCGACGGCGCGGTGCCGTCACCCACCGCCGACGGAAACTTCATCATCGGGCCGACGCACACGCCCGCGCCCGAGATGACCGTCCGGAGCGACGTTCCGCATGGCGTCATCCATACGTTCACGATGAGCTCCGCCGACAGCCGGATCTATCCCGGGATCAGGCGCGATTCGGGCACCTTCGGAGTTCCCGATCCCGCCGACCCGGCGAAGCTCATCGTGACGACGAGCCATCCGGCGCCGTATACGCGTCGCGTCGACGTCTACGTGCCGGCGCAGTACGCCCGCGGCACGGTCGCACCCTTCATCGTCGCCGCCGACGGACCCGACTCCCTCCTCTTCGTCGCGCTCGACAATCTCATCGCCGCGAAGCGAATACCGCCGATGGTCGCCATCTCGATCGGCAATGGCGGCGGCGACGCGCAGGGGAGCGAGCGTGGGCTCGAGTACGACACGATGTCCGGGCGCTACGCCGAGTTCGTCGAGACGGAGGTGCTCCCGCTCGTCGAACGGCAGTACGGCGTCACGCTCACGAAGGACCCTAACGAGCGCGCGACGATGGGATTCAGCTCCGGCGGCGCCGCGGCGCTGAGCATGGCATGGTATCGCACCGATCTCTACCATCGCGTGCTCGCCTATTCGCTCACCGCCGTGAACCAGCAGTGGCCGCCGAATCCCGAGACGCCGCACGGTGCGTCGGAGTATCACGAGCACCTGATTCCGGACAGCCCGGTGAAGCCGATCCGCATCTGGATGATGGTCGGCGATAAGGATCTGCTCAACCCGAACCCGATGCGCGACGGGATGCACGACTGGGTCGTCGCGAACGAGCGCCTCGCCGGCGCCCTCGCCGCCAAGGGGTATCATTATCAATTCGTCTTCGCGCGCAACGCGCTGCATGTCGACCGCGCGGTGCGGCAGCAGACGCTGCCCGAAGCGCTCGAATGGTTGTGGCGGGACTGATGGCGGGCAGTGCGTAGTGCAGGCCACTCGGTAGTTGAACGGCTGGACGCTGATGGACGCTGATTC
>DATBHD010000094.1:0-3351 GCA_036557635.1 Gemmatimonadaceae bacterium
GAACGTCCGCCTGGTCGTCCGCGATGAGGATGTGCGGCTGGTTGTTATCCGATTTCATTGCGCGGAAAGCTATGGTAGTGTCCGCGCCAGGTACCAGATGCCTGGCGCCAGTCATTCCGCTCGCAGGGCCGTCATCGGGTCAACCGTCGACGCTCGGCGCGCCGGAATCCAGCTCGCGACCCCTGCGATGCCCGCGAGCAACGCTGCGACGCCGAGGAACGCCAGGGCGTCGACCGCCGAGAGGCCGACGAATATCGACGCGAGCAGTTTCGCAAGGCCGAGGGACAAGCCAAGGCCAACAGCGATGCCAATCGCCGTGAGGCGGGCGCCTTCGCGCACGAACATCGTGGTTACCTGGCGCCCTGCCGCGCCGAGCGCAATGCGCACGCCAATCTCGCGCGTCCGTTGCCTGACGGAGAATGCGATCACCGAGTAGACGCCGAGGCAGGCGAGCGAAAGGGCGACGGCGCCGACGATCGCGAGGATCGACGAACCAACGCGCGACTCCGAGAGACTGTCGTATCGGTACTGAGCCATCGTCTGGACGCCGAACACCGGAAGGTTCTTATCGAGCGTCCGAATCATGGTCGTCAGCGGCCGGGCGAGTCTGGCGCCGTCGCCCTTCGTACGAACGAGAATCGTGAAATCCGAGACCTGCGGATACTGCGACTGCGCAAGGTAGAGCGTAGGCCGCTCCCGGTCTGATCTGAGCGTCATGGCATCGCGCACCACGCCAACGACGGGAACGAACGGCCCCTTTGGTCCTTGGGTGCTCACGTGCTTGCCGATCGGGTCGACGCCAGGCCATGCGTGGCGCGCGAAATCCTCGCTCACGATCGCGACGTGGTCGCTCGTCGGAACATCGGTCGCCACGAAATCGCGTCCGCGCACGATGCCGATGCCGAGTGTGTTGAAGAATCCCGGACGCACGTAGTACTGATGCGCTTCGGCGGACGACTCCACGCCCTGCGCCGATCCGACTTCGCGCGCGTCGAACCACAGCTCTCCGCCGAGACTCCGCTCACCAAGCGGCACGTTGTTCGTGAATGTTACATCGCTGACGCCCGGCAAACCGCGCACGCGCCGTTCGATCTCGTTCACGAAGTTGGTCGCTTGCTCCGGCTTGTAACCCTGTAAGCCGAGATCGAACGACGCCGCGAGCACGTGCGACGTTGCCTCGAATCCGAGGTCTCGTTTCATCGACCGATACAACGAACTCAGAAACATGCAGGCCGTCACGAGCAACACGAGGCTGAGCGAGAGCTGCGCGACGACGAAGCCGCTTTGCAGTTTCGATCGCCCGCGGTCCCGTCCCACGGCAGAGTCCTTCAGCGATGTTGCGAGATCTTCACGCGTGGCGTGCAACGCCGGCACGAGCCCGAAGACGAGTCCCGTGGCGATCGCAATGCCGACGGTGAACGCGAGCGTGTCGGGGTTCGGAGAAATGTCCAGCGGCGCCGCGATGATTTTCGTGATCAAATCCGTCGCCCAGAGGGCGAAGACCACGCCCAGCGTCGCGGCGAGGATCGACAACATCGATGCCTCGGTCAGCAGTTGCCGGATCACTCGGCCACGACTCGCGCCAAGCGAGAGCCGTACACCCATCTCGTGGCGTCGGCCCACGGCGCGCGCGAGCAGCATGTTGCTGACGTTGCAGCAGCAGATGAGCAGAATGAGTCCGGTCGTCGCCACCGCGATGCCCGCGACCGGATAGATGTCAGCGCCGTCGCTGGGACTGAGGCCGCCCGTGACGGGCGTGACGGTCGCAGTCACGTTTGCATAGTTGACGGAATCTTCGCGTTCACGACGCGCAGCAATCGTCGCGACGGCAGCGCCCGCGCGCTCGAGCGTCGTGCCAGGCGTGAGTGTCCCAATGGCGCGGAGCCACCAGCTTCCGCGGTTCTCGAGGATGTTGCCGAACTGCGGCATCACCGCCTGTTGCATCATCATCGGCAAGAAGAGCTCGAGGGATTGACCGTGCTCGACGCCGTTGAATCCCTCCGGGGTCACGCCGATGATCGTGAAAGGCCGACCGTTCAGGGTGATCGAGCGCCCGATCGCGCTTTCACTGGCGCCGAGTCGCTCCTGCCACGTGCGATGGCTGATCACGACGACGGGATATGTGTTCGGGACGGTGCTCTCGTCGGTCGAGAAGGGACGTCCCCTCGCCATCCGTACGCCGAGAAGCTTGAAAAACGCGCCGTCGACGATTGCGCCCTGGGCTCGGACCGGCTGACCTCCGGCGACGAGGGAGACGACCGTGCGGCTGTAGGCGGCCGCTTCCGCAAAGACGCCGGACGAATCGCGAAACTCTCGAAAGTCCGGGTAGGAGAGACTCATCGCGCGCGCGTACCGGCTGCTGTACGGTGTGATCCAGACGAGTCGCTCTGGGGCGTGCACTCCCGGAAGCGGCCGCGAGAAAACGGCGTCGACAAGCGAGAACAGCGCGGTATTTGCGCCGATGCCGATGGCGAGGGTGAGCGCGGCGACGATCGTGAAGGCGGGCGTTCGCGCGAGCTGGCGGACGGCATAGCGGAGGTCGTTCATCGCGGGAGCCGGGAAGCGGAAACGGGAAAGCAGCCGCGTTACCAATTAAGGAAGAGGTATGCCTGGCTCAGAATGTACTACTTCCATTCCTGACAACGACTTAGCCGGATGAGGGCACGAGCGCTCTGGCCGAATGTGGGATAAGACGTCCCACATTCGCACAAAAGAAAAAGACGGGGCTGCGCCTCCCGCAGCCCCGCCGTTCCTCTGGTTTTATCCAGCGACTAGCGCCTAGGCGCCTAGCCTAGGGTTTGACCGGCCCCTCCGATCCAGTAATCCATCCGTCTTTCAGTTCGATGATTCGGTGGCCGTACTTCGCGTTTTCCTCGGAGTGTGTCACTTGGATGATCGTCGTGCCCGCGTCATTCAACTTCTTGAATAGCTCCATGATCTCGCGGCCCTGACTCGAGTGCAGGTTGCCCGTGGGCTCGTCGGCCAGGATGAGCTTCGGCTTCGCGATCACCGCACGGGCGACGCCGACCAGCTGCTGCTGGCCGCCCGACAACTGGCGCGGATAGAGATCCTTCTTGCCCACCATGCCGAACCGGTCGAGCGTGTCGGCCACGATCGCTTCGCGTTCCGACTTCTTCACGTTCCGGTACGACAGCGGGATGTCCAAATTCTCGGCGACCGTCAGGTCGTCGATGAGGTGGTACTGCTGGAACACGAAGCCGATGTGCTCCTTGTTGAGCGCGACGCGCTGCTTGTGCGGCATCGCGTGCACCGGATGGCCGAGGAAGAAAAACTCGCCCGTCCACACGCTGTCGAGCATGCCGAGGATGGCGAGCAGCGTGGACTTGCCGG
>DATBHD010000095.1:0-41102 GCA_036557635.1 Gemmatimonadaceae bacterium
GCGTGCGATGCGCTCCATCGCGCTCACGCACTCGTCGTAGTCTCGCCCCTCTTCCACCACGGTCGCGCCCAACGCACGCATCGACGCGTTCTTCTCGGGATTGTTGCCGCGCGGAACGCAGATCGTTGCCGTCGTGCCGACCAGCGACGCCCCGTAGGCGATCCCCTGCCCATGGTTTCCGGTCGATGCCGCCACGACGCCGCGCCGCCGCTCCGCGGGCGTCAACGCCGTCATGAACGAGACGCCGTTTCGAATCTTGAAGGAGCCGGTGGGCTGATGGTTTTCGTGTTTGACGAAGAGCGACAAGCCGATCGCCTCATCCAATAGCGGATATCGCCGGAGTGGCGTCGGCGTGAGATAGCGCGCGAGCCGCTCGCGCGCATGTTGCACGTCGTCGTATGTGATCGGCCAGGTGGTTCGGGCGGTAGCAGTCATAGGACGGAGAGCCTAGGGGCTAGGGCTAGGGACGGTCGCGGGCGTCGCGCGCCACGCTTCACGCTTCGCTCGCTCAGGCGGCGACGTCGAAACGAGAACTGCCGTCACCGCGAGCACGAGCGCCGCGACCGTCAGCTCGGCGCCCGCCGTTCTCGTTATGCGCTGGGCCGCACGGTCGTCGCCGAGCGCGGGGAGCATGCGGCGCCAGTTGACCGCGCCGAGGACGACGACGATGCCCACGAACGCCAGCTTGAGCAGGAGCACGCGACCGTACGTGCTCTCCCAGAGCGAGGCGACCGTCGGCAATCGGAGCCACGACGCGACAACGCCGGTCGCGATGACCGTCGCCGCGCACGTCAACGCCACGGGATGAAACGCGCGCACCAAGCCGGCGACGAGGGGACCCGACCCGATCGCGCTCATCGTGCGCTGGCCGCGTACGAAGGGTAGCGCCGTGAACAGCAGTGCCATCAGTGAGCCGACCCACGCGCACACAGCGCCCACGTGCAACACGTCTGTCGCGACAGCCAAGCCGACCGGGTTCGTCGCGCGGGCATGACCCGTGAGCGCCGGCGCGACGACGATCGCGAGCGCGCCTAACGCGGCGATCGCCCAACCGGTGCCGCCGCGCGCGCGCCGCGCGATGGCGAATCCGCACGCGGCGAGAACGATACCAGCGATCCCCACGAGCCATCCCGCGCCCCAACTCGAGCCAAACACGATCGAGCGAAGCGCCGACCGGTCGATCGCGCGGTTTGGACCGAGGATCGCGCTCGCCTCTTCGTAGAGGCGCGAGAGCCCCGCGATCAACAACAACACGAGCGCGCTCTGCGCGAGCCGCCGAGCCGAGTCCGCGATCTCTATTCGCGTCTCCGCGGTGAGCGTCCCCGCCATCGCACGCTCGGCGAGTCGCAGCACGACAACGCGAAACACCACCGCGCCGACGACGGCGAGCATCGCCACGAACTCCAGCCAGCGCGTTGCCGCCGTCACGTTGAGCTTCGGCGATTCCGCGGTGCTGTCGGCGCGAACGAGTGCATGTGGGACGGGGCTTCGTCCGGCGGTGTCGATCGCGGCCGCTATCGTGTTCTCGCCAGCAACTACATCGAACGCAAAGCTCCCGGTCGTAGCATGCCCGTCGGCCGCGGCCGTTCGCCAGATGACCGTGTACGTCCCCGCCGCGAGGGCGGCCGGGATCGTCGCGGACATGCCGAGCGGATCGTCCGCGATTCGCGTCACCGCGCCGAGCGCGATCTCCGTGCTGTCGGCGGCGCGCAATCGAATACGTGTGAATGCCAACTCCGGCCGCTCGGAAAACCACAAGCGAATGGCCTTGGGAGGCGAGGTCAGTCGCTCCTTCGCCGACGGCTCGCTGCGAGCGAGATGCGCGTGGGCGAACAACGCAACCGGCACAACCAAAATCGCGGCCGCGGCGACGAGCACGGCGCGCACGCCAACGCGCCGCGTTACCGCACCATTCCGATGTGTGAGTCGGTTAAGTTGCATGTTCGCGATGACCTGAAACGCTCGTGCTTCGTGACCGACGCTCGCAAGCTAACGGACAGGTAGTTGCGCCGAAGCCCCCCCATTCGCTCATGGGCTTCGGCGCGAGCAACCACAATCGCTCCGACCGGCTGCTCGAGCTGTCGAGCGACCTACCGATCGTCGTCGAATGTCTCAGGCTGGCCGATTGAGCGGTCGTAAGCGCGCGGGGAACGACGAGAGGGACAGGGCCTTCAGCAGGCACCTGCGTGCATGGTATCGGCGAAACGGCCGCGACCTGCCCTGGCGCAGGACGCGCGATCCGTATCGCGTGCTCGTCTCCGAGCTGATGCTGCAACAGACGCAGGTCGCGCGAGTTCTCGTCTACTACGACCGGTTCCTCGAGCGTTTCCCGAGCCTCGCCCGGCTGGCGCGCGCGCAGCCACGACAGGTGCGAGAGGCGTGGGACGGTCTCGGGTACTACGCGCGCGCCCGCAACCTGCACCGCCTTGCGCGCGAGATCACCCAGCTCGGCGCATCACCTAACGAGACACTGCCCGGCGATCCACGCCGCTTGCGCGAGCTCCCGGGCATCGGCGACTACACGGCCGGCGCCGTCGCGTCATTCGCCTACGAGCGGCGCGCCGAGCTCGTCGACACCAACGTCGCGCGCGTCCTGCGTCGCGCCTTCGTTCCTACGGCCGACATCAAGACCGCGTCCGGAAAACGTGTCATCTGGGAGATCGCGCGCCGTCTCCTGCCCCGCACCGGACGCGCAACCTGGACCCACAACCAGGCGTTGATGGAGCTCGGCGCGCTCGTGTGCACGGCACGCGTCGCCCACTGCGATGTGTGTCCGGTGCGTCGCGAATGCCTCACCGCAGAAGCTCGCCAACCAGCACCGCGATCCCGCTCCCGAGGCCGATGACGATGTTCGCGCGCCGAAGCGGCGCGCTCCATGAGGCCCAGCGCCGCGAGCAACAGCGCCCCGACGGCGCCGCCAGATAAGCTGGGTAGGGTGAAGACGCCGGCCCATGAGGAGGGCAATACGCGGCATGTCGGAGCATCGGATGCCACTCGTGGTTGAGCGCGAATAGATTGCGAGTGCGCGGCTCGGGAGGCATCCAGCCGCCGGAATATCCAGCGGAGACACATCGCATGACAGACACGATAACCGCGCCTGCACCGCAGCCGCCCAACGCGGAGCTCCGCGCGACGGGTTCACTCGACATCAAAGATGGACGTACCGGGAAGACGTATCCGGTGCAGGTCATCGAAGGCGGCGTCGAAGGGGACACTGCGATCCGCGCGATGGACCTGCGAGCGATCAAGAAAGAGAAGGATGAATTCGGGATGATGACGTACGACCCGGCGTTCATGAACACCGCGTCGTGCAAGAGCGCCATCACGTTCATCGACGGCGACAAGGGGATTCTGCGCTATCGCGGCTACCCGATCGAGCAGCTCGCCGAGAGCGCGACCTTCCTCGAGGTCGCGTGGCTGCTGCGCAACGGTGAATTGCCGACGCAGAAGGAGTACGACCACTGGGTGCACGACATCACGTACCACACATACGTGCACGAGAACATCAAGCGCTTCCTGGAGGGTTTCCGCTACGACGCGCATCCGATGTCGATGTTGTGCTCGAGCGTCGCCGCCCTCTCGTCGTTCTACCCCGAGGCGAAGAACATCAAGGATCCGGATCAACGCTACATCTCGATCATTCGCCTGCTCGCGAAGCTGCCGACGTTAGGCGCGTTCATCTACCGGCACGGCAAGGGACTGCCCTTCATCTATCCGGACAATGACCTCGGCTATGTTGAGAACTTTCTCAGCATGGTCGCGCGGATGTCGGAGCCGCAGTACCAGGCAAATCCTGTTTTTGTCAAGGCGCTCGAGGTGCTGTTCATCCTGCACGCCGACCACGAGCAGAATTGCTCGACGAATGCCGTGCGCGCCGTTGGGTCATCGGAGGTCGATCCCTTCTCGGCGATCGCCGCCGGCATCGCCGCGCTCTACGGCCCGCTGCACGGCGGCGCCAACGAAGCGGTGCTCCGCATGATCGAGGAGATCGGACATCCGAAGAACGTTCCGTCGTTCATCGACAGCGTGAAGGGCGGCAAGGGCGGACGGCTGATGGGCTTCGGTCACCGCGTGTACAAGAGCTACGATCCGCGCGCGAAGATCGTGAAGCGGCTCGCCGATGAGGTGTTCGCGCAGATCGGCATGGACAAGGATCTCGAGATCGCGCTCAAGCTGGAGGAAGCCGCGCTCCACGACGATTACTTCGTCTCGCGAAAGCTGTATCCGAACGTGGACTTCTACACCGGCCTCATTTATCGGTCGATGGCGTTCCCGACCGATTTCTTCACGGTGTTGTTCGCCGTCGCGCGCACCGCGGGATGGCTGGCGCAGTGGGAGGAGATGCTCAACGACAAGGAGCAGAAGATCGCGCGTCCGCGGCAGATTTACATCGGATATGGCGAGCGCGAATTCGAGTCTCATCTCCAGGAGAAGTTTCCGAAGACGAACAAAGATGGACGAAAGCGCTGAGCCTCGGACGTCGGCTCGGCCATTCTCGTTAGGTGCGCGAGCGTGTCAGACCTGAGAAGCCAGAGGCAGTTTCAGGCGGAATGAAAAGCACGTGCGCTCGCCATACACGCTCTGCACGGCGAGGGTGCCCCCCATTGCCGAAACGAGCTTCTGGCAGATTGACAACCCGAGGCCGGCGCTCGAGAAGACCGTTCGCCCAGACTGCGACTGACGCCGAAAGGCATCGAAGAGTGTATCGACGACTTCCGGTGGGATTCCGCGGCCGGTATCGCACACGGCAAACTCCACCTCGCTTCGAGACACGGCGGTCACTGAGACCGTCACCCTGCCTTCGCAGGTAAACTTGAGCGCGTTGGTGGTGAGGTTGAGAAGAACGCGCGTCAGTGCCGCCGGCTGGCCGAGTCGCCGATCGCCCTTCTCGGGTGCGTTCAGCACTACCTCGAGCTTTCGTTCCTCCGCGATCGGCTGCACGATATCACGCACGATGTGCAGGCACTGGGCGATGGAGAAGGGTACGGGGACCGGATCGAACAGGCGGTCCCCTCCGCGCGCGAGATCGAGCAGATCAGAAGCGAGAGAGCTGAGCGCGAACACCGCACCGTAGACCAGCAGGAGCTGTCGCTCCTGGTGGGGCGTGGTCGGCCCGCTGTGCCCCTTGCGCAAGGCGTCGACGAGGAAAAGCACCGACGTGAGCGGCGAGCGCATGTCGTGCGCAACAGCGACAATCTTCTCGAGGTTCTCCGGCGTGGCGAATCGGGTGGCGAGTCGCTGCGCCGCGTCCGCGTCGAGCGCCGCATGCACGCGCTCGATGCCGCTCAATATGCCGAGCAACCCCTTTGCCGTAGGCTCAGGGGGCTGCGATGCCAGCTCCAGATACTCGGTCCTCAGCGAATCGAGAAGACGCCGCGCCGGCGCATACGATGGCAGGCTTCCCAGATTGGGAGGCTCTCCGGCACTAGTCTGCGCGACTGCGCGACACAACACGCCGATGTGACAACGCATCTCGACATCGCCATCGGCGTTGGCGTTCGCGACGCGTTCCGCCGCGATCTGCCAGAGTGCGGTGTCACGGTTTTGTTGCCCGGTCAGCGTGCTGCGCGCAGATCGAGTTACAGGTGACCTCTGGTCAGCAGGCAGCCTCGCCCGCATCCTCTCGATGGACACTGTGCTTTTCCATGAGTCGGTACAGCGTCGTCCGATCAATGCTCGCCAGGCGCGCAGCTTTCGACATGTTACCGCCGGCGCGTGACACGAGGCGCGACAGATACTCTTTCTCGAAATAGGTGACGAGACGATCCTTCGCCGGGTGATAAGCACCGTCCAGCATTCCCGCAGGAATTCCTGCTTCGGCGGCGGCAGGCGTCACGTCATCATAGAGCGCGATGTCGTCCGGCGTGAGTTGCTGCCCTGGCTCCGCGAGCACCGCAACGTGCTCGATCACGTTCTGGAGCTCTCGGACGTTCCCCCTCCACGTGAGCGTACGCAGGAACTCCATCGTCTCCGGCCGCAAGTGTGGAATCGCTTCATTTCGTTTGCGGTGACGGCTCCAATAGTGCGCGAGGAAATGCTTGGCGAGAATCGGAATGTCCTCGACTCGCTCGCGCAGGGCGGGCAGACGGATCGGTACGACGCGGAGACGATAGAATAGGTCCTCGCGGAGCACCCCTTTCCGCACTGCCTCCTCGGGATTCTTGTTGGTGGCGCATACGAAGCGCACATCGACAACGGCGTCTTGTTGTTCGCTTCCGACTCGACGAACGACTCCGTCCTGCAAGACGCGCAAGAGCTTGGCCTGAATCGGATGCGACATCTCCGTCAGTTCGTCGAGGAAGAGCGTGCCGCCGTTCGCGGTCTCGAGGAGACCGGGCTTGTCGCGATCGGCGCCCGTGAAAGCCCCCTTGCGGTGCCCAAACATTTCGGATTCGAGCAGCGGTTCCGGAAGGGCCGCGCAATTGATGGGAACCATCTTACGACTGGCGCGCCGGCTGTGCCGGTGAATGAACTGCGCGATGACTTCCTTCCCCGTGCCGCTTTCGCCGGTGATCATTACCGATGCGTCGGTCAGCGCAACGCGACGCGCCAGCTCCACGGCACGCTGGAACGCCGGCGCGGCACCGAGGAGTAATACCTTCTCACTGTTGCTCACTTCAGCGATCATCGACCGCTGCATCTCGCGCGTTTCACGCGCGACGATGACGGCGTGTGCGGCGCGGCCGAGGAGCACGTCGAGATGCGTCGCCGAGAACGGCTTCGGCAGGTAGTCCCACGCGCCCGCGCGAAGCGCCTCGATGCTCGACGCGACGCTCGGGTTTCCCGTCATCATGATGACGAGCGTTTCGCGGTCCGTCGTTAGGGCGGCGCGCAAGAGCGTCATGCCCGGCACGCCGCTCATGTACAGATCGCACAGCACGATGTCGAAGCGGCGTCTCTTGAGGAGCTCCAGGGCTTCATCACCGCGTCCAACGAAGCTCGCGCTGTACCGGCTCATCTGGAGCATGCTCGCACAGCCCTCACGGAGCGTGCGATCGTCGTCGATAACCAGCACCTGTATCGATTCTCTCTGCTCCGGAGTGATCTCCAGAAGGTCGCCCTGGGACGTCTCGTTTTTTCGCACGTCGTCCCAATCGACGCGAGAGAAAGATGCAGTAGCCATTCAGTCCTCCTTCGGTCCGAATCCGGCTGGTTGTAAAAAGAGAACAACAGTTGTTCGTCTCCACCTCAACGGTGGCGGAGCCGCCCTATTTTCGTTGGCGATCTCGAGGGAGAGTCGGTGCAGGCGCTTCGCGAGCGAGGTGCCAGCGTGAGACAGATCACAATTGACCGCCTCCCTTTTTAAGCCGATCCAGACGAACTGTCAAGCGCGAAATCGATGGATCGTGGCATCACGTGTAGCATGCGCGTATCAATTTGCTGATCCTCGGCCGAAAGAAAATCGGCAGCTTTGGCCGAGCTGTAGCATCGGTGCGACAGAAGTGCGGTGCGTGCAATGTCCAAGTAGCCGTACCGACAAGCGCTTGGCGCTGGAGTCGGACTTGCATATTGAACGAGTTTTTTCGCGTCGGATGGGCAGGGGCGGTCGCGCTATGATTTTCGGCACGCCCCCGGGGCGACCACATCCGTGGTGGCCGATGCATTCACTTCGCTTCGTCGCGAACCGTCGTTGCTACTCCGCGCACACGCGAGTGGACCGCCAAGACGGCAGGCTGTCCAAGAAGCGAACAGCGCCGATTCGATGTGCCTAACGCTACTAGCTCGCGCTGGCCTGTTGGGCGAACCCGCGAGCCTGGCGCAGCGAGGCGATCGCTCGGTACACGAGCTCCATCGCATCGACGGCTGATTCCGCAAGATTCGGAACGGACGCAACCGATGCCGCAAACCGAAAGCGATGCTCGCGATCCTGAATACGGACAGTGGTCGCGGTGAACGAGTCGCGCAGTCGGGCGACGATCCGCTCCGCTCCCTCGGCGCCGGTCGCGGGGGCGATGATGGCGTACTCGTTAGGTCCGACGCGACCAACGGCGTCGCTCAGGCGCGCGCTGCCGTTGCACACGCGGCCAACCGCCTCCGCGATCTCGCGACCATCATCGCTCGAATCGACCTCGGCGTTTCCATCCCACTCGGGGCTGAAAACAACGCACGCCACCGCATCGCTTCGCCTCACTGCCTCGCCTCCGATCTCTCGTGCACGACGCGCCAGACCGCGAACGTTGTAGAGGCCCGATTCGTCGTCGACGAGGTTCGCGTCACGAATGCGATCCGCGGCCAGCTTCGCTTGGACGAACGCGTCCAGCTTCAGGAGAAGCACCTCCACATCCAGCGGTTCCGCGCAGAGCTCCCACGCTCCCGCCGCGTACGCCTCGAGTCGTTCGGCGCGTCTGCCAATCGCGGACGTGGTGAGAATGATCGGGACGTTGAGCGGAATCCTCGGGTCCCGGCGTAGCTGCTCGCATGTGGCTGTACCACCAAGCTCGGGCAACGCCATGTCGAGAATGATGGCGTCGGGCTGCGCGATGCGCGCGAGCTCCAATGCACGTTGCGAGCTGGTCGCACGGAGCGCCGCATAACCGCGGGGGCCCAGCACACTCTCGACGGACCTCGCCGACCATTCCTGATCGTTGGCGATCAATACGAGTGGTGGACGAGATCGGCGAGTCGACGCGGACATGAGAAGTTGGGTGCGGAGGCAAGAGCGACGGGACCGCGAGGCACGAGAAACCGCGTAGTCCGCATCGACCGCGCGATGTATCACTCCAGCAGAAGCTGTGCGGGAAGGAATGGCCACGACGAAGTCATTGGCACACCTTCACATGCCCGCTATCACGTCTCCGCATCATTTTGAGAATCTGCCGCACCAATGCCACACGTCGTCGGACCTGCGAGACGGAGTCACGATTGGCGGTGCGCCGAGTTGTCAGGCGGCGAGGTGCTTTGGGCGCTTCTCGTACACGAAGCGGGCGATGGCGTCGAGCGTTCCGAAGTTCTCGTCCGTGATTTCGCAGTTCTCGACGTCCACTCCGAATTCGTCCTGCACGAACGTCACGAGCTCGATCACGCCCATCGAATCGATAATGCCGTGTCCGAGGAGTGAATCGGCATCGGAGAATTCGTATCCCTGTCGCATGTACAGGAAGTTCTCGGCGACATACTCCCGCACCCGCGCGCTGATTTCGTGCTCGGTCATAGGAAGCGTGTAGGTCAAACAGGCACCGCGAATCCCCGCCCGGTCCCTGTGCGTCGGATTGTTGCTTCGATCGGTTGTTCAATGAACGACTGATGCCACAGCTGGGTGGAGAGAATGGCGACGAGCGCTTGGTTTTCTCCAGTGCTGGTCACCCGGCCCGCGATGCATCGGCGCACGAGACCCTCCACCGAAGCAGCATCGAATATCCCGGTACGTCGAATCGCCTCGCGACTCAACAGCTCACGCACGTATTCGGGCGCCGAACGATGGAAGAACGACGCGGCGTCCGATGCCCGATATGGCTGCCTCGAGCGGCGCGCCACACTCGCCGGCAGAAAGTGGCTCGCCCACCGTCGCAGAATCTCCTTGTCGCGCAGGCCAAGAAGTTTGCTCCAGGTCGGCAGCGACGACGCGAATTCGAAGACGCGATGATCGAGGAAGGGGAAGCGCCCTTCGACACCATGCGCCATTGCCATTCGATCCCCGTGTGAGCTGAGCAAATACGACGGTAACAGCGTCGTCAACTCGAGATACGCCGCGCGATTCTCAGCCGACCAGCTCCCGAACGCATCAGGCAGCGATTGTCGCAGCTCGGCCAACGGATCACTGCCTGCGAGGGCGATGCGGCTGTCGACGGAGTAGAAATCCTTGATGCGTGACGCGAGCAGATACCGCGGTGCGTGCGAAAAGAGCGGATCGTCGATGGTCCCGGCCGTGAGCAAGAAGCGTCGCCAAAATTCCCCCGCTCGAGGGGCGGATGCCGGGAAAGGGTACAGGCGATCGAACAACTTCGGCCGGAGACGAGACTCGGGCTGCCTGAGACAGAAAAGCCGTACAACCGTTTCCTTGAAGAGATCGTGGCCGAGAAAGAGCTCGTCCGACCCCTCGCCACTGAGAACGACTTTGATCCCCGCTTCACGCGCCGCACGGGCAAGGAGGTACATCGGCGCCGGCGCCGTGCGGAGCAACGGCGTCTCGGCGTGCCTCACGACATCGGGAAAGACGTCGGCGACCGCAGCCGCGCCAATGCGCACGACCTCGTGCTCTGTGGAGAGCAGGCGTGCTACAGCTTCCTGTTGCTCGCTCTCGTCGTAGCGAGGGTCGTCGAAGGTGACGGAGAAGGTACGCAACTTCTGCGGCGACATCCGCGCAGCGAGGGCGCAGACGATCGACGAATCGAGGCCGCCACGCAGGTAGCCGCCCACGGGAACATCGTCCCGTATCCGAAGGCCGACAGAACTCTGCATCAAATGATCGAGCGTCTCGAGCGCGCCGGCCGGCTCCACCGATCCCTCGAGGTAGTGAGGATGGTAGTATCGCCGTACTCGCAGGCGACCGCTCGACCAGGTGCAACAACATCCTGGCTCGAGTTGTTGTACGTCGCGGAAGGCGGTTCGCGGCGCGCGTGCCGCCCCCAAGCTGAAGAGTTCATCGACACCGCGCAGGTCGGGCGCCGCCGTCACCTCTCCTGATGCGAAGAGTGACTTTGCCTCGGACCCGAAGTAGAAGTCTCCTCTGACACTCGAAAAGAAGAGCGGCTGGACACCGAAGCGGTCGCGCGCGAGGAAGAGGAGATCGTTGCGGCGGTCGTAGAGCGCGAATGCGAACTGCCCATTGAGTCGCTCGAGCATCGCTTCGCCCCAGCGCTGGTACGCGTGTACCAGTACTTCTGTATCGCTGGCCGTACGGAATCGATACCCTGATGACTCGAGCTCAGTCCGCAGCTCGCGGTAATTGTAGACCTCACCGTCATGGCAGATGACAATCGTACCGTCCGCATTCGACAGCGGCTGAGCGCCACCGTCCTTGTCGACGATGCACAGGCGGACGTGCGCCAGACCGACACGGCCGGAGATAAGCGTATCCCAATCATCCGGCCCACGATGTCGAATGGCGCCTGCCATCAGACACAGCGTTTCTGCGGTGATTGGACGCGGCGAGTTCCGCGCAATGCCAGCGAAACCACCCATCTAGGGAAGTCCTCCCGTTAGCTCCTCAACGCGCTGCCGAATCGCTTCACCGACCCGCTCGGCCCATTCCGGCAGATCAATATGAGGCAGCACGCCGGGGGCGTTTGCAGTTTCGAGACAGTGATCCATGCCTGTGCCTGGGTGCTCTTGAACGTGGCGCATGCAAGGTGGACGCCTCGCGGCGGAGCTCGTGCGCTCGCCCAACCCATCCGCTAACTACGTTGCGCTCAGTCACTTACTGCGCAGTGTCAGGCCGTCGGGTGACCGACGGGTGCACTGATAGCACTGTTTGTGGCGGCAGCTCGACACTGCGAAGAGCCTGCGTTGGACGCGCGCCTCTGGAATGCCGTTCATGCCGGACGTCGCGCGTGCTCCGAAATGGCGCTTTGCTGTCGCCGAAACATTTTCATCCAGGCGAGGAATCCCGCGCACAACGATGCGAGTGAAAAGGCCAACAATGCTTCGATTCGATTTGCTTTCGAAGTTCGTTTTGCCCGATGCCACACAAAGAGGCCCAATGGTGAGGCCGAGGATTCGAACTCCGAGCCCCAAAGAAAGCCGCAACTATACGCAATCGGCTGATCATTGAGGTAGGCGCACGCGAAGCGCACAAGGTTTGGAAACGGTTGCGCAATCGCTTCAAGGAACGCGAATGATTGCGCGGGCGTTCCGAGGTCGCTCATGTGGACCGCGAACATTTTGGGCGCTCCAATCCAGGTGTGGCGCGCCTGCAACGATTCCTAGGGTCAACAAGACTGAGTGACGTGTTGACGCTCGCCCGGCGGTCGCTATGCGAGTGCTCCGCAATAGCCGCGAACGCGCTTCGTGTCGCCGCGCATCTTGCTGGTCCCGCTGTGTCTCTCGCAGGGACTGCTGCTCACTCGCTGCCGCTCACAGTGATGCGCCGAGATAGGACGCGAGGCGAAGGAGATCCGAAAATACTCCGGCAGCCGTGACCTCGCGTCCAGCGCCCGGACCCTGCACGACGAGTGGGTTCTCGTTATAACGGCTGGTGCGGAAGAGCACGATGTTGTCCGTGAGTTGAATTCGGGCGAACGGATGGGTGGCGGCGTAGCTTGCGAGCGCTACACTCGCCTTGCCATCTCGGCTTACGCGGCCCACGTAGCGCAACACTTCGCCCTTCTCCTGCGCTTCCCGGCGAAGTTGCTCCATATGCTCGTCGTATTTCGGCAGCGCGGACAGGAAGTCGGAGACCGGGCCCTTCGTGAGCTCTTCCGGGACCAGCCCCTTCAAGTCGACGTCCGAAAGTTCGGCCGTCATCCCGATTTCACGGGCGAGAATGATGATCTTTCTCGCGACGTCGGCGCCGGACAGGTCATCTCGGGGATCCGGCTCGGTATAACCCAGCTCGCGCGCCGTCTTGACCAATGACGAGAACGAGCGCTTGCCGTCGAAGCTGTTGAACAAGTACGAAAGCGTTCCGGAGAGAATGCCCTCGATCTCGACGATTTCGTCGCCCGTCTGCACGAGGTCGCGCAGCGTTTGAATGATTGGCAGTGCTGCCCCGACCGTCGTTTCATAGAGAAAGTGTGCGCCAACGGTGCGGTTGGCTTCGCGCAGGCGCCGATAATAGCTCAATGCGCTGGTGTTGGCACGCTTGTTAGGCGTGATAACATGGATACCGCGCTCGAGCCATGTGCCGTAGAGTTCCGCCACTTCCTGGCTCGCCGTGCAGTCGATTATCACCGCGTGCGGTAATTGGTCGTCGTACACGTGCGCGGCCAGACGCGACAGATCGGTCTTCTCTCCGCGCGTGGATAACTCGCCGCGCCACTGCTCGAGGTTTATGGCCTGGTCCGACAGCAGCATGTTCTCCGAGCTCGCAATCGCGCGGACACGCAGGTCGATGTCGAAGTCTTGCTTGAGGCCGCGCAGCCGCTGTGACAGTTGGCGAAGCAAGGTGCTGCCGATATTGCCGACCCCGACGAGGCCAATCGAGATAGTCTGTTTAGAGAGGTAAAAACCGGCGTGCGCCGCCCTCAACGCACGCTGTGTGTCGGCGCCGGCGACAGCGACGGAGATGTTCCGCTCGGAGGAGCCTTGCGCGATAGCGCGCAGACTGATTCCCGCCTTTCCTAACGCGCTGAAAAACTTCGCCGCGACGCCCGGTTTGCCGGCCATTCCCTCTCCCACGACGGCGAGGACGCTGCAGCCCTTTGTGACGTCTATTCGTCGAATCTGCCCGTGCATTCGCTCGGCGAAGAACGCACGCTCGACGGCGTTGCGCGCGTTCTCTGCTTGCGCGTCGGTGACGCCAAAGCAGATGGAATTGCCAGAGCTTCCCTGTGAAATCATGAGGACGGCAATATTCTCTTCGCGGAGTGCAGCGAAGAGCCGCTGTGCGATGCCGCGCACACCTATCATTCCGATGCCTTCCACATTGATCAGCGCGACGGATTCGATCGTTGCTAGTCCTTTCACCTGGTGCGTGGACCCCGACGTCGCCTGAATGCGCGTGCCTGGATGCTCCGGCTTGAAAGTGTTCCGGATGAAGATTGGAAGATTCCGATCGACTGCCGTTGAGATCGTGCTCGGGTGAATGACCTTCGCCCCGAAGTAGGCAAGCTCGATTGCTTCCTCGTAGGAAAGCGTGTCGAGGGTCACGGCCTCCGCGACGAGGCGGGGATTGGCACTCATCACTCCATCGACATCAGTCCAGATATGAATCTCCTGTGCATCGAAGAGGGTGCCGAAGATCGATGCACTGAAGTCGCTACCGTTACGACCGAGCGTCGCCGCTAGCCCCTCTTCGGTCGAGGCGACAAACCCGGTGATGACGAGAGTCTTCGAAAGCCGACCGCGCTTCGCGACCCAGGCGTCGGCGCGGGCCCGTGATTCCGGCCACATGACGTCCGCGCCACCATCAGTGCGAGTTACCGTCAACACCTCTCTCGCATCCAGCCAATCGACGTCGCTCTCCTCCTGCCGCAGTAACGCGGCGAGGATCTGTGCGGACCAGACTTCACCGTATCCAGATACCAGCTCGAGGCCGTTTCGCGAGTATCCGTGCAAGACGGTTGTCACATGAAGCACTTCCTCGATGATTGCCAAGTCGCGCGTGAGCGTCTCGCACAGTTCACCGGCGACATCGGCTGACAACAACTCGGCGATCGTTCTCCGATGGCGTGCCCCAACCTCGGTCATGATGTCTCGGTAGCCAAGATCACGCTTCCCCGCGATGTGAACGGCACGAACCAGCTGATCGGTTATGCCGGACATAGCGGAAACGACGATCACTCGTCGCTGCTCCGGCCGCTTCTCGATGATCCTCGCGACCTGCCGGAAGCACCGCGCGTCGCCCACGCTGGTGCCGCCGAACTTGTGAACAATGCACGTTGGCTGGTCGGTCGTCATCGATCGGTCCCCTGAGATTGAAATGCTCTGTCCCCTCGCCCGCGGCGAACGCTCACAAACGGAGCTGGCCAGTGCTTATTCGCGCGAACACCGCGCCGTCGAGTCGAATGAAAGCGTTGCTTTCGCGGTCACTCACGAACAATGGATCGGAGGTCGCACTTGGATCGAAGCCGATCCGAACGAGGTCCTGTCGCTTGGGCTTGAACGTGCCCGTCGTCTCGATCTCGCGCAGGATGCGCACGAACACCGGGCGCGCGTACTCTGGCAATCGAGCCGTTAGGTGTGCTCGGAAACCGATGAGATCCAGCTCGTCCTCGACGACGATCGCAACCATGCCGGCTCGACCATCATATCCCGGGGCAGCGACGCCATAGACCACTGCTTCCTTGACCTCGGGCCACGCACAGACTGCGTCGGCGATTTCACCTGTGGAGACGTTCTCTCCTTTCCAGCGAAACGTGTCTCCAATTCGATCCACAAAGTGGAAAAATCCCGCCGCATCTCGCCGCATCAGATCGCCGCTTCTGAACCACGCATCGCCCGACGCGAAGACGTTGCGCAGAACCTTGCGGTCGGAGGCAGCGCGGTCGGTGTAGCCGTGGAATTGTGTCTCGGCCGACGATCCCTCGTCCGCGATTCTGCCTAACGCTTCACCTACCTCGTCGACACCGCATGCGCGACAGAGCCCGCGCTCGTCGCGCAACGGTTCGCCCGTGTCGAAGTCGAAAGCCACGAGCGCGATCGGGAATCGGTGCGCAAGAAACGGCGGAATCCGGCCAATGGCTCCCGGTCGTCCCTCGCAATTGTATAGCGAAAAATTCGCCTCGGTCGCGGCGTAGAACTCGAGGATCCTTGGGATCGAGAATCGCGACTGAAACGACTCCCAGATATCCGGTCGCAGGCCATTGCCGCAGGCAATACGTATCCGATGCTCTCGTTCGCGCGAGTGAGGCGGCGAATTGAGCAGGAAGCGGCAGAGCTCTCCGATGTATTGAAACAACGTGCAGTCGGTGCGTACGATGTCATCCCAGAATGCACGCGCCGAGAACTTGCGACGTAACACAACGGACCCGCCGCGCACCAATATCGAACCAGGAGCGACCACGCCTCCGACGCTGTGATACAACGGCAGGCAGTTGTAGATCCGGTCGTCTTCACTGGTATCGAGCAGCCCGGCGAACCAATAACTCCACTGCAGCACCCGGTGATGACTGACCACGGCGGCTTTTGGCAATCCTGTCGTGCCGGACGTATAGATGTAGAGCGCTCGATCACGCGTGGATGGCGGCGGACATTCGGCTGCCGTGACGGTCATGGGCGATTGGCGCTGCAACGACGCGTCGATGCTCGCGATACCATGCAGCGGCCCGCCCGCAACCCAGCAGGGCAACGATGGATCGATCGAGCTGCGGATCGCTGCGACCGTCGGTGCGAGCTCCGAGCTAACGACGACGCTCTTCGGCGACGCGACCCGAATCGCGTGCGCCAGTGATTCGCCGACAAGATTCGTATTGATGAGCGCAGCAATCGCCCCGATGCGCGTGATACCGAGCCACGCCGCGAGATAATCGGGGCAATTGTGCATTACGATGCAAACCACGTCGCCCCGAGAGAGTCCTTGCTCCAAAGCCCATCGCGCATAGCGGTTCGAGCGCTCGGCGAGCGCGCGATAGCTGAGCGTTTCATCCTCACCGATTAGCGCGATTCTGTCCCCGAAGATCTCCGCCAGCTCGGCGATCCGGATCGGCAGCGTGA
The DNA here is from genome assembly GCA_036557635.1 of Gemmatimonadaceae bacterium. GTDB lineage: Bacteria > Gemmatimonadota > Gemmatimonadetes > Gemmatimonadales > Gemmatimonadaceae > AG2. The sequence continues at coordinate 16,252 of DATBHD010000095.1, forward strand.
TCGTCGGGTTTTGCGCAATCGGTGCCGTGAGCGCGAGAGCACGCGCCCAGGCCTTGCTCGGTGTGTCGCCAGCCGGCGCGCGCGCCATCGATTGCACCTCTGCCGGTCGCTTCAACACGAGCCAACCCCGACCGAGTCCGACGGGCAAACGGGACCTTTGTCCGCCAGGCACACACAGCATTGCCGAATCGCGGAAATCATACGATGCTTCGCCTGGTTGGCGGGTTTGGATGTCGCCGACTCGAATTCATGGATTCAATGCTGGGAGATCACGCGATGACAGAGCGCCAGGAGACCGAACGCTTGCTACGCGACCTCTATGCGGCGCGCGTCAGCGGTGACGTAACGGCCGTCTATGACAAATTCTCCCGGGACGCGCGCTTTCAGATCGCGGGCGCCAGTCACTCGACCCCCGTCGCCGTGAGGGCAGTAGGGGCCGACGAATACCGGCCACTACTCGCCATCATGATCAAGACCTTCAAACTCAGTGATGAGCAAATACTCTCGCTGGTGATCGATGGTGCAAGAGCGGCGGTGCACTGGCGAGCAAAGATCTTTTCGCGTCTCACGGGAACGACGGTGCTCACCGAACTGGTCGACATGATCGAGATCCGTGATGGTCGAATCGGTTCATACATCGAATTCTTCGCTCCGCAGTGAGCCATAACAGCTTGGAGATGCGGCACTGAGCGCGTTCCGAATCGCGGCACCGACCGAGGCCAATGCGGCGCGGCCGGTCGGAATTGCGCCGGCCATACAATAGAAGTGATGAATCAGACCGGCGTGACAGGTGTAGCGCACGGGCACGCCGGCTGCCGCCAATGCCTTCGCATACGCCTCTCCCTCGTCCCGCATCGGATCGAATTCCGCCGTGTGCACGTGAGCGGGTGGTAACCCCACGAGCGATTTCGCGCGGAGCGGGGAAATGCGAGGATCCGTAAGATCTGTCCCGGCACAGTACATCGATTTCGCCCATTCGAGTGTCGAGCGCTCGATGAAAAATCCTTCGGCGAACGCGCGACGTGATTCTGCCTCCTCCGCCAGATCGGTGACGGGACAAAGCAGCGCTTGGAGCGCGATGCGGGGCCCGCCGCCGAGCGTCGCGAGTTGACAGATGACGGCGGCGATCGTTCCGCCGGCTGAGTCTCCGGCGACTACGAGGCGCTCGGGATCTACCTCGAGATCAGCCGCATGCTCAGCGACCCAGTGCGTGACGTACGCTCCGTCTTCGATTGCGGCTGGAAATGGGTGCTCGGGGGCGAGACGATAGTCCGACGAAATGACCTTACATCCACTGGAGCTGGCCAGCAGTCGGCAAAGCCCATCGTGTGTCCCGATCCCGCAGAAGACACCAGTACCGCCATGGAAGTACACGATGCATGGAAGCAAACCCGCATCCACGTCGCACGGTGTGTAGATCCGAATCCGAATCGGGCCACCTGGACCACTGACTTCGTGATCCTCAATGCCGCCGATCGGCACGCTCCGCACGTCCGCTGCCTCAGCGAGTCGAGTCATCGAGCGTCGCATCGACTCGGGAGTGAGCTCGGTGCCGGTGTCTCCCTTCCCGGCGGCGATCATCTCCAACAGACGCTTCGCGTGACGATCGAGTGGCATCAGCGTACCCGGTTCGCCAGCGACGGCGGCGTTAGGCACCGCGGACGAGGTCGCATTAGTGTGGCTTCCTGAGCGACACGACTACCCGGCCAATGGCGGCGATCGACCGAAAATTCGACGGCATGATGCTGACCTCGGGTACCATCAGGTCGAATTCTTCCTCGACTGAGAGAACGAGGCTCACCATGTCCAGCGAGCTCAGTCCAGCCTGTCGCAGATCCTCGTCAGGGCCAACTGCCCTATCGATTGAATGCTCGGCCAGCAGGCGCCGAACGACGCCGGCGATTCTGTCCTCGACGGACTGCGCGTTCACGTCAGACATTGGGATGCATTGGTGGAACGCGCAGATGCGCACCGGCGCGTCGGCCGGTGCAAGGCGCTCGGATAGGCGGATTATTGCGGTCAAAATAGAGGGCAGCCGAACGTTATCAATGGTAACTCTGGTCGCGCCCGCCTGGTGCATCCCGCGCGCCAACGTGCGCTCCATCGGTATTCGCGAAGAACCCTGTGAAACTGTTGACCTGGCGCCACAACCCCCTGTTGCACATGCGGGGCGCCCGGGTGGTGTCGCCGGGGATTACGGGAGCCTTCGGCAGCGGCGCAAAGTCATCAATTCATTGAAGATCATTCGGCTGAGAATACTCAAATCGAGGTGGTTGTTCGCGTCCCGGTAGCGGGCCATGGGTCGGTCTGCGACGTGCATGAGGCGGGTCTCGGATTAAGCACACGTTCGATCCACGTTGTGCAACAGGTCGCGTCGCACGTTCGCGACGTGGCCGACGACCCCCGTATGACCCTTGAACACAAGGCGTTGCGCATGAAGACCCTCGATGCACCCGACACCGTAGCACATACAAACGCTGCACATCCGTGCACGCGTGCGCGATTCGTGGCGGCTGCTGCAGCGGAGCACGCGGCTGAAGTCGACCGCGACGCCCGGTTCCCGCACGAGACCTTCGCCGCTGCCCGCCAACATCGGCTCTTGAGCATGTTGGTGCCCGTGGAATTGGGCGGAGACGGCGCGGCGGTCTCCGATGTGGTCGACATCTGCTACATGCTCGGTGCGGCATGCAGCTCGTCGGCGATGATCTTCGCGATGCATCAGATCCAGGTCGTCATCCTGCTCCGGCACGCGAAGCAGAGTGCGTGGCACCAGCAGCTTCTCCGGCGGCTGTGCGATGAGCAGTTGCTCTTCGCGTCGTCGACGACGGAGAACCAGACGGGCGGCGCGGTGCGCTCCAGCTCGTGCGCGGTCGAGCGGGATGGCGATCGCATGTCGCTGGTCAAGAACGGCACCGTGATGTCCTACGGCGCGGAAGCGGACGGCATCCTCCTCACGGCGCGTCGGGCACCCGACTCCCCGGCGTCGGATCAGGTGCTCGCGGCCTTCGTGAAGGGCGACTACGAGCTGGAGAAGATCAAGGAGTGGGACACGATGGGCATGCGCGGCACGTGCAGCACGGGCTACACGCTCCATGGCACCGCCGGCGTCGAGCAGATCGTGCCCGAGTCGTACGAGAGAATCCACCCGCAAAGCATGGTGCCGATCGCGCATCTCACATGGAGCGGCGTGTGGTGCGGCATCGCCGCGGGCGCGGTCGCGCACGCGCGCCGCTTCGTCCGGAAGGGCGCGGCGCAGGGCAGTGCCGCTCAGGCGGCGCCGGGAGCGTCGCATCTCACGCGCGCGATGATGTCGCTGAGAGCTCTTCGCGGCACCATCGCCGCCGCCGTGGCCAGCTACGAGAGCGCTGCCGACGATTCGGACCGGCTCGAGGCAATTGATTTCCAGGCCGGAATGAATCTGCTCAAGGTCAACTCGTCCGAGCAGGCGATCGAGACGGTGTTGAGCGCGCTGCAAGCATGTGGGCTTTCAGGGTATCGCAATGACGGAGAGTTCAGCGTCGCGCGCCACCTGCGCGATGTGCTGTCTTCGTCGATCATGATCAACAACGAACGCATCCTCGCCAGCACGGCCAGCTCGCTGTTGCTCTTCGAGGTGCCTGGCCGCGTGAGGGACTGAGATGGCTACGACGCAGGTGCCGACCGAACGCCTCGAGGCGATCACCTCTTCGATTCTTCAGCCGACGGCCGCCGTCGGCGTGCAGGGCAGAACCGGGACCTACGAGGATGTTCTCGCCGGCCTGACGACGCTGATCACGCGCCACCGCGCCGCGGGCACGGAAGTGCTGCGCTTCCCGCCGGTGATGAGCCGGGCGCTGCTCGAGAAGTCGGGGTATCTGAAGAGCTTTCCGCACCTGCTCGGGTGCGTGAGCTCGCTCACCGGCACCGAGTCGAGCATCCGCGCGCTGGTCGAGGGACGCTCCGGCTCGCGCGAGTGGGTCGAGGGTCTCGTCGCCACCGATCTCGTGCTCACGCCCGCCGCCTGCTACCAGGTGTATCCGATCGTCGCCGCGCGCGGCGACGTGCCGCGGAGCGGCACGCTCGTGGACGTGGAGTCGTACTGCTTCCGCCGCGAGACGTCGTCGGAGTTGGGGCGCATGCAGGCGTTTCGCATGCGCGAGTACGTCTGCATCGGCGCCCCCGAGACGGCGCTCGCGTTCCGCGAGAGCTGGAAGGCGCGCGCCGAACAGATCGCGACCGACCTCGGTCTGCCGCACGCGCTGCTCCCGGCGAGCGATCCGTTCTTCGGACGCGCCGGCAAGCTGATGGCGGCGAACCAGGTTGAGCAAGCACTCAAGTTCGAGCTCCTCGTCCCGGTGAACTCCGAGGAAGCGCCGACAGCGTGCATGAGCTTCAACTACCATCAGGATCACTTTGGGACTACGTGGGGCCTGCGCACCGACGACGGAGCGGTCGCCCATACCGCCTGCGCCGCGTTTGGTTTGGATCGGCTGACGATCGCGCTGTTCGCCACGCACGGTCTCGACATTTATGCGTGGCCGCAATCGGTGCGGGAGGCGCTCTCCCTCTGATGCGTCGAGAGACGATCGCGCTGCATCACGGCTACACGGCCGACGGCCACGCGCCAACAACCGCGGTTCCGATCTATCAGTCCGCGGCGTACGAGTTCGAGAGCGCCGAGCACGCGGCGGCGCTCTTCAACCTGGAGGCGGACGGTTTTCGCTATTCGCGAATCAGCAATCCGACGACCGCGGTCCTCGAGCGGCGCGTCGCCGCGATGGAAGGCGGACTGGAAGCGCTGTGCGTGAGCTCCGGCCAGGCGGCGATGCATTTCGCCACCATGAACGTCACCGCGCCCGGCACGAACATCGTCTCCGTTCCGCAGCTCTACGGCACGACCTACACGCTCTTCGCGCACCTGATGCCCAAGATGGGCGTCACGGTGCGCTTCGCCTCCAGCGACACGCCGGCGGCGATCGAGGCGCTCATCGACGATGACACCCGCGCCGTCTACTGCGAGAGCGTCGGGAACCCCGCCGGGAACGTCTGCGACATCGAGGCGCTCGCAACGGTTGCCCACGCCCACGGCGTGCCGCTCATCGTCGACAACACCGTGGCGACGCCGATCCTTCTCCGACCCATCGAGTTCGGGGCGGACATCGTCGTCCATTCGCTCACGAAGTTCCTCGGCGGGCACGGCACGACGATGGGCGGCATCATCGTCGACTCCGGGAAGTTTCCGTGGCAGAAGCACGCGGCGCGGTTCTCGATGTTCACCGAGCCCGATCGCTCGTATCACGATCTCGTCTACACCGAGCACTTTGGCGCCGCCGCCTACATCGGGCGCTGTCGCAGCGTGTATCAGCGCACGCTCGGCTCGGTGCTCTCCCCGCTGAACGCGTTCCTTCTTCTTCAGGGCATCGAGTCCGTGGCGCTCCGCATGGAGCGGCACGTCGAGAATGCGCGGCGGGTAGCGGAGTTTCTCCGCGATCACGCGCACGTGGAGTGGGTGAACTACGCCGGCTTCCCCGAGAGTCCCTACTTCGCGCTGACGCAGAAATATCTGTCGGGGCGCGGCTGCTCGATCATGACCTTCGGCATTCGCGGCGGCTTCGCCGCGGGCGCGCAATTCTACAACGCGCTCGGGTTGATCAAGCGCGTCGTGAACCTCGGCGATTCGAAATCGCTGGCCTGCCATCCGGCCTCCACGACGCACCGGCAGATGAACGCCGCCGAGCAGGCGAAGGCCGGCGTGCTGCCGGAGATGATTCGTTTGAGCATCGGCATCGAACACATCGACGACATCCTCGCCGACCTCGATCAGGCGTTGGAAGCCTCGGCTCTGTCTCGCGCGCACCCGGCGCGAGAAGCGAGCAGCGACGACCGACCGTTCCTCACGAGCGCATTGACCAGATGACTACAACGCTCATCTCGGCCAGCCTCCTCTCCCGCGCGCCGCACGCCCGCGGACGCGAGCCGATCGAGATCGCGCTCGTGAACAACATGTCCGACGCCGCGCTGCAGATGACCGAGCAGCAGTTCGCCGGACTGTTGGCCGCCGCCGGCGCCGAGTACAACATTCGGCTTCGCTTATTCTCGTTCCCCGAGCTGAGTCGCGGGCAGGTCGGCCGCGCGTACGTCGCGCAGCATTACGAGCCGATCGAGCAGCTCTGGTCGAGCGAGCTCGATGGGATGATCGTGACGGGAGCGGAGCCGCGGACTTCCGCGCTGTCCGAGGAGGTCTACTGGCCCTCCCTCACGCGCCTGGTGAATTGGGCGACCGAGACGTCGACGCCGACCATCTGGTCGTGTCTCGCCGCGCATGCCGCGGTCCTGCAGTTGGACGGGATCGAGCGCACGCGGCTCAGCGAGAAGACCTCGGGTGTGTTCCGATGCGCGAAAGCGTCCGATCATCCGCTCGTGGCGGGATTGCCCGCGTCGTGGCGGATCCCGCATTCGCGACTCAACACACTCGACGTGGAGCGACTCGCGGCGGCGGGATACGAGATCGTATCGCTGTCCGACGGCGCCGGCGCCGACACGTTCGTCCTGAACCGCGGTGCCACGTTCGTCTTCTTTCAGGGGCATCCCGAGTACGACGCCAGCGCGCTCTTCCGCGAGTATCGCCGCGACGTCGGCCGCTTTCTCGCCGGCACGATGGAGCGCTATCCAGAGATGCCGCGCGGCTACTTCACCGACGAGATGGCGCGCGCGTTCACCGCCTTTCGAGCGCTCGCGCATCGCGTTCGCTCGCGCGAGCTGCTCGACGAGTTTCCCGGCAGCGACGCGCGCACGATCCCGCCGCACGCGTGGCGCGAAGTTGCCGTCAGGCTGTACAGCAACTGGCTCGCGTCGATCGTTGCGCCGCGCCAGGCCGAGTCGGCGGGACGGGCTCGCCGGCCCGCCTCCGCCTCCGCGACCTGAGAGAACATGCTCGCATCACGCGACCCGATGCCGCCGGTTGCGGCGCTCTTCCCGCCGCAGGCGGAGCGCGTGCAGTGGGACGACTATCTCACGCGCGAGCTGCTGTGCGCGAACGATCGCGTCGCGCGCGGGTCCGTCGTGCCGACGATCGACATGGCGGAGTTTCGCGCGCAGCTCGCCGCTTTCGATTTTCAGACTCCGCGCGGACTCGATGATCTGCTGCCGTGGACGATCGCCCAGCTCGAGCACGGCGTCGTCCACGTGACCAGCCCGCGCTACTTCGGGCTGTTCAACCCCGGGCCGAGCTTCCCCGCTCTCTGCGGCGACCGCCTAACGGGCGTGTTCAACCCGCAGCTCGCGACGGCGACGACGTCGCCCGTCGCGGTCGAGATGGAGTCGCACGTGATTCGCGCCATCGCGCGCCGGGTGGGGCTTCCCGCCGGATCGAACGGGCATTTCACCTCCGGCGGCTCGGAGGCGAACTACACCGCGGTCCTCTGCGCGCTGACGCACGCGAACGAGCGGTTCGCGACCGAGGGCGCGCGCGCCTTCAGCGGACCGCCCGTGTTCTACATCTCGCGCGAGAGTCATCTGGCGTGGGTGAAGATCGGCCATCAAGCGGGCATCGGCCGTTCGGCGGTGCGTCAGGTACCGACGGACGGCACCGGCCGCATGGACGCGGACGCGCTGGCGAAGATGATCGAGGAGGACAAAGCGCGCGGCGCGGTGCCGGTATCGATCGTCGCCACGGCGGGAACGACGAACGCGGGAATGATCGATCCGATCCACCGCTGCGCCGATCTCGCGCGCGATCACAAGCTCTGGCTTCACGTCGACGCGGCGTGGGGGGGCGCGGTCGTCGCCTCCGAGCGGCTGCGGGGCGTGCTGTCGGGAATCGAGCGCGCGGACTCGGTCACGATCGATGCGCACAAGTGGTTCGCGACGACGATGGGATGCGGGATGTTCGTGACGCGAGACCCGGAGATTCTGTCGCGGACCTTTCAGGTGTCGACGGGCTTCATGCCGTCGAACACGGCGATGGTGGACCCGTACGTCACCACGGCACAGTGGTCGCGGCGATTCCTCGGCGTCCGCCTGTTCCTCTCGCTCGCCGCCGCCGGCTGGAGCGGGTACGCCCAGCACGTCGAGCGCGCGGCGGATTTGATCGCGATGCTCGCTGCACTGCTGAAGGAGCGCGGCTGGAAGATCGCCAACGACTCTCCACTCGCGCTGCTGTGCGTCGAGCCTCCCCCGGACGCCGCAGAGATCCGGACCGTCGGGAAGCGCGTGCTCGCGTCCGGGCGGGCCTGGATCGCGGTCGCGAAATACGAGGGACGCGACGTGATCAGAATTTGCTTGACACACGGCGAGGCGACGGCCGACGACGTCCGCGAGCTCGTCGAAGCGTTGACCGACGCCTGCTGACCATTCCAGTACGCTGACCGAAGAACCGACACACCGCTGTTTCACCAATCCGAGGACACCTCAATGGTTGCAACCGTCAGACACACGATCATCTCGCAATTCGAACAGGTCGCCGCGGAGCAGCGGCACAAGCTGGCGTCGCTCACGGACGATCGGCCGCTCATGGAGTCGGGCCTGGATTCGCTGGCGTTCGCGATCGTCGTCGCGCGCCTCGAGGACGCGCTCGGCATCGATCCCTTCAGCGCCTCCGACGACAACCAGTTTCCCGTGACATTTGGGGATTTCATCCAGATGTACGAGAAGATGTACGTGAATGCCGCGTAGCGCGCCGTCGCTCTGGGAGTCGTTAGGCACAGCCGGTCTCGCCCGCCACCGCGCGCTCTGGACCGGCGATACCGAGGTCGTGCTGTCGGACCTCGCGGCGGGCTCCGCGCTCGGCGGCCGGCTGGATGATCTGCGTGGCCGTTCGGTTCTCGTCTGGACGCAGGATCAGCTCGCGGCGGCGATCGCGCTCGTCGAGATCGACGGGATCGCGCGGCGGCTCGTGCTCTGTCCCCCCGACCTCGATCCGGCGCATCTGCCATACGTCGTCGCCACGGCGGAGATCGAAGCGATCGTCACCGACCGTCCGCTCGACGACGTCATCGGTCTTGGCGTCGAGTGCATCGTGCGCTGCGGGCGGACGATTCACGCGGGCAGCGTCGATCGCGCGCCGCGGTTCGAGAGTGAGTGGATCCTCTTCACGTCGGGTACGACCGGCGTGCCGAAGATGGTCGTGCACACTCTGGCGACGCTGAGCGGCGCGATCCAGCCGGCCGGGAATCTCGCTGGTCCGGTGGTCTGGGCGACGTTCTACGACATCCGGCGCTACGGCGGACTGCAGATCCTCCTGCGGGCGCTGCGAGGAGGCGGCTCGCTTCTCCTGTCGGCGCCCGGCGAATCACCCGCGAGCTTCATCGAGCGCGCCAAGGCGCGCGGCGTTACGCACATCACCGGCACGCCATCGCACTGGCGGCGCGCGCTCATGAGTCCCGCGGTGCGCTTGTTCTCCCCCGCGTACGCGCGGCTCTCCGGCGAGATCGCCGATCAGGCCGTGATCGATCACCTCCAGGCGACGTTTCCCAACGCGCGAGTGGCGCATGCGTTCGCGTCGACCGAGGCCGGCGTCGCGTTCGAGGTGACCGATGGCCTCGCCGGCTTTCCCGCGTCGTTCCTGGGCCCGCGCGAGGGAACGGACGTCGTGCTGAAGGTCGAGGACGACACGTTGCGCATTCGCTCATCGCGAACGGCGCTTCGCTACCTCGGCGCGTCGAGCGAGCCGCTCCTCGATGCGGACGGCTTCGTCGACACGGGCGACGTCGTCGAGCAGCGCGGCGGCCGCTGGCACTTCGTCGGCCGCCGCGGCGGCATCATCAACGTCGGGGGACTCAAGATCCACCCGGAGGAAGTCGAGGCGGTGATCAACCGGCATCCGGGCGTACGCATGTCGCTCGTCACGGCGCGAAAGAATCCGATCACCGGCGCGATCGTCGCCGCCGACGTGGTGCTGGCACTGGACGGCGATCGGGCGCTCGATCCCGCGAGCGTGGAGAGCGCCAAGGCCGAGATTCTCGGCGCGTGCCGCCGCGCGCTCCCCGCGCACAAGGTCCCGGCGTCGATCCGCGTCGTCAACGCGCTGCCGGTGACGCCGTCGGGTAAGCTCGGACGACGGGACGCCTGACGATGTCCATCATCGCGCGCCATGCCTAACGTCGTCGTCACCGGCGGGAGCCGCGGCCTCGGGCTCGGGATCGCAACCACGCTGCGCGCAGCCGGGCATGACGTCATCGCCATCGCCCGCCGGGAGAGTCCCGCCCTCACCGAGGCGATGCAGGCTGCTCCGGTGGCGGGGTCGGGCGCGCTGCATTTCGTTCCATTCGATCTCGGCTGCATCGCCGAGATCCCGCACCTCGTGAAACAGATCCGCGCGACGTATGGGCCCGTCTTCGGGCTGGTCAACAACGCGGGGATCGGCACGAGCGGCGTGCTCGCCACGATGCGGGAAGCCGACATCGAATCGCTCCTCCGCCTGAACACGCTCTCTCCGATCGTGCTCACGAAGTACGTGGCGAGAGGGATGATGGCGGGCGCCGGCGGCCGGATCGTGAACATCTCCTCGATCGTGAGCGCGACCGGATTCTCGGGGCTCTCCGTCTACAGCGCCACCAAGTCCTCGCTCATCGGCTTCACGCGCGCGCTGGCGCGCGAGCTCGGTCCGGTCGGCGTCACGGTCAATGCCGTCGCCCCGGGATTCATCGGGACCGACATGACGCAGGAGTTGGGCGAGATGCAGCGCGAGAAGATCGCGCGCCGGAGCGCGCTCCGCCGGATGGCGGAAGTGGACGACGTCGCCAATGCGGTGGCGTTCCTGCTCAGCGACCGGGCGAAAAACATCACCGGCACCACGCTCACCGTGGACGCCGGAAACACGGCGTAGCAATGGAGGATCCAAGGGGTGACGCCATGATTGACTCCGAGACCTTTCGCCAGCTCTTGAGTCGCTTCGCGTCCGGGATCGCGATCATCACGTCGCGCGATGCGGAGCGCGACGTCGGGATGACGGTGAGCGCGTTCTGCTCGGTGAGCCTCGCGCCGCCGCTGGTCCTGGTGTGCGTCGACCACGCGGCGTCGATGCACTCGCTTCTGCTCCAGCACCCCAAGCTCGGGATCAACATCATGTCCTCGCAGCACGAGTCGCACTGCCGTCGGTTCGCGGACCGGAGGGAGACGCGCCGCTTCGACGGCGTCTCCTTCACGCGCGGGGCGAGCGGCGTCGTGCTGCTCGACGACGCGATGGCTCATCTCGAGTGCCAGCTCGTGCAGCACTGTTTGGCCGGCGATCACACGATCTTCATCGCCGAGGTCGAGCGCGGTGCGATGAGCGAAGGGCGTCCTCTGCTCTACTTCCGCGGCCGCTACGCGCAGCTCGTCGGCTAGCGCCTAACGCCGGAGAGGGCGGGAGCCGCGCCGTTCAGCGTCGACGGCAGAAGCCCGCCGGCGGCCGCGAATCGTCGCTCTGCCGTCATCATGAAATCGAATTTGCTGCGCAGATTGATTCCGGCTTCCACCTGGAGCGGCTTCGTCTCGTCGTAGCGCAGGCGAAGACGCTTCTGAACCATGATCAGGTGGAGCTGCATCTCGAGCCGGGAGAAGTACTCGCCGATGCAACTCCGAGGTCCGACCGAGAAAGGGAGCGTCATCATCCGGCGGCGCTTCTCGGAATCTCCCGGCGAGAAGCGATCCGGATCGAACCGCTCCGGATTCTCCCACAGATCGGGATGCCGCTGGATGAAGTACGGCGAAACGTAGATCTCCGTTCCCCGCGGAACGAAATAGCCACCGATGTCATCCTCCCCGATCGCCTTGCGCGTCATCAGCCAGAGCGCGGGATAGAGGCGCATCGTCTCCTCGAGGACCTGCTGCACGTAGGCGAATCGTTCCACGTCTTCCAGCGGCGGCACGTCGCCAGGAAGCAGACTCTCGATCTCCGACGCGAGCGTCTCCTGCACCTCCGGATGCCGGGCGATCAGATACCACGCCCAATTGAGCGTGCTCGCGGTCGTCTCGTGCCCGGCGATGACGAGCGTCATGATCTCGTTGACGATCTGCGCATCGGACATTCCCTCGCCGGTGGCTCGATCCTTGGCGTGCATGAGCATGCCGAGCATGTCCATCGCTACCGCGCCGCTCGCGCGCCTGCGGACGATCACCTCGCGAATGAGCTTTCCGAGGCGCTGAAATGCGTGCGCGAAGGCGAAGTCCCGCTGTTTGACGTCGGCGACGAGATTGAAGTGCGGCGCGACGAGCTCGTAGTCGGCGCCGAAGAGCGATCGGAGCACGACCTCGAGGACCATCCGGCTGACGTCCTCGGTGACGTCGATGCCGCTCCCCTCCGCGGCGGCCTGCTGCCATTTCTTTAGAATTCTCGTATTCGCCTGCACCATCACGCCGGTGAGGGCGTCGACGGCGCGTCGGTGAAACGCCGGCTGCATCATCTGGCGTTGCCGCTTCCAGAAGTTGCCCTCGCTCACGATGAGGCCCCGTCCCATCAGGAGCGCGATGCGCTTCACGTGCAGGCCGCGCGTGTAGTTCTGCCAGTTGCGGAGCAGCACGTGGCGCGCGTATTCCGGATCGGTGACGACGTACGCGTCGGCGCCATAGATCGACGCGCGATAGATGTTTCCAAAGATGCTAAACTGCTCCGCCATCCAGTCGAACAGATCCCGTCCGCCCTCGAACGGTTCCGAGGGCCCCGCCGGAATGCGCCGCAGCTCGGAGGTCATGGGCCACCTCGTGGTGGCGAAGCGGCGCCGGCCGCGACCGGTCACCGCGGGACCGCAATGGTGTGATTGCAGTGTGCGGCTCTCGAGGGGCCATGCGGGCAACTTCTCCACCGCGCCCGCGGCTGCGCGCACTAAGATTTCACACATTCGTACATCTTCGCCGCTGCCAGGGGTTTGCCCGTGCGCGGCGGCCGCGCGCGCTATGTGTTTGCTCGATCGATGCGCCAACTCGGCGCGGGCGCCGGGCGTCGTCGTATCGCGGATGCCACAGGTGTGTCGACTCGGCTCCCGGGCATCCGGGGGCCGGCGCTCGGAGTAAGCGCCGCCTAACGCTGCGCGCGGGTGAGCGCCAGCGCGGCGTACGCGGTGGCGGCGTCGGTCATGAACTTGCCCACGTTGGACTGCGGATCGCGCTCCTTGTTGAGCGAGGACGCCGGCCACGCTCCCGTGCTCGCGTCCTGGTGCGCCGCGAGCCAGGCGAGCGCGCGGCCGAGGTGTGGCTCGTTAGGTGGCGTCCCCGATTCCTCGAGCGCGTACGCGATCAGCCCGGTGGCGTAGCCGTCGCCGGCGGAGTCGGCCGCCGCCGCGCGGACCCGCCACCGGCCGAGCGACGCCAATCGCCAGGCCCCGTCGGCTTCCTGCGCGGCGAAGAGCGCGCCGACGATCGCGCGCCGCTCGGCGTCCGTGATCAACGTCGGAATCCTGGCAGACGCCCAGAGAAGCATCGCGCGGTTGAACAGATTCGGATCGTCGCGCAGCAGGAGCCGATTCCAGAGCGTCTGATCGAGGTGCGTGCACAAGTACTCACGGAGACGATCCATGTTCGGCTTGATCTCGGCGCTCTGCGCGTAGCCTCCAGGCTCCCGCCCGACGGCGACGGCGGCGAGCGCCGCGCCGAAGTACGCCGCGCCCGCCGTTTCCCACGGGCGAAGGCCGAAGTTGAGCCATGCCCAGCTTCCCGCGTCGTCGCCGGTCGTCTTCTGCAGCGCGAACATGTTCGCGAACGCCTGGCGCGCCTCGGGACTGACCGTGCCGGTGCGCTCGTCGCGCGACGCGAGGATCAGCGCGTTGAGCACCGACTCGGTGCCGCGCGATTGGATTGCCTTCGGCCGCCCCGCCGCCGTCGTGTCGCCGTAGAACGGCGCGACCACGGCCCACGCGCGGACGCGCGTCACCACGTCGGCGACGAGCTTCCGCTCCGCCGCGGCAGTGTCGCTCTCGTGCAGGGCCTGGCGCAGCTCCGGCCTAACGAGCGCGTAGGGAAGCGCGGTGTGACAGGAGACGCACACCGTGCCGTGGTCGCGTGACGCCCGCTTCCACGACTCCCACCAGCTCTGCCGCTGGTCCAGGTACGCCGCGGCTCGCCGCGCGTCCCAGGCCGGCACGCTGGCGGATCGCGCCGCGAAGGCGGCGGAGAACACGGCCGCCACCCCGGCGGCCGCGATGACCATCACGAACGCGAACGTCCTCGCTCGTTTCACAGGAAGCTCCATCCGAGGGGGCCAGCACGAACGCCGCGATCGCTTCCGATTCCTCTCGCGGCGCCGAACGACTTCAAGAAGACGACGATGGTGCAGGAGACTTGGGCGCGGCGCCGGCGGCCGTCGCTCCCGCGATCGGCGCGATCGGCTTCGCGGGGTTGCCCATGATGATAACGTTCTCCGGATAATCGCGCATGCACACGGCCAGGCAGCCGACGACCGAGTTCCTCCCGATGCGCGTGCCGGCAAGGATGGCCGCGCCGGGGGTGATCCAAACGTTGTCCGCGATGTGGACAGGCGCGGTGCGCACGGGCCTCGAGTCGGAGCGGCGCCCGCCGACGATGCCGTGATAGTCGCTGTCGGTGATGTTCGCCTCGCCCAGTAAACAGTCACGGCCAACGACGACCTCGCGCATGCAGCGGATGCGCGTTCCCTCCATCATCACGTTGTCGCCGACGATGATCTTCGCCTCCGCGTCGTACGTCACGAAGGTCGCCCTCTGGCCGACGATGATGTTGTCGCCGAAAGAGACCTCGCCCGGACCGCGAACCCGGAGAGCGCCGAAGACGCGGAAACTCGAGCCGGCGCGGAATCGCACCCCGCGCAGCCGGTAGTATCGCTTGTACCAGTAGCCGCGCAGCATCGCGACGAGCACGACGACCGCTCGGGCGGGCTCACTCCGTGCACGGCGCAGATTCCAACGCAGGTCGCGCCGGCCAACCGCGGTGACGCTGTCGAGATTTTGTGCGGCGATTGCAGTCATTGCGTTCGGTTCACGGATACGTCGCGCTCTGTGCTCGGGGAAGTTGGCGGCTCGCGCCTCGATGGAAGCAACATCCGGACAATCGCCGAAACCCTCTTCTTACGGCCGCGCAGCTCGAGGGAAGCTCTTATCGCTCCGTCATTTCCGCGAGGAGCTCGCGCGAGAATCACGGCCAGCCCTGTGGCGTCTGGTCAACGCGCCAGTGGCTCCCTCGCAGCATGCCCTCCCCGCGGATCGAACCGAGGGGCGATCGAGGTCGTCTGCCGGGGCGGAAAATGGCCATGTCGAGGATGTACGACACGATGAGGACTGAGTGCAACATACACTTGGCGGAAGACTCGAATTCACAGGCACTTGAGAGGCGAAGCCCCCAGGGCCTGATCTTGCGTTGATGCGGCGCCGGTCCGTCTACGACGGCAAGGGTGTTCGCGAACGTCGCGAGAGTTGTCCCGCAAAGAGGCATTCCATTCGTTTATGGCTTCGGATCTTCTTCCCACCAAATCGGCGTTTCGCTCGGGTGAACTGGCCCACCGCGAGATGTCAGCGATGCCAGTGCACGGTCCGACCGGCAGCGCCGAGGTCGAAGGCTGGGAATTGGTGCGGCGCTATCTGGCGGCCGTCCTTCGCTACAAGTGGCTGCTGGTGCTGATGCTGGTCGCGGGAGGCGGCGCCAGCGTCGCCACGACGCGGTTCGTTCGCCCGACCTACGAGGTGCAGGCCACGATCTGGCTCGCGACGCAGACGCCGGAAGGGCGTGCCGCCGGACCGTTTCGCGCCCACGAGCTGGTGAACGTGAGCGCCTGGCCGGATCTGCTCACGAGCTATGTCATTCTCGACAGCGTCGTCCTGAAGACGCGTCTCTTCGTGCGGCCCACCAGCCCCGTCGACGCTCCCCTGTTTCGCGACTTCGAGCTCGCGGCCAGGAACCGGCCCGGCGAGTATCGGCTGACGGTATCGGGGGCCGCGCACAAGTACGTCCTCACCGCGAAGGACGGAAGCGTCGTCGAGCGCGGCGCGGTCGGCGACTCGATCGGCCGCTCCGCCGGCTTCCGGTGGGCGCCGGAGCTCGACGCAAAGGACCGCGTCGTCAAGTTCACCGTCTTCACTCCGCGCGCCGCCTCGCTGCTCCTGCGGCAGCGCCTGTCGACGACGCTCCCGCCTAACGACAACCTGCTGCGCGTGCAGTTGGACGGCACCGATCCGGCCGAGATCACCCTCACCATGAACACGCTTCTGCAGCAGTTCGTGGCCACGGCGGCGACGCTCAAGAATCACAACCTCATCGAGCTCGCGAAAACACTCGACCAGCAGCTCGAGTACGCGCAGTCGCAGCTCCGCGACGCCGAGATCGCGCTCGAGAGCTTCCGCGTCAACACCATCACGCTCCCCTCCGAAGGCGGCCCCGTCGCGAGCGGCGTGCAGCTCACCCGCGACCCGGTGCTCACCAGCTATTTCGCGCAGAAGATCGAGTACGACAACATCGTGCACGATCGAGAGCTGATCGAGCAGATGCTGACCCAGTTCAAGACCGGTGCGCTGGACGTGTCTTCCCTCTGGTTCGTGAACGCGGTGCAGAACGGACCGCCCGAGCTGCGGAACTCCTTGACGGAGTACGCGACGAAATCGTCGGCGCTGCGCGCCGCGCGCCAGGTCTTCACCGACGAGCACCGCGCGGTTCGCGAGCTCGACGCGGCGACACGCGCGCTGCGCGACCAGACCGTGCCGCAGCTCGCCAGCTCCCTGGTCGCGCAGTTGCGCGAGCGTGAAACGGCATTGGGAGATCGCATCAACGCCGCCGCTCGCGAGCTGCGACAGATCCCGACCCGCACGATCGAGGAGATGCGTCTCACCCGGAACGTGTCGGTACGCGAGAACCTCTACACCACGCTCAAGAACCGCTACGAGGAGGCGCGCCTCGCCAGCGCGAGCGCGATTCCCGACGTCAGCATCCTCGATCAGGCGGTCGTCCCGCAGCTGCCCCGCCGCAATACCGCCCGCGCGATCATCGCGTTAGGCACCTTCGCCAGCCTCGGCCTGGCCGTCCTGCTTGCCATCGTGCTCGACCGCTTCGACACGCGTTTCCGCTATCCGGATCAAATTGCACGCGAGCTCGGGCTCGACGTGCTCGGCGCCGTACCGGCGATGGACCGCCGCATCAAGAGCATCTATGGCGCGGCCGAGGTCATCGAGTCGTTCCGTTCCATCCGGCTCTCGCTCGCGAACGCGTTCTCCGAGACCCAGACGGCGATGGTCACGGTGACCAGTCCCGGACCGGGCGACGGAAAGTCGATCGTGTGCGCCAACCTCGCGCTCTCGTTCGCCTCCGCGGGCTATCGCACACTGCTGATCGACGGAGACATCCGCCGCGGCGATCTGCACACCACGCTCGGCGTTGGACGGACGCCCGGTCTCACCGACGTACTGCTCGACGCCGTGTCGGCGCCCGATGCGGTGCGAGCGACCGAGACGCCGCGACTCTGGATTCTGCCGAGCGGAACGCGCCAGCGTACCGGGCCGGAGCTGTTGACCTCCCAGCAGCTGCCTCAGTGCATCGCGCAGCTCCAGAGTCGCTTCGACGTGCTGATCGTGGATACACCGCCGCTCGGCGCGGGCGTCGATGCCTACGCCCTCGCGACCGCGACGCGAAACATGGTGCTCGTCGTGCGTGCCGGCGTCACGAGCCGCAAACTCGCGAGTGCAAAGTTGCGCATGTTGGATCGGCTGCCGGTCCGCGTTCTCGGCGCGGTGCTCAACGGCATCGAGTCGAACCGGTTGTACGAGCACTACTCGTATCTGCCCGGTTACGTCGTCGAGAGCGACGACAGCCGGGCACTGGTCAAGACGAACGGTCGCGTACGCGTGGTTTGAGCGATGCTGCGAACCACGGCCGTGAGCGGCGCGCGCCAAAGGCAGGTTCGATTCGACGCACAAGCCGCGGCGTCGCTCGTCAGTCAACTCGATACACAGCGAATGTGAAGATGCGAATCTCGATCGGACTTCTAGCCGCGATACTCGTCGCGAGCAGCGCCTCGACGGCGGGGGCGCAGACGGCGCCTCCGCGCCTGCAGCGGGAAGGCTTCGCGACGCGCCCCGAGCTCGACTCGCTCGTGAGGCAGGGCGAGCGGACGCTGGCCGATGCCTCGCTGTCGGCGGAACAGCGGTACTCGCAGCAGCTCGCCGTATCCGGCATTCGCCGCCGACTACAGGAGGGCGACTTTCAACCGGGCGACCGGATCGCGATCGCGCTCGACGGAGGGGTCAAGTTCCGCGACACGGTGGTCGTGCGTTCCGGCTCCACCATCGTGCTCCCCGACCTGCCGGAGATCTCGCTGGCGGGAGTCCTTCGTTCCGAGCTTCACGATTACCTGCTCGGCGAAGTGAAGCGCTACGTCCGCGACCCCGAGCTCGAGACGAGCCCGCTGATCCGTTTGACGGTCTCCGGCGCCGTTCTCCATCCCGGCTTCTACTCGATTCCCGCCGATGCGTTGTTGAGCGATCTCGTAATGGCCGCCGGCGGCCCGACAGCGAACGCCGCATTCAGCCGAAGTCACCTTCGCCGCGGGACGGAGCCGCTGCCCGGCGAGGACGTCCCGGCCGCGCTGCGCGAGGGGCTCACCGTCGACGCGCTCCTACTGCACAGCGGCGACGAGCTCATGATCGGAGAGAAGCGACAGTTCAACTGGGCAACCGTCACACAGTTCGCCGCCGCGTCCGCGGGGCTCGTATCCGTCTTCTTCTTCGCACGCAGATAACTCGTCATGGAAGTCATTCTTCCGCATCGCGCTGGAATCTCGAAGGCTGCCCAGGAGCTCGACGCGGTCGCGCGTGCATCTCGGGATGACGCGCCGCACGCCCTGTCGCTCGTGAGCGATGCAATGGTCGAAGCGGAGGTACCGCATCCCGTTCCGGCGATCGAGCCGCGGCGGCGATCGGAGATCGCGTGTCGTGTCGTCAATGTCGTGCTGGCGGGAATCATGCTGGTGCTCGCGGCGCCGATTCTCGCCATCGCGGCGCTCGCGATCAAGGCGACGTCGCCCGGACCGATCTTCTACACGCAGCCGCGCGTGGGGCTCGATCGCCGGCGACGCCGCCAACACCGTGAGAGTTTCTACAATCGCCGCAGCCACAACCTCGGCGGGCAGATCTTCCGGATCTGGAAGCTGCGCACGATGCGTCACGACGCGGAGCGTCAAACCGGCGTCACCTGGGCGTCTCAACAGGACCCGCGCGCGACGCGGATCGGACTGCTGCTGCGCAAGTCGCGCATCGACGAGATTCCGCAGTTGGTGAACGTGTTGAAGGGCGAGATGAACATCGTCGGCCCGCGGCCCGAGCGCCCGAGCCTCGTCGCGCAGTTGTCGAGCGGAATTCCCGAGTACCCGTTGCGCCTCATGGCGAGACCGGGCATCACCGGGTGGGCGCAGGTGAATCAGGCCTATGACTCGACCCTGGACGACGTGAAGCGCAAGGTTCAGCTCGACCTGGAGTACCTGCGCCGCCAAGGCGTACGTGAAGACCTCCGGATCATGCTGCTGACCATTCCGGTGATGCTGCTTCGAAACAAGGGCTGGTAGCGGCGGCCGTCAGCGAGGCCGAATCACTCCGCGGTCGCGGCGCCGTCGATCAGTGTGTCGGACGCGGTGTCGCCGGCGGTTGCCAGCGCACGCAATCCGAGGGTGGCCTTGCCACGCTGTGCCGGAACCGGCGGCCACATCCTCACTCCGACCTCTGCCCACGCCTGCACGAGTGGATCGGGTTGCGGCTCTCCGACGGTGTGATATAGCAGCCGGCCCGTGAGAGAAGAGAGAAGCTGCGTGGCCGAGGCGACCAGTTGCAGCAGGACGGCGAAGCCGGCGAAGCCGAGGCCGCGCCTCCGGGCGAAGTGCGCGAACAATTCCCAGTTTCTGATGGCGAACAGACCGCCCGTGACAACACTGATACCGACGGCGTCGTTTCGCCCGGCCGCGATCCACACGGGAGCGGCAATGGCCGCGAGCGCGAGCACGCCATCGAGCGGCGTGCCGAGATAGAAGCGCTGCGCACGCGCGCGAAAATCACGCGGCTGATTGAGGCGCGCCACCGCGACACCGCGGTCGACGAGGTCGACGGCGATCCACTGTCGAAGCGTCCACACCTTGAGATGCGTCGCGCGCGCCTGGGGATCACGATAGATCCGAAATCCGGCAGCTCGGAGCCGATCGCCCAGCTCGAGCGCCTCCACCTGTGGACGCAGAAATCGCCACTCGTCGAAGATGCCGACGCGATGCAGCGCCTCACGACTCACCAGCAGGAGACCAGCGGACATTGTGTCCGATTCACCGGGATGCGATCGATGCTCGAATTCGCGCAGGAGATTGCGATAGGCGGAAACGGGGCTGCTCGCCGCCGGATCGGAGCAGCACGCGCCCATGACGGCGGCGATCGTCGGATCCTCCGCGATCGCGTCGATCATCCGACGCAACGCGTCGGCCGCGACGACGACATCAGCATCCACGAAAGCGATGAATTCGCCGCGCGCGGCCTCGACGCCGCGATTTCGGGCGTAGGCGGGTCCGCGGGCCTGGCCGGTGAGACGAATTACCAGATCGGCGTAGCCGGCGGCAATCTCCGCGGAGTCATCGGAGCTCGCGTCATCGACGACGATCAGCTCGCGTTGAATCGGCCGAAGCTCGCTGTCGACGATGGCGGCGAGAACGCTCTGGAGATGCTGCTCGCTGTCATGAACCGGGACGACGATGGAGAGCATCGGCGAGTTTGGGCGAGCGCTCTTGAGCCTGCGGAGCCGATCTTCCCTGCGCGGCTGGGGGGTCATGCTTGCGCCCGCGAACTCCCCGAGTCGTGGCCGGCCAGTTGCGCGATCCACGCATCATCGAGCAACTGCGACGCATCGGCCAGAATGACTAGATCGCCCGACGCCGCGGCCAGACCCAATGCGCGTCGCTGCTTGTGACTCGCGTCCACCGGTGCGTAGACGACGCGGGCATGGCCGAATGCGCGCCCCGAAACACCAGTATCGTCGGTGGCGACGATGACCGTCTCGATATTCAATTGCTTCCAGCGAGTGGACCTCTCGTGCAGGGCGGCGTCATGCTCTACGTCGACCGAGTTGAAGACTACCGAAACGTTGGGGCGATCGGATCTGCGCCCCGGCAGCTCGCTCTCCGCAGCGGTGAAGAGCGCCTTTGCGTTTGCAATCGGCATTTTGAGTCGCGCGTACGCGTGAGGTACGGTGCACGTGAGACGAGAGACTAGGCGAGAACGCAAGACCCATGGCAGGGCCACTGATTTTCTATCCGCTTACGTCTCAAGGCGTTCTGCGATCAGCGCCGGGCGAGTGTTGCAGCGGGATTGTTGCGTTGACGCCACGACGCGTCGGTCGTTAGGCGCTTGGCGCGGCGACGTGTGGTGAGAGAGTTACACATGTCGCATGAAATCACTGTGCTTCGCCGCGGCGCGCGCCGCGCCGCGCCCCGGCGACGCGGCCTAACCTTCGCACAACCATCCAGTTAAATCGCGCGCGGCGGCGCGGGGGGTTCATGGCAGGAGTCGTGCTCGACTCCCGGTGCGTCAATCACACATCCAATCCCCGCCGTCCAATGGCTTCAATCAACTCAGTCGAGCAGGAGTTGCGGCGCGCCCCCCGGCGCTGGCTCGTCACCGGAGTCGCCGGCTTCATCGGCTCGCACCTGCTCGAGACACTTCTCCTGCTGGACCAGCACGTCGTGGGAGTCGACAACTTCGCGACCGGGCACCGGCACAACATCGAGGACGTGCTGCGGAGCGTCGGCTACGAGCGCGCCGGACGTTTCACGTTCATTGAAGGTGACATCTGCGACCGCGAGGTTTGCCGTCGGAGCTGCGACGGCGTGGACTACGTGCTGCATCAAGCGGCGCTGGGTTCCGTTCCGCGCTCGATCAAGGACCCGATCGCCACGAACCTGTCGAACGTGAGCGGGTTCCTGAACATGCTCGTCGCGGCGCGCGACGCCGGCGTTCGGCGATTCGTGTACGCCGCCTCCAGCTCGACGTATGGGGATGATACGACGCTGCCGAAGCAGGAGCACCGCATCGGCCGGCCGCTCTCACCGTACGCCGTCTCGAAGTACGTCAACGAGCTCTATGCCGGCGTGTTCCGGCGAACGTACGGGCTCGAATGCGTCGGGCTGCGCTACTTCAACGTCTTCGGCCCGCGCCAGGATCCGAATGGCGCCTACGCGGCGGTCATCCCGCTGTGGATCAATCGGCTGCTCGGCGGCGACGCCTGCGACATTTTCGGCGACGGCCAGACGAGCCGCGACTTCAGCTACGTGGCGAACGTGGTCCAGGCCAACCTGCTCGCCGCCACCAGCCCGCTCGAGAGCGACGTCGATCAAGTCTACAACGTCGGCTGCGGCGGACAGACCACGCTGCGAGAGCTGCACGAGCTAATCCGGCTCGAGGCGTCCCGGTTCTGCCCCGACAGCGCGGCGCTCGAGCCGCGGTACGCGAACTTTCGCGCCGGCGACGTCAGACATTCGCTCGCCGACACGAGCAAGATCGAGGGGGCATTCGGTTACAAGTTCACTCATGACGTGCGTGGCGGTATCGCGGCGACCGTCGCGTGGTACGCGGCGCGGCACGAGACGCCGAGTCCCTGGTCGCAGAGCCAGTCGCTGCACGACGACCGCTCGCTGGCGCGCCGTTGAGCGGCGCGAACGAGCCGACATCGCTACCGCCTAGTCCTGATTCGGAGGAGAGATTGATGACTGAAGGCTATGGGGAGTCCCTACGGTGCGCCGTGCAGGAGCGCGACGTGCTGCCGTTCATTGGCATCTACGACGTGTTCAGCGCCGGGATGGTCTCGCGGCATTTCGACGCGGTGTTCTGCTCCGGGTTCGGCTTCGCGGCGAGCTACTACGGGCTGCCGGACATCGGCTTCATCGCGTGGTCCGACATGCTGAACTTCGTGCACCGCGTGCGGACCATTCTTCCCGAACATCACGTCCTCGTCGACATCGACGACGGCTACTGCGACATCGAGGTGGCGGCCCACGTCGCGACGCAGATGGAGCGCGTCGGCGCGTCGGGCGTCGTGCTCGAGGATCAGAAGCGGCCGCGCATGTGCGGGCACTTCGAGGGCAAGCAGATCATGCCGCTCGACGAGTTCCTGCCGAAGCTCTCTCGCGTTCTCGAGGCGCGCGAGGATCTCTTCGTCATCGCGCGCACCGACTCCAGCGACCCGGACGACGTCGCGCGGCGGCTGCGGGCGTTCGTGGACGAGGGAGCCGACGCGGTGCTCGTGGACGGCGTGAAGGACCTGAACATCATCGAGCAGCTGTCGTCACACATCGGCGTGCCGTTGACCTTCAACCAGATCGCGGGCGGAAAGTCGCCGCCGACGACGCTCACCGAGCTGCAGCGGCGCGGGGTTCAGCTGGTGATCTATTCGACGCCGCTGCTCTTCGCCGCCCAGGAAGCGATCGATTGCACGCTGCAGGATCTCAAGCTCGTCGACGGCCAGCTGCCCCATGGCCCGGATACGATCGGCGTGAAGCGGTGCACGGCGGTGCTGCAGGAGAACCACCGGCGGACTCGCAGTCGCATTGCCGTGTAGCGCACGAACGAGAGCACCGCGTTCCAAAACAGAGACTGACGGCAGCGAGAGCACTCGCCGCCGTCAGTTCCGTTTTGTGCCAGTGATCACGAAATATGTGACACACCTGCTCTCAGGGAGCGGCGATGTCAGGAAGGACGTCAGCATCCTGCTCCGACGACTCACAGGATGCGTTGCCGTTAGGCGAAACCGCCGATCACCGCGACGCTCGCCAGTCGTCGGATCACGGGCAGGGATAACACGACTCGGTCCGTCAAACGCAGCGCGTTGGAAAGAGCGCGACGCGGAGAGGAGGAATACTCGTATCCGTCGCTGAGCACGAACTGATCGAGGCGACCGAACAGACCGAAATAGCGGATCGATGTCGTTTGGAACGTGCGACGAATCAGCGCGATTTCGGACGGCTCGAGGGGGCGCTCGTCTTCGGTGGCGTCAGGCGCGCGAAAGAAAGCGAGCCGAAACTGCCGAAACCAGCGACTCAGACTCACGGGCTCGCTGATGATTGCGCGGCCACCCGGAGCGAGCCAGCGGTGGATTCGGTCCAGAACCGCCGGTAGATCATCGATCACATGGTGCAGGAACGACTGGCACCAGATCAAATCAAAGGAACCGTCAGGTAGATCGCACGTTTCCAGCGGCCCGCAGACGAAAGCGGTATTCGAGGAAACGTCGTCCAATGCCGCGCGCTTGCGAGCCGACTCTACTGCACCTGGTGCGATGTCGATGCCTGTAACATGTGCGCCAAGCTTGGCGAGCAGCACCGAGCTCTGACCCTCGCCGCATCCAATATCGAGCGCCCGCTTACCAGCAAGAGTGCCGGCGAGGCGCAATCGATATTCTGGGATGAGCCAGGTGCGCCAAGGGTGGCTGTAGCGCGCCAGAGTCTTCGACCGTATCGGCCGGATCTCACCACCGGCGGCAACGCGATCGAAGTATCGCGCCTCGGACTCCCAACGTCGATCCCGCTCGGTCACGTTCGTCACGGCTCATTGCCATCGTGGGTTTGCGGCCACAATAACGCGAGAGCACCGATCGAGCAAAATATAAGCGCCTCTATTCTCACTGAGAGACACTGAGAACGGTTCCGCGGCGCGGGAACGAATCGGCGACGGCGAGCTGGTTCTCGCCGCCGCCGTCGTGTGCTGCGGGGTTTCTCCTATGACTTCATCCCGACACCTCCACTTAGCGCACTGGCACTCGACCGACAAAGACGTCGAATCGTCCCGAGCCGTTCATGTTGCTCGTCCACATCACCAACTTCCCGTCCGGCGCCATCGTCGGGTGCGGCTGCCCACCCGTGTCGTAGCTCGTGCCGGTCGCATCGTGCGCCGCCAGGAGCCGCACATCGCCCGCCAAACTCACAA
>DATBHD010000096.1:0-2177 GCA_036557635.1 Gemmatimonadaceae bacterium
GCTGTTTACCGAGATCGACGGGCTCGTCAGCGACGGCATCGACGTCGAAGGACGTCTGTACGTCAGCGAACGCGCGCATCTCGTGCTGCCCTATCACAAGCTCATCGATGCCGAGAGCTCGCATTCCCAGTCACTCGGCACGACGGGACGCGGGATCGGGCCGGCCTACGAAGACAAGGTGGCGCGCCGCGGCGTACGCGTGCTCGATCTCCGCGATCGTGCTCGCGTCCGCGAGCTCGTCGAGCGGAACACCGAGCGCGCGAACGCACAGCTAGCAGCATTCGGCACCGAGAAGCGGGCCGACGCACCATACACGCTCGAAGTGCTCGAGCGCCTGACCGAGCGGCTGCTGTCGCTCACCGAAGACGTCGGGCTCATGATCCATCGCGCGCAGAAAAGCGGCGCGGCGGTGTTGCTCGAGGGAGCACAAGGCTCGCTGCTGGACGTCGATCACGGGACGTATCCCTTCGTGACGTCGAGCAGCACGACGTCTGGCGGTGCGGCCACCGGCGTGGGCATTGCCCCAACGTCGATCGACGCCGTCCTTGGCGTGGTGAAGGCGTATACCACACGCGTCGGCACTGGGCCCCTTCCGACGGAGATGGACGAGCCGATGGCCGAACGGGTCCGCTCGCTCGGCAACGAGTTTGGTGCAACGACTGGCCGCGCGCGCCGGTGCGGCTGGTTCGACGCCGTGGTGGTTCGTTATGCCACGCGCATCAACGGGCTCACCGACATCGCCGTGACGAAGCTCGACGTGCTCGACACCTTGGATCGCATCGCGATTTGTATCGGGTACGAATACGAAGGCGATCTCCACACCGAGTTCCCGGGCGACATCACCGTCGTCGACAAGGTCGTGCCCCGGTACGAGTGGGTGGAAGGTTGGCAGCGTTCGACCGGCGAAGCGCGGCGTCTCGAGGATTTGCCGCCACAAGCGCGTGCGTACGTCGATCGGTTGCAGGAGCTCGTCCAGACGCGGATCACATACGTCAGTGTAGGCACACGGCGGGATCAGATCATCGGCCTGTAACACTGTGGTTGACCTTCTCATCGTCGGCGGAGGGCCATGCGGGCTGGCCACCGCGATCTCGGCGCAGCGCGCGGGGTTGTCGGCGCTCGTGCTCGAGGGCGCGTCGGTCGTCAGCACGATCGCGCATTATCCGACCTACGTGCGCTTCTTCTCCACCGCGGAGAAGCTGGCGCTCGGCGGCATGCCGTTCATCGTGGCGACGGAGAAGCCGTCGCGGCGCGATGCGCTGGCATACTACCGCGGCGTCGTTCAGCATTTTGGCATTCCAATTCGCCAATACGAGCGTGTCTCGGTCATTGAGCACACAGATGCGGGATTCGTCGTGCATTCGGACTCTCGGTCACGTGGGTCGATGTCGACGCAGGCGCGCGCGGTCGTCGTCGCCACCGGCTATTTCGGTTCGCCGAACTACCTGCGCGTGCCGGGCGAAGACCTGCCACACGTCACGCACGTCTATCGCGAAGGGCACGAGGCGTTCGATCAGGACGTCGTCGTCGTGGGCGCCGGGAACTCCGCCGCGGAGGCCGCGCTCGACTTGTGGCGCTCTGGCGCGCGAGTGACGCTCACGCACTTCGGTCCGAGCTTCGACAAGAAGATCAAACCGTGGGTGCTGCCGGACTTTCTGAGCCGAGAGCGCGAGGGCGCCATCAAGACGAGATGGGATTGTCGCGTCAAAGCCATCGAGCGCGACGCGGTAGTCGTCCAGTCGCCGGACGGCGAGGCGCGTTTGCCCGCCGACCTCGTCTACGTAATGACCGGATTCGTCCCCAATACCGACCTTTTGAAACAGGTTGGTGTCCCGATCGATCCGAAGACAGGCATCCCAGCGCACGACCCAGCGACGCTCGAGACGACCGTCCCCGGTTTGTTCATTGCGGGTGTGGTGATCGCCGGCTACGACGCGAACAAGGTCTTCATCGAGAACGGGCGTTACCACGGCGACAAGATCGTCGCGCGCCTCCTAGGCCATGGCGCGCCAGCCGAGCCGAGGCTCAGCGCGGAGCTGGATACGTAGCCGTTTGGGTGATTCGACGGCCGCAAACCGGTTCTCATTATCTTTTCCCGATGCCCAACCAACCCGACGTTCTCGAAAAACTCGTCTCACTCTGCAAGCGCCGCGGATTCATCTTCCAGTCGTCGGAGA
>DATBHD010000097.1:0-3509 GCA_036557635.1 Gemmatimonadaceae bacterium
GTCATTTTCTGCTCGACTGGGCAGAAGGCGCGATGCGGATGACCGGTCTCTCGATGCTTCAGCTTCAAGACGAAGAGGGCCGCATTCTGAGCTCGGGACATTTCCGGAACGAGTTCGATCGGCTCGATCCTGTTTTGCCCGAGCTGTTGGCGCGCTCGAGCGATCGAGCGACGGTCGTGTCCGTGCGCACACCGGAGGGTCCCATACTGGTGCTCGCCCGAGAGGATTCTGTGACGATCGGGGATCGTCGCTTGACGCTCGTCGGAGGCATCACCATCGATCGCGCATTTCTTCGTGGCGTCGCGCGCGGAAGCGACATGTCGCTTGCCCTCGTCACCCCCGACACAACGGTCTCCTCCGATAGCGCGCCGCCGCCGGATGCACGCGGCGTCTCGGCCGTGCAGCGCCAGCCGCTGGCATACATCGGCGCGCGGGACGGTGCTCGGGCCGACTCGATGGAAGTCGCACCCGCGAGTGTCGTCGTCACACACTCGAGCGCCGAGCTCGATGCGCTTCGGCGCGATGTGAATCGCTGGTTCGCCATCGCGATTGCCATCGCTGCGTTGGGCGCGGTCGGTCTTGCCACATGGATGTCAGCGGGGCTGAGTCGGCCCCTGGCCGAGTTGACGCGTGCCACGTCGACAATTGCGCTGGAAGGTCCGGAGCTGAAGCTCGCAGCTGGTCGCGACGATGAGATTGGCTCTCTTGCGCGAGACTTTGGTCGGATGGGACGACGTCTGCGCGCCAGTGCCGTTCAGCTCCGCGATGCAGAGCGACGAGCGACCGTCGGCGAGATGGCGCGACAGGTCAATCACGACATCAAGAACGGTCTGATCCCGATCAGGAACGTGGTGCAACACCTCGCGCAGGTGCAGGAGCGCGAGCCCGACCAGTTGGCGACGATTTTCAACGAGCGGCGCGCAACGCTCGAGTCGAGCATCGGCTATCTCGATACGCTGGCGCGGAACTACGCGCGTCTCACGCCGAAAACCGACCGCCGCTCGTTCGACGTGAGCGCTGTCGCTCGCGACGCCGTGCGGTCCGCAAGTGCCGACGATGCGATCATCCAAGCCAAAGTCGCCGAGTCATTGCCGCCCGTCGTCGGTGATCCAGTGCTACTCAGAAGAATTCTCGACAACCTCCTGCGCAATGCAATCGAGAGCTTGCCGGCGGGCAAAGGAACTGTGACGCTCGAGACACGTCCCGCGCCCAAGGGGAGCGGCGTGTGGGTGATCGTGACTGACACGGGTCGCGGGATGTCGGAGAACGAGCTCGCACACGCGTTCGATGATTTTCATACGACGAAAGCGACCGGCACTGGCCTTGGACTCTCCGTCGTGCGCCGGCTCACGGCCGATCTCCAGGGCGAGCTCCGCGTGGAAAGCGCGCCGGGTCGCGGAACGACGTTCACCATCGACTTGCCCTCCACTTCACGTTCTGCTGAATGACCACCGTTCTGATCGTCGACGATGTACGGGCAATGGCCGAGCAGTACGCCTACGACCTGCGGCGGATTGCTGGGTATGAGACGCTCATCTCCTTCGACGGCGACGACGCGCTCGCATCGCTCGCGCGCGAGTCCGTCGACTGTGTGATTCTCGACCTCGAGATGCCTGGTCGCGACGGATTCGATGTACTCCGCGCGATGCGTGAGCGTGGCATCGAGACGCCGGTCGTCGTTTACACCGGCACCGGCAACTACGATCGCTGCGCGCAAGCCATTCGACTCGGCGCCTACTCCTTCGTCGACAAGTCGGATGCGGTCGAGCGCGTCGCGCGAGAAGTCGAGAATGCGGTCGAGCGACGCATGCTGCTCACTGAAGTCGCAGAGCTGCGTCGCTACGCGGCGGAAGACACCGCACTCCGCGGTGCGAGTCCGGCGATGAAGAAGCTCAAGGATGCGATCGCACGCGTCGCACCGATTCCGAGCACGGTGCTCATCGTCGGCGAAAGCGGATCGGGAAAGGAGCTCGTCGCGCGCGACGTGCATCGCCTGAGCGGCACACGCGCGCGTGAGCCGTTCGTTGCCGTCAACTGTGGAGCGCTTGCCGAAAGTCTCATCGAGAGTGAGTTGTTCGGCCACGAGCGCGGCGCGTTCACGGGCGCGAACACCACGCGCAAAGGTGCGTTCGAGGCGGCGGGCAAAGGTACGTTGTTTCTCGACGAGATCGGCGAGCTTCCCGCTGCCGCGCAGGCCAAGCTTCTTCGCGTGCTCGAGGAGCGAAAGGTCGTGCGCGTCGGATCGACGCAGCCTATCGCCGTTCCTGCACGCGTGATCGCCGCTACGCACCGCAATCTCGAAGAGGATGTGAACGCCGGCCGCTTCCGTCAGGATTTGTTGTTCCGGCTCGCGGTGCACGTGCTCAACGTTCCGCCGCTGCGTGACCGACTCTCCGATCTCCCGGAGCTTGCCGCACATATTCTCGCCGCCACCTGCGAGCGTTTTGGTTTACCGCCGAAGACGATCAGTCCAGAGGCGCTCGAGCTGCTCGCCGCGTATGACTGGAAGCGCAACAATGTGCGCGAGCTGCGGAATGTCGTCGAGCGAATGGTCATCGCCGCAGACGGTCCGATGATCGGCGCCGACCACGTCCCGGCCGAGATCGTCGAAGGCGCACCGCTGCAGCCGCGCACGCGCGAAGCGCGAACGTTCCTCGAGCGTAAGGCCGAGGCGGAGCGACAGATCGTGGTGGCGGCGCTCGAACGCAACGAGTGGCGGATCACGCAGACGGCGCAGGACCTTGGTCTCGCGGATCATGCGAGTTTGCTGAAGATCATGCGCCGGCATGGGATCAGCAACCGCGGTTGAACGGTGGAACGGTGGAACGCTCCCGTGTCATCCCGAGCCCCCAGCGAGGGATCTGCTCTTCCGACCGTCAAAAAAACAGATCCCTCGTCGCCGAGTTACCCTGAGGAGCGCAAGTGGCGTTGGGCTCCTCGGGATGACAGGATTCGGCAAAGAAAACCGGCCGGGCAACGGTGAGTGAACGGAGCAACCGAAACGGAATGGCAACGGCAAGAGCATGATTTATCCGTGCTCTGCTTGATCGATTCTCGGAGAAGCCGGGATAGAAGCCGGTCTTCTTTGACATCGCCGAAGAAATGCGTTTCTGGGCTGTCCGTTGCCTTCCCGTTTCTGTCGCTCCGTTCATCACCGTTGCCCGGTTTGCACAACGCTGTCTCATTAAAATATTCTTATGCATGGAGAGGCAGCCTGGAGGAAAGCAGTAGATCCCTCGTCCGACTCGCTGCGCTCGGGTCCTGGGATGGCACTGTGTCCACCTGGACACATCGGCCGCAAAAGAGCGTGTCCACGGGAACACGAATGGCACTTTGCGCTGAACGCACCGAAGCGCCATCTCGTTGAACGACACAGCGTTAGCGCGAGCACCAAATCCTCCGGCGGTTGGGACATCCGCTTGCCCTTACAGGCACCCGTCGATGTCACCAACCCCGCACCCCGACGGGTGCAACACAAGGAGGATGTATGTATCGCAGCGACCGCTATG
>DATBHD010000098.1:0-4998 GCA_036557635.1 Gemmatimonadaceae bacterium
ACGACGATATGAATCACGCCGTGACGCGGCGGAGCGTGAGATGGCGGCTCTGCACGGGGCGAAGGCCGATCTTCGTGCCGACGCCGTCGTGCGCGCCGTGCGGCATTTGCTCGCGCTCGAGCGCACACGCATCGCCGACGCCTTGGATACTGGCCTCTTGCGAACGGAAGTGGCTCGGGAGCTCAGCTCGGACGTCGATCAACGAATGGCTCGCCTCGATGCGGGTGACTACGCCGATCCGGCCGAGCTCATCGGCCACGATACGTCAGGTGCTGGTCCGGCCTCCGCGGATTCGATGACGCCGCAGGCGTCGGAACGGCAGTCGGCGTCAACGGGCCTCACGTAGTCCCGTTGCGCGCTGCACGCGGTGGTGATTTCATCGCGGGATGGCGACGTCGGCGTCTCGGCTGGGCATCGTTGAAGTCGACGACGCGACGTGGATCGTGTGCGTCGGATACGCGAACGCCGTCCCTGCTGTTTCGACGACGTGCATGAAGGACAGCAGAATCTCTTGTCGGATGGTCTGGAACTCGCCCCAGTCGGCGGTCCGGAACCAAGCCATGATCTCGATGTCGAGCGATGACGCCGCGAATTCGCGGAACCGAACGACGACCGCATCCGGCCAGATCTTGGGATGCGCGCGCAACACCGCTTCGAAGCCGGCCAGCGCTTCCCGCATCTGGTCGCCCGTCGTCTCATACACGAGGCCGATTACCGTCGCGAGCCGAAGCCGGTCGCGCGCGGTGAACGATTCGAGGCGCATGTCGGCCAATCGTCCATTCGGTATCGTGACGAGCGTGCGGTCGAGCGTGCGAAAGCGTGTTGACCGCAGGCCGATGGCTTCGACGGTTCCAACGAAGTCTTCGATCTTGACGAAGTCTCCCTCGCGAAACGGCTGATCGATCCCGATCGAGAAGGCGCCGAACACATTCTCAACGGTTTTCTGCGCCGCGAGCGCGAGCGCCAAACCGCCGAGGCCAAGGCCCGCGATCAGGCTCGCGACCGGATACCCGAGTAATGAGAGAACGCTCACGGCCGCAACAGCGGACACCGCCACCTTGGCACTCCGCACTCCGAGCGGAAGCAGCGATCGTGATCCCGCGGTGTGCGAAGCCCAGGCGCTTCGAGCCACGAGTCGCCGAGCTACGTCGATCAGCCGCCAGATGGCCCAGAAGGCCACGACGACTAACGCTGCGCGCACAAGCCGGTAAGCCGCGTCGGCCGCGGGCTGGTTGAGGCCGAGCAGCGGCACCGCCACAGCCACCACCATGAGCGTGCAGGCGACTGTGATGGGGGGAGCGAGCCGCTCCAACATGGTATCGTCCCAGGTCGCGATGGTTCGCCGAGTGACTCGTTGCGCCACGGCTTGCAACACGCGGCTGCCCGCCCAACCGACCGCCACAGCGACCGAAAGCACCAACGGGAGCGCGAGCCACTGCCACCACTGCATGTCAAACGGCCCAGAGCGCTGGAGGGCCAGGGGGATGTGGTCCATGATCCATCGATCGCCCAGTGACGCATACCAATCGGGGATGCTCTGCATCGTGGTGCGCGAGAACCGCCAGCGCGCTTCACCACCATCGATCGTTTTGACAAGCCTGACCGGGATACGCGAACCCATCGATGACGCGATCGTCCCGAGTTGATCGATATTTGCGCCCAGCCCATCCGTGCTGTTCCCCGATCCAAGTGGAGAGACGTCGTCGAGATCCACCCAGAGACGTCGATCCAGAACCGCCTTCAGCTGCCGTGCCCGCGTCGCGCGCGCCGCGCCGTCAATGTCGGGCGCGTCGAGGTAGGCGCCGGCCGCATCGTAGGCACCGCGTCGGGCAAGGTTGAGAAAAGTCTCGAGCGAGGCTCGCGGAGAGTCCGGTGAGATAACCAGTGGCCGCGAGGGCGGTCGCGGCGCGGTGTCCGCGTCTTGCGCGAACGCGATGGGCTGTGCCGGGAGGCTGGTCGTTGCGACCAGCGCGAGCAGCCACCGGCGTTTCAAGAGCGGACTCCCGAGAGGGCGGTGATACAGTCGGCGACCCAGTGGTCGACGTCGAAGTGGAGGACGTGTTCGCGGAGCCGCCGCATGCGGCGCCGGCGTTCGCCGCCCTCCATCGAGAGCGCGCCGTGCATGGCAGCGGCGACGCCATCTATGTCGTACGGGTTCACGATGACCGCGTCGACGAGTTGGTCGGCGGCCCCCGCGAACTCGCTGAGGATCAGCACCCCGTCCTCGTCGCTGCGGCACGCCACGAATTCCTTGGCGACGAGGTTCATCCCGTCGCGTAGCGGTGTCACAAGCATGAGGTCAGCTGACTTGTACAGCGAGAGGAGTCTCTCGTCATCGACGCTGCGATGCATGTAGCGAATCGGCGTCCACGATGGCGTCGAAAACTCGCCATTGATGTGACTGACGAGGCGCTCGATTTCGCGGCGCAGACGGCGATACGCCCGAAGGCCGCCGCGAGACGGTACGGCGAGCTGAAGCAGCCGGACGCGCCCGTGCCATTCTGGGTGTCGCTCCAACAACCGCTGGAAGGACAACAGGCGACGCGGG
Organism: Gemmatimonadaceae bacterium; assembly: GCA_036557635.1. Lineage (GTDB taxonomy): Bacteria > Gemmatimonadota > Gemmatimonadetes > Gemmatimonadales > Gemmatimonadaceae > AG2. The sequence goes on from DATBHD010000098.1 coordinate 2,549, forward strand.
ATGCCCTTGCTGTAGTCCAGGCGGTCGACGCCGAGGATGATCCGTTCTTGGGGCGCACCTCTGCGCATGTCCAGCACCGCGCGGCTCACGGCGCGACTGGTCGAACGCTCAGCGAAGCCAGCGGCGTCGATCCCCATCGGGAATACGCCGAGCGCGATTCGGCGGCCGCGATACCCGACGTGCGCATCCGCGTCCATTTCGAGTCCACGCAAACGTCGGAGCGCTGCCGTAAAGTGTCCGCGGTAGCGCCGCGTATGAAAACCGATGACGTCGGCTCCGAGTAAACCCTCGACCAAATGCTCACGGTTCGGAAGAGCGAAAAAGATCTCGGGATTTGGAAAAGGGATGTGCAGAAAGAAACCAATCGTGGCGTCGGGAATACGCTCGCGCACCAACGCCGGCAGGCGTAGCAGGTGATAGTCGTGGATCCATACGATATCGCCGGGTCGCCACACCGCCGCGACGGCGTCGGCGAATCGCGTGTTGATCGCCTCATACACGTCCCAGCCTTGGGGGTGCAATGGCGGCTGATCCAGGCGGTCGTGGAAGATCGGCCACAATACGCCGTTCGAGATGTCCTCGTAGAAGATGTCGATCTCACGACGAGTGAGTCGCACGGGGATGGTGCGGTCGGAGGTCAACTGATCGAGCAGGGGCGTCGCGGTCGCTTCGTCAATGGCGGCCAAGTTGCCGGGCCAACCAATCCAGACCGTGTTGAGCTTGTCGGCGACACTTCGCAGGCCGGTGGCGAGGCCACCGCTACTGGGCTTCCAACTGGCGCCGTCGCCGCTCGTCGCAAGGGTCGCGGGCAACCTGTTCGAAACGATGAGCAATCGCGAAAGGGCGCCGGAATCCCCAAGGGGACTGCGATGTTCGTGCAACGTGGGGCGGACTGAAGTACCGATCATAGCGTCGCTCCGAGGGAAAGGGGGGTATACCCCCCTTTTGTGAAGCTATTCGGAGGCTGCCCTTGCGGCCAGGTTAACGGGTGTGCAGTCGTCGGAGGCCCGCAGCATCCCACGTGCGCCTGAATGCGCCACAGACCGCGCTCCGTTAGGGTGAGGCGGCCGTTCGCGCGCGTCGGACGCTTGGAGTCGCGCCAGGGCGGCGCAATCCGATACCGTTCCGCGATTGTCGAACCCCGGCGAGCGCAGACAGACAACGATGTATCCATGCTCGCAACCTGCCCGATCAAGTCGGCGGCTGTCCGCCAGACGCCGATTCGACGGTTGGTAACGGCGCGGTCGACGCGAATGCATCGGCGGGTACGCACCGTGGTCGCAGCGCGAGGACAGCAGATTCGAGAAGAGGGCAGTCGCGGCGCCCGACCCAGATTGCGATCGTGGGTTCATCACCATTGCGGAACCATCATCAGCCAAGGGCCTTGCTGTTTGAAAAGATACGTGCCTGCCGCGCGACGCCCGTCTGGAACGCCAAACCCTGTTCCCTGCGATCGCACTACGCGTGACGAAGTGCTGGGATTGTGGAGAGTCAGTTGGCGCAATAGCGGAGATTGTTCGCGCCGCGTCGAGGTCTGCAAGAGACTACAGTCTCTCTGCCTCCGCTCGAGTTGATAAAGGGCCGTGCCGCCGCCATCAGGCCGAGGGATCTGACAAACGCGAGCTCCCGATGCGACGGACGCGAGCCACTGCGGCCGAGCGCACTGCCCCCCAATGTTCACTGAAAGGCCAGCGCGGTACGCCACGTTCGGACGCGCAAAAGGGCCTGAATGATCAACGCGAGGATTTCCCCTCCAAGGGCGGTGGGAGTTTCCAAAGTGTCACCGTGCCGACGTACGCGGCCACTACAGAACCCGCGAGAATCCCCAGCTTCGCAGAGTCGAGTAGCGGTCCGGAGCCGAACGCGAGCGTCGCAACGAAAATCGACATCGTAAAGCCAATCCCCCCGAGCCACGCTACGCCGAAGACCGATCGCCAGGTCAGCTCCGGCGGCAGGGCTGCGACTCCGCGTCGCGCCGCAAGCCGCGCGGCAACAACGATCCCGGTCACTTTCCCCACAACCCCAGCGCCACACCGAGGAAGACGCGCCACGACAGGGTCCCGAAGGTCTCGGCAGAGAATCGCACGCCAGCATTCGCGAAGGCAAAGAGCGCCAGAATCACGAACGCGACGATCCGATTGACGAGGACCGCACCGATGTCGTCGACAATGGGCCAGCGCTGCGAGAAAGAGGCGAAGGCCCGAGGGAATACGGCTGCCCAGGAGCGAGAGCACGCCGAGGGCGAACGCAATGTCGGTGGCCATCGGTATTCCCCAACCGCGGGCTCCGGCGCTACCGGCGTTCAACGGCGCGTAGATCGCTGCCGGAACGATCATTCCCCCCAGCGCGGCAGCGATTGGCAGCGCTGCGTGCCGAACAGATGACAGCTCGCCGACGAAAATTTCGCGCTTGATCTCCAGACCGACGAGCAGGAAGAAAAGGACCATGAG
>DATBHD010000099.1:0-21858 GCA_036557635.1 Gemmatimonadaceae bacterium
TCGCGCGGTCGACTGACCGGCGCCGTTGTATCGGTTACGTTGTTCCATCTTGCCCTTCGCTAACCTTCCCGTCGATTCCGTTCTCGACCCCCTCCGCGCCGCGCTGCGCGCTTCCACGGGTGCGGTCCTGCAGGCACCGCCGGGAGCGGGTAAGACGACCCGCGTGCCCCTCGCGCTTCTCGACGAGCCATGGCTGGGCGGCGCGCGGCTCGTCATGCTCGAACCGCGGCGGCTCGCGGCGCGCGCCGCCGCGCGACGACTGGCCGCGTCGTTAGGCACGCGCGTCGGTGGGATCGTGGGCTACCGGATGCGCCTCGACACGCGCGTCGGGCCGACCACACGACTCGAGGTCGTGACCGAGGGCGTCCTCACTCGCCTCCTGCAGCACGACCCGACCCTCGACGGAATCGGGCTGCTCGTCTTCGATGAGTTCCACGAGCGCAGCCTGCACGCTGATCTCGGACTGGCCCTCGCGCTCGAGGCGCAACGTCTCGTCCGACCCGACCTTCGCATCCTCGTCATGTCGGCGACGCTCGACGTCGCGCCCGTCGCGCGACTCCTCGGCGACGTGCCGGTGATCGCCAGCGAGGGACGCGAATTCGCGGTCGCCACGCACTACCTCCGCGAGCCTTTGCCCGACCGACGGGACCCGCGACTCATCGAGTCGCGCCTCGTGTCGACGATCGAGGCTGCCTTACGAGAGAACGACGGTGACGTGCTCGTCTTTCTTCCCGGCGCCGCCGAGATCCGGCGTGTCGACGCCCGGCTCCGGGAGCTCGTGGACCCGGCGCGCGTGGTGATCGCGCCCTTGCACGGCAACCTCTCGGCGGAGGCGCAGGACCTCGCTATTGCCGCGAGTCCGCCGGGCCAGCGGAAGATCGTCCTCGCGACATCGATCGCCGAGACGAGCCTAACGATCGAGGGAGTGCGCGTCGTCGTCGACGGCGGCCTGGCGCGCGTGCCGCGCTTCTCCGCGCGAACCGGGATGACGCGGCTCGAGACGGTCCGTGTGAATCGCGCGTCCGCGGAGCAGCGGCGCGGCCGCGCCGGTCGCCTCGGGCCGGGTGTCTGCCATCGGTTGTGGACCGAGATCGAGCACGGTCAGCTCGTCCCGCGCGCGACCCCTGAGATTCTCGAGGCCGATCTGGCGCCACTCGCCCTCGAGTTGGCGATCGCCGGCATCGTCGATCCGCTGGAACTGGGCTGGCTCGATCCGCCGCCCGCGGCGTCGCTCGCGCAAGCCAGAGAGCTGCTTCAGGAGCTGGAAGCGATCGACGTCGGAGGACGACCGACCGAGCACGGCAAGGCGATCGCGCGTCTCGCGCTGCATCCGCGCCTCGCGCACATGATCCTGCGCGCGATTCCGCTCGAGCTCGGCCTAACGGCATGCCGCGTCGCCGCGCTGCTCAACGAGCGCGATCTCCTCCGTGGCGAGGGAGGGGCGCCGGCGCCGGAAGTCGACCTACGTACGAGACTCGAGCTGTTGGCGCGTCGCGCGCGCGATCGGCGTGTCGACAGCGGAGCGCTTCGGCGCGTAGATGAAGAGGCAAATCATCTGGCGCGGCAGCTCCATGCCCACGGCGACGATCCCGGCGCCGCGGGACTCCTGGTGGCCTTTGCGTATCCCGACCGCATTGCGCAGCGACGCCGCGGCGGAGCGCGTGGCCGCTTCGTCCTGCGCAACGGGCGCGGTGCAGCAATCGACGCGGCTGACCCGTTAGGCGACGCCGAGTTTCTTGCCGTCGCCGCCGTGGACGATCGGCAGCCCGAGAGCCGTGTCTGGATCGCGGCGCCGCTCGAGCGGGCGGCGCTGGAGGAACAGTTCGCGGCTCAGATCGTCGAGGAGCGAATCGTCGAGTGGGACGACCGGTCGGAAAGCGTGCTCGCGCGGCGTCGCCGCCGATTGGGCGCTCTCGTTCTTGCCGACGAGCCGTTACGCGACGCGGACCCCAGCGAGATCGCGCGCGCGCTGGCTGGCTCGCTCGCCGGTGCCGGCGTCGACGCCCTGCCCTGGAGCGAGGGCGCGCGCCGGCTCCGCGAGCGATTAGCGTTTTTGCATCACACCGACGCGACGTGGCCCGACGTGAGTGACGCCGCGCTCGCGGCCTCGATGGAGGCCTGGCTCGCCCCGCGCATCGTCGGCATGCGACGACGGAACGACGTCGCGCGCCTCGACCTCGGCGCCGCGCTCCTCGATCGACTCAGCTGGGCCCAGCGCGGCGCGCTCGACGAGCTGGCGCCGACGCACTTTGTGACGCCGAGCGGGTCACGGCTGCCCATCGACTACGGCGATCCGTCGGCGCCGGTGTTGGCCGTTAGGCTCCAGGAGATGTTCGGGCTCGCCGAGACGCCGCGCGTGGGTGGTGCTCGGGTCGCGCTGACGCTCCATCTTCTCTCGCCGGCGCAACGGCCCCTTCAGGTGACGCGTGACCTCGCCGGGTTCTGGCGCGCGAGCTACTTCGACGTGCAGCGCGAGATGCGCGGTCGTTACCCGAAGCACGATTGGCCGGACGATCCCCTCGCCGCGACGCCGACCTCACGCGCAAAACGACGAAAGCGCTAGGTAGCTGCTACCATGGCTTCACGGGTAAGGAATAGCTCAACCCCACCGTGATGCTCGTGGCCTGCGTTGTACCGGCGAAGCGCCGCGAGAGACCACAGTCGAAGACCATCTGAGGCGTGACCTGTCGCCGCATGCCGACTTCGGCGGTCCAGTCGTCGAGCGGATAGAGACCATCGAAGCGGTCGACGACGACGTCGGCGACGACGAGCGTGGAGATGAGCGGCCAGCTGTGATCGACGCCTAACGCGGCCATCCAATGCGCGCCCGAAGTCGGAGGAGACGAAGCCGCCGCGGCGCGGACCTCGCTCTTCGTCGATGGCATGCAGGCGAACGAGGCCGAAGCGGTGACGTCGGCCGGCACGAGGTTGCACGGGACGTCCGGAATGAGACAGGGCGGGACGCCAGGCGCGTTGCCGCACACGGTACCGCCGCCACCCGCTACCACGCCCGGTGGCACGGGGCGGATGCTCCACGTTCCTCCGCCGGCATTGAGCTGCAGTCGCGCGAATCGGAACGTCTTGGTCATCAGCCCCTTCACCGAGTACGACACCGTGGTCGCGGCGAGCGATCCCACAGGCAGCGCCGCCTCCCCCGCGACGGCAAACGCCGGCACACGCGTCTCGACGTTGAACGCGTGCAGCGCACCGATGCCGGCACTGGCGATTCCCCATGTCGGCGGCGCAGCGGGTGATCGCGCGTGCAGCAGCGGCACACGGAGCTCGATCTCGGTGAGGGGAAATACGCCGTAGGAAAACTTGGGCTCGAGGCGCAAGCGCTGCGTGCCACCACCGACCCATTCAGCGCGCAGCGGCAGCAGTTGTATCTCGAGCTCCCCGCGCGGCGTCGCGACGGCGTCCTCGATGCGCGTGGGTCGCCCCGAATCGAGGTTGTAATACTCGGTTTGGCCGTCGACACGCCGCGCGGCCGCGAGCATTACCGCAACGGTGAGAGAGCGCATGCGCATGTGCACTGAACTCCTCACCTCGGCATCGGGTTCCACCGCGTGACGCGGTCACAAACAAGAAAGCCCCGTCTCGATGAATCGAGCGGAGCTTTCCCGTGTGAAAGTTTCGAGCTTACTGAACGGTGACCTGGCCGTGCATGCCGAGTGCCTGGTGCGGCGTGCAGAAGAACTTGTACGTGCCCTTCGGGACGCCGGCAAACGACACCGTGTACGACTCGCCCGGGTTGTTGAACAGCGGGCTGGTGAGCGGCGACATCGGGTTCGGCATGTTGGCGGCGAGTTGCGCCTCCGCGCCGGTCGGAATGCTGTCCGCGTAGAACGACACGTTGTGCGGCGGGCCGGAAACGACCGTGAACTTCACCGCGTCGCCGACTTTGACCGTGAGCGACGCCGGATCGTATCTGTAGCCGCTCGCATCACCGAGCATCTTCACATCCCAGGTCTTGCCCGTTGGCGCCATCGCGGTCGCCGATCCGGCCGCGGCGCCACCAGCGGCCGCGCTCGCTCCAGCGGCCGGCTGCGCGGCGGGCGGTGCGGCTGCCGCCGAAGTGTCCGCGTTTTTCGCGCCCCCTCCGCATGCTGCTGCCAATACCACACCGGCAATCACCCCACGCCCCAGATTTCGCATTGCACTTGCCTCCCTGACGTTAATTCCTCGCGTCGATCTCAACTCGCGCGCTTCGCGAGGTGCATGGCGCGCGCCAACCTGAGTGGAAAGCGGCTGTTCACGACCAGTCATGGGCCGGTTGGGCGACGCCGCCCGATCGCGGCGTCACGAATCCGACGTATGCGTTTCATGTACACGAGCACGATGCCCAAAGTAGCGAGCGTCCACACGACAACGAAGGCCATCTGAACGTTATTCGCGCGGCGCGCAATCCCGAGCGCGTAGTATAGCGCGATCGCGACCGCATCCAGCCCAACGACGAGTGATGCCATCGTCAGGAGCAGCTTGCGGCTTACCGGAGTGCCGAATGCCACGCTGGTCGTTCCTCGTTCAGGCCGCGGGCAGATCGACGATTTCCGCGCGCCCGCCTAACGCGATCCGCGCCGCGCCGCGTTCGTGAGGAACTCGTGTGCTGTCGTTCCGACGAGCATTCGCCATTCGCGAAATATGACGAGGGCGGGCCGCTGTGAAACCCCGCCCAGGCGGCCGGCGTAGGCCGGGAGGAAAAAGCAATCCCTCGCTTCGCTCCGAATGACAGAGCAATTGTCAGCCCGAGGAGGGCAGCGACGAGGGATCCGCTTTCAACGATCCTCTTTTGAACCGAGCGCCAATGTCCGTCATCATCCGCGACATTCGATTCGGCAGTCGTTCGCTGCGCAAACACCTCGGTCTGAGCGTCGTCGCGGTGTTCGCGCTCACGCTGGGCATCGGTCTCACGACGACGATGTTCAGCATTGTCTACGGCGCCATGATGCGCGGACTGCCGTACGCCGATGCCGAGCGCATCGTCTCCGTGTTCGAGCAGAACCTCGCGCGCAATGCACATCGGATGAGCGTGTCGATTCATGACTACGCGGACATCCGCGCCCAGCAACGAAGCTTCTCCGTCATCGGCGCTTCCTACTCGGGAACGATGAACGTAAGCGGCACGGAGAAGGCCGAACGATTCACCGGGACGTGGACGACGGCATCCGTGTTCGACGTCGCCGGCGTGCAGCCGATCCTGGGACGGACGATTCGCGCCGGTGAAGATGCGCCGGGTGGCGAGCGCGTGGCCGTACTTGGCTTCGCGATGTGGAAGAACCGTTTCGGCGGCGATCCCGCGGTGATCGGCAAGGTGCTGCGCGCGAATGGCGTTCCGTACACGATCGTCGGCGTGATGCCCGATCGGTTCGGATTTCCGAGCGACGGCGCGCTCTGGCTCCCACTGCAGCTCGATCCACTCGCGCTCGAGCGCGGCGAGGGGCAACACGTGGAGATCGTCGCGAAGCTCAGGCCGGGCGTGTCGATCGACGCCGCGAACGCGGACGTGAACGCCATCGCGCGGCGGATCGCGGCCGAGCACAAGGATGTGAGCGAAGGCGTGAGTGGGAACGTCGTGCATTTCATCGACGGCGAGCTCGGACCGGAACCGCGACAGCTGCTGTTCACGATGCTCGGCGCCGTCTTCTTCGTACTGCTGATCGCGTGCGCGAACGTTGCGAACTTGTTGCTCGATCGCGCGGCGCACCGCACGAAAGAAGTCGGCATCCGCACCGCCCTCGGCGCCTCTCGCGGCGCCGTCGTGAGGCAATTTCTCACCGAGGCGTTCGTCCTGGCCGCACTCGGCACCGCGTTCGGGACCGCCGCCGCCTACTTCGGCGTGAGCGCCTTCAACCGCGCGATTCTCGACACGCAGCCGCCGTTCTGGCTGGATATCCGGCTCCATCCGCCGGTGTTGCTCTTCGCGATCGGCACGGCGCTGCTCGCGACGTTCGCGTCGGGGCTCCTGCCGGCGCTCCAGGCGTCGCGCACCGACATCGGCGAGATCCTCAAGGACGATTCGCGCGGCTCGTCGAGCTTCCGCATCGGGCGGTTGAGCCGCGGCCTCGTCGTGTTCGAGATCGCGCTGTCCTGCGGCCTCCTCGTCGCCGCCGGCCTGATGATCAAGAGTGTTGCAAACATGCGCAACATCGACACCGGCTTCCGCACGGAGAATCTGTTCACGGCGCGCGTCGGCTTCCCGGCGACGTACACCGATACGACCACGCAGCGGCAGTTCTTCGAGCAGCTGGAGGCGCGCCTAACGACACTCCCGGGCGTCGAGAGCGCCGCGCTCGCGGCGACGCTGCCGGGACTCGGTACGGGCGACAACTCTTTCGCCATCGAGGGGAGGAGCTACGCGAAGAACGCCGACTTTCCGCGCTCGGGGACGAACAGCGTCTCGCCCGGGTTCTTCTCGACCTTCGACGTGCGCCCGTTGCAGGGTCGCGTCTTCACGGCGGCGGATCGCCGCGACGCGTTGCCCACGGCGATCGTGAACCAGGCGTTCGTCGCGAAGTACTTCGCCGGCACCACCGCCATCGGCCGACGTATCCGGCTCGGCGACGGCAGGAGCACCGCGCCCTGGCGCACGATCGTCGGCGTCGTGCCGAACACGTTTTCGGGCGACCCGGAGCACATGCGGCCGCCGTTCATCTACATGCCGCTGGCTCAGGAGCACAGCAGCTTCGTGAGCATCGCGGTGCACACCGGCGCCGCGCCCATGGCGATCACGCCGGAGGTGCGCGAGGTCGTGAGCTCACTCGATCGCGACATCCCGATCTACTGGGTCTATACGATGAAGGAAGCGATCGCCCGGCCGCTGTGGTTCATCCGCATCTTCGGCACGATGTTCATGATCTTCGGCGCGATCGCGCTCTTCCTCGCCGGCGTCGGGCTGTACGCGGTGATGGCGTTCTCGGTGGGTCGGCGGACGCGTGAGGTGGGGATTCGCATGGCGCTCGGCGCCAGGGCCGCCGACGTCGTCGGCATGGTCGTGCGCCAGGGGGTGTGGCAGTTGGGCGCGGGGATGGCCGCCGGTCTCGCGCTCGCGTTAGGCGTCGCCCAGCTGATGACGGTCGTGCTCTTCGACGTGCAGCCGCGCGACCCGGTGATCTTTGGACTGGTCGTCGCGGTGCTCTCGCTCGCTGGATTGCTGGCCTGCCTGATTCCGGCGCGCCGCGCGACGCGCGTGGATCCGCTGGTGGCGCTGCGAAGCGAGTGAGCGGGTAGAGGGTTGAGGGTAGAGAGTGGACGGTAGAGGGTGGAGAGTAACCCTCAACCCTCAACCCTCAACCCTCAACCCTCAACCCTCAACCCTCTACCCTCCACCCTCTACCCTCTACCCTCTACCCTCCACCGTTTACCTCTACGCTCCGCGCCCGCCTCTCCGCGCAACCAAGGGCAAGAGAGAGATCAGCAATAGAATTCCGCACGCAATCGCGACATCCCAATACGCGTGCGCCCTCGCTCCCTCGAGTCCGTGCACCAGACTGTCCGCGAAGTACGCGAACACGACCGTCGCCGGGAAAATGCCGATCGCGGTCGCGGCGACGTAAACGCCGAAGCGCGTGCGTGCCAATCCCGCCGCAAAGTTCACGACGCTGAGCGGAATCACCGGGATGAGTCGGAGCCGCAGCAACGTGACGAAGCTCGTCGACTTCGTGAGCGCGGCACCGACCGAGCGCTTCACCAGCCATCGCCGCGCGGCCTCCCTCCCGACGCCGCGTGCGAGCGCATAGCCGAGCATTGTCCCGACGACGGCGGCCGCCCAGCTCAGCACGCTCCCGAGCAGGTGCCCGAACATCGCACCGCCTGCGACCGTGAATGGAAGCGCCGGAAAGCCTAACGCGGTGACCGTCGCGAACACGATGAAGAAGATCACGGCGACAGCCACGAGATTCCGTCCGCTTTGCAACTGCTCGATCATCGTCGTCGCATAGTACAGGTCGAACCATCCGAGCCGATACGCGAGCGCCGTCAACGCGACGATCAGGATGGCGAGCGACGCGATGCGAACGTACGGCGGAGTCCTCATCTCTGATTGCGATTTCAGATTCCGTGCCGGCAACGGAGTGAGCCGTTGCCGCTGTGCTTTATTGCGGCGGGCAACTCACGCGTCGGAGCGTCACCGAAAGCTCGCTATTCTCGGTACGCGTCGAAGACACCGCCACGTCAGCCAAGGACGATATCGAGTCCGATCTGACGGAGATCTGTATCGTGCGCGGGGTCGGATTCTCGATTGTCACTCGAGCACCGCCGCCGGTCGCCTGCCAATAAGCGTGTTCGACCGGACGGCGTCCTTCGCTCGTCAGCGCGCTGATCGCGTAGCGCTCCGATTGCGAGACATTCCCCGCCGACGCGGATCGCTGGAGCGCGAGCGCGGGCCGAGCCCGTCGTTCGAATCGCGTGGTGTCGAGCGAAAGACGCCGCGGCAGTCCCATGGTCGAGTCGGTTCCACCAACGACCTCGTAGCATCCGGACAAGTCCAACCCCACCAGCTGTGTGACTGCGCGAAAGTCTTTGGACGCTGCAGGCGGGAGAGCCGCGCTCGGGACCGCGCCTCCGACGCTGGCCACGGACGCTCGCCTGGTCTCTGATTGAATCGCTCTACTAGCCGAATCGCGAATCACCGCATCGCGATTCAGCATCGACGTGGAGTCAGCCATTGCCGCGGCCGGCGCCTGCGCAACACTGACTTTGTCGAGCTTCTTCTCGGCTTGTCCAGCTCGGCCAACTTGCGCTTCCGCGACCACCGGCACCGGAAGGTCCGCGGCCCGGGCAGGGCGAGGTGCAGCCGCGGCGTCCATCCGCTCGGCGACCTTCACTGAAGCTGGATCTGCCGCTGCCGCGGGAGCCGGACTCGCCGGGACGGACAGCGGGCGGCTCCGCCTAACGCTGTCGGTTACCAGGCGCGTAGTCTCGAGCTGGCCGCGCTCGTTAGGTGGGATTCGCAGCACCAACGCCGTGCCGGCGGCGACCAGGATCAGCGCTGCCGCCGCAGCGCGCGTTGGCGTGAAGTGCAGAATGTTCCAGAGCGAGCGCGGACGCTGACGACCCGGCCCCCCCGCCCGTCCCGCGCCGCCGAACGCCGGCGAATTCGGCACTACCCCCGACGGCACGTCGTCGAGCGCCGAGAGAATGCGCGACGCTCCCGCGATCAGTCCGCGCGCCTCGGCGACGGCGGCGCGGCACGTCCCGCACTCCGCCGCGTGCCGCTCGACGCGTTTTGCCTCCTCCGCGTCGAGCGCGCCGTCGAGCCAGGCGTGAATGGTTCCTTCGTCAAGATGCATGATTTCCTCGAACGCCGACCTTCTCTTGGGCTTCTCGCTCGCGCTGCATTTCATCCACCGCTTCCACCAGTCGGCGCCGCGCTCGCGCGAGCGTCGTCCCCACCGATCCCACCGAGAGCTCCAGAGCCGCGGCAATCTCGTTGTAGTCCAGTCCTTCCTCTCGCATCAGAAGCGCCTCGCGATCCCGCTCGCTCAAACACTCGAGCGCGCGTCGCGCGATCGCCGCTTCCTGCGCCCGCTCGAGTGACGTCGGCTCCGGCTCGACGGCTTCCTCGGCCTTCGCCTGTTCGCGCAGCAGCTCGAGATGACGCCGCCGCCGCGCGTCCTTGCGTGCCTCGTCGCGCACGAGATTCGTCGCTACCGCGAACAACCATGCGCGTTCGCTCACGATCTGCTCCTGCCGCAGCGCACGGACGAACGTCTCCTGGGCGATTTCCTCCGCCCAGTCGCGATCCCCGAGCCGCCTAACGAGGTAGCGCACCAGCGGCTGGTGATAGGTGGTGAAGAGACGCTCGACGTCAGTCAGATGCTGATCTCCGATCTTGTCATTCCGGGGAGCCGAGCGACGAGGAATCTGCTTTCCCGAGCCAGACAAAGCAGATCCCTCCCCGCTCGTGATGACATCCTACCAGGCGCTTCCCACCGCACGCACCTCGGCGGCGCTCAGCTGTTCCGCCCCACTGTCACTGACGACCACTGTCACCGCCCGTCCCTGCGCCGTCACCCGATCACCGACCGCGAAGATCGCCCTCAGCTCCGGCACGGCGTCGATCAGATCGAAATACGCCTTTGAGAAGGCTTTGATCCGTATCGTCCGGGCATCCTTTGCCGCTGGCCGCAGATCCGTCCACGTGCTGTCCTGCCGCAAGAAAGTATGCGATCCGGCGCGCTTCGTATTCGCGTCGCTTCTGCCTCGCGATTCGGGGCGCGCGATCGAATCGAGCACCATCATCGACAGCGCGGCACGCTGCGCCGACGCAGCCTTCGCCTGCTCGAACGCCTGATCGCGCATCGGCGCGGCCGCGGGGGACAGTCCAGTCGGCAGATCTCGACGCAACGCACCTCCGACGCCCGCCACCGCTCGATTCTCCTGCACCAGGTATGACGTGAACTCCGTCGGAATCCCGAACCGCTCGCCGAGTCCGCGGATCTCGTCGTCGATCTCGCTCGAGCCGCCGTTCTTGCGCTTTTCCGCGGCGAGCCAGCCGATGCGCTGCGTCGCCCAGAGCCGCGCAACGAAGGGATTGTCGCGCTCCCGATCCGGGAAGTCCACGGTCGACGTCCAGCGCACGGTTTGGCCCTGATGCTTCCCCTCGAAGATCACGCGCGTGTCGCCATGTCCCGCGTAACGAGCGAGCAGCACCAGATCCTGACCGGCGAAGAGATCCACCGGCTGCTCGGGGAGAACCTTCGCCAGCCGCACGTCCCCGTCCGTGCGAACGCGCACGTCCGTGAGCACGGGATCGACGATCCGTCCGGCGACGAGGCCCACCGCTCGCTCGACCGACTCCTCGGGGCGGACGAACTGCGCCGTCCCTCGTCCCTCGAGCGCGAGCTGTTCGAGCAGCGTCACGTTCACATCCGTACCGACGCCGAAGGTGAAGACGCGCGCCGCACCGCGATCGTGGCTCGCGGCGTCGGCGATGCGCGACGGGTCGCGCTCGCCCACCGTCGGCTCGCCGTCGGTGATGAACAACACGACCGGCATTCGCTCGCTCGCTTCGGGCCCGCGATTGGCGCCTAACGCTTCACGCAATGCCCCCGAGATGTTCGTCGAGCCCTGGGCCTCGAGGGCGTCCAGATAGCGCTCGGCGGCGCGAATGTTCTCCTGCGAAGCACTCGAGAATTCGTCGCGGAATGTGTGCACGTCGGATGAGAAGTCGATCAGCCGGAACCGGTCCGCCGGCCGCAGCGTGTGCAGCATTTGCCGTCCCGCGGCCCGCGCCTGGTCCATCTTCACTCCGCTCATCGAGCCGGAGACGTCGAGCACGAGAGTGACGTCCCGCGGCGTTGCCTCACCTCGCGACATCGACGCCGGCGGCGAAAGCGTAATGAGCGCGAAGCCGTCTTCGCCGCCGGGCGCGTTCGCGAGCATGCTGATCGACGCTTCATTGCGCTGTCGCAGCGGGATCAGGAGCGTCAGATCGCTCGCGTCCCCGCGCACGTCGACGCGTCGCTCGCTTCCATTGTCGGCGACGTCCACGCCGTGTGTCGGCGAGTAGGCCGTTCCGAGCTCCGGCGTCCGCGGATATATGAATGTGAAGCTCGAGCTTCCCTGCTCCGGCATCGGTCGCTCACGCGTGAGTCCGGGCACGTTCCGCGCTCCGCGGAAATAGTCCACCCGCACTGCGTCCCCCTCCCGCTCGGCGACCATCTGAAAGCGCACGACCACGCGCTTCTCCTCCCCCGGATTGATGGGAAAGATCCTCGCCCGCAAGAGCCCATAGCCCATCCATTCGACGAGCGCCGGGTCGCGCTGCCGCCTAACGATCTCCTCGTAGATGCGGCGCGCGTCGGTGGCGTTCATCGTCTCGCCACTCACCAGCTCTCCGTTGATCGACAGCTTGAGATCCTGGAAGGCCGCGCCTTTGGGCAGCGGAAACATGTAGTCGGCCTCGCCGAGCCGCCCGCCGCGGTTGACGAATCGTTCCTCGACTTCGTAGCGGACGACTCGTGAGGCGCCATTGCCCACGAGCTCGGCCCGCACATCGCTGCGAACGCGCACGACGCTCGCGTCGCACGTCTGGATCGGCATCGCCGGACGCACCCGATCGTCCAGCATCGGCACGCCACACGGCCTCGGCATCACCCACCCCTGCGCCCTTACGCCGGCCGGAATTACACCTAACGCCAGGACAAGCAAAGCTCCACGCATGTGAACCCCTCGAAATGGTTACAAAGGGGAGACGTCCGCGGAGCCCGGACTTGCACACGGGCCGAGGGGCTCGTTGCCAGGTGAAAGGTGCCAGGTGCCCGTCAAAATGACGCAGCGGGCGCGGTCATCGCGCCCGCCATCCTCTTCCGCGACGCCGTTTCTCGGCTCGCTCTCTTCGGCTCGCTCTTCTCGGCTCGTTTGTTTTCGGGCCGCTCTTCTGAGCCGTTCTAAGCCGCAATTCTCTGAACCCGCCCTTCCAGCTCTTTCATCATCGAGACGAACTTTCGCGCGACCTCGCCGTCGAACTCCGTACCCGCTCGCTCTTCGATGTAGCCGAGCACTCGCGCCGGCTCCCACGCCGAGCGATACGGACGGTTGGTGCGCAGCGCGTCGTAGACATCGCACACGTGCACCAACACGCTCGCCGCATGACAGGAACGATGGAAATGACATCGCGGATAGCCGCCACCGTCGATCATGATGTGATGCTCGTAGGCCACTGCCGCCGCCAAATCGAGGTCGCGATCACTCGTTATGATGATCCGCGCGCCGTCGGCGGGATGATGCTCCATGATCGAACGCTCATCGTCGGTGAGCTTCCCCGGCTTGTTCAGGATCTCGATCGGGATGCGCACCTTCCCCAAGTCGTGCAGCAGCCCCGCGACGCCGAACATGCGCACCTCGCGCGCTCCCAATCCCACCCGCTCCGCGAGCGCCATCGTCAGGACCGACACGTTCAGCGAGTGCGTCGTCGTGTATTCGTCGAACTGCCGCAACTCGAGCAACGGCACGAGCATCTGTTGCTCGCCATGCATCGCGAGCGAGAGCGATCGCACTACTGCTTCGGCTTCCGCGAGCGGTACCGTTCCGCGTTCGCCGACTTCGCCGTGCATCCACTGCACCGCCGCCGCTTCCTCCTGCAGCGAGTAGGCGATCGTCGCCACCGGCACTCTGGCCTCCACGACGTCGGTGAGCTTCTTCGTCTCGCCTTTGACGCCGATCGCGCCGAATTTGATCGCCCCCGGTCGCATCGGTCGCGCTTCGACGCTATTGATCGCGGCCAATGTCAGTCGCGCCAGCACCTGCTCGAGAAAGTCCTCGTACTCCTCGCGCGTGACGTTGGGCTCGAACTCCAGTCGCTGAACACCGGCGTCGCCGAGGCGGCGCGCCCATTCCCAGTCGCGCAGATCGCGGAGGGACATCTGGCCGTACACCGTCTCTTCGCCGAGGAAGGAAAACTGCGGCTTGGGATCCTTCTCCTGCAGCTCGCGCAGCGCCGAGAACGAGCGATCGATCGCGCGCTCGCGGGCGGGATGCTTGCTGGTGTAGAGCGCCATCGTCGACAGCGCCTGCGCGAGCGAGGTGAGGAATCGAAAGGGATCGGCCACGGAAGGAGGGGCTAAGTGTTAGGTCGGAGGTCCCTCTGTAGTTGTGAAGGGCGGGACGCGGATGAACGCAGATAGGAAGAGCGTTGACATTTTTCTGAAAAGATCGTGCTCGCTTTTTTCATCTGCGTCCATCTGCGTCATCGGCGTTCATTTGCGTCCAGTCGTTCACAAATACAGAGTGACCAATTCATCGTTAGGCGGCGCGGCTCGACAATGGCGTCCCGGCGGCACCCTTGAGCGCGCTACGCACTTCTGGCAGCTTGCTCTTGCTCGCCAACGCGATGACGACCGCCGCCTCCGGGTCTTGGCGCCACGAGGTGCAGATCGCGGTCAGCGCCGCGAGCATCTCCGGCGCCAACGTCTGCAGCTTGCGCCGGCGCAGGAAGGCCGACTTCGTCGTCACGCGCTCGATGAGCCATCGCAATGTGTCGGCGGAGCGATGCGTCGCCACGGCGCGAATGCCCAACGCGCGCAGCGATGAATCGAGCTCGCCGCGCTCCACGCGGCTGCGAATGAGCGACAGGCCTTCGTGTGAGCACTTCTCGTGCGCCGCCGTGAGGGCCAGATACACGATCCGGCCGTCGGCATCGGCGAGACCGGCGAGCAACGCCTCGTCTCGTTTCGCGCCGCGCAGGAGGAGCTTCACCGCCTCGCGGCGGACATGAGCGTCCTCGTGACGCAGGAAACGCCGCAGGTCCACCTCGACCGGCAGCGGCATCTCCGGAGTCATCAGTCTGCCTAACAAGGTGAGCAGCTCGCGCTGCGCCGCGGCGCGTCCGCCGCCCTGAGACGCCTCGGCGAGTCGCTTCGCCGTCGACGACACCGCCGCCGCGCCCGCGTTGGCGACGAGCTCGTAGAGCCGCTCGCGCGTCTTCGTGTCCGTCGCCTCTTCCGCCGCCTCGAGGAGAATGGGGACGGTGCCGATACCGGTCAGCCTAACGAATCGCTCGACGATCGGAAAGTCGACACGCTCGGCCTTCAGCACGCGGCGGAGCGCTCCATCGCTCGCGAGACGATTCAGGACGCTGTCGACCGTGGATCGGTCGGGCGCGCCGTCGAGGAGCTCGAGCAGCCGTGCTATACGACCGTCGTGCGACAACTTGTCCACCGCGCGCCAGAGCGTTGTCCCGACGGCGCCGAGCTCGAGTCCCATCTGAACGATGCGTTCCGGCTCGCAGGTCGTCGACACCGCGGGCTGCGGTGAACCGTTAGGTGCGATCGCTCCATTCGCGGCCGCCGTGCGCGACACCAGATCGAGCACCGCCCGATACGCCTCCGGGTTCGGATCGTCGAGCGACCACTGCCCAACGAGCCGACCCACCGCCTCACGCAGGCTGCGGTCGGCCACCGCGCGCTGCTCCTCGCCCCCCGCCGCCGCGTGCTTCGCTATCTTCGACAGCACGCGAATCAACGAGTGCGAGACGTTCTGCTTCTCCGCCGTGGCCGCGGCTTTCACCAGATCGACGATCGCCTCCGCGGTCATCCCTTGCGTCGCGTCGAGCACGAATCGGCGCCTTTGCAGCGTATCGCCACCCATCTCGAGCAGACGTGCCAACGTGTCCGGACGGAGCGCGCCGAGCATGCGTGAGATTCGGTTCTGCAGAGCCGTCGATTCCGCCGCCGATCCGACACTACCGCCGCCCGCTTTGAGCTCGTTCGCGATCTGCAGCATGTAGCCGACGATCACCTGATCGTAGGCCTGCTCTCGCTGGTGCTCGTCGATCGCCCGCGCGACCATCGCCGGCTCCAGCGGCGTCGAGTCGTCGTTGTTCGCGCTGTCCGATGCAAGCGCCGCGCGAGCAAGCCCGACCCACAGTTGTGCGGCGCGTCCCGCGCCCATTCGGTCTTTCTGCGCCGCGATGTCCTCGTCGAGCAGCTCGAGTCGATCGTAGGTGAGCGGGTACAGCCGGACGTGATGCCACTTTCCCGACAGCTCGTCGGTCATCAGTCCGAGCGGACGCTCCATGCGTCCCGCGTCCATTGCCAACGTCGCCAACACTTCCGCGATCTCAGAGCGCTCTACCCCGCGCGTGCATCGCAGAGCGCCGAGGTGATGGCGATGGAGCTTGTGCGCGAGCTCTTGAAGCAGCGGGTGACTCGGATCGGTCGCGACGCCTTCGATCACGAGCTGCCGCCGCGCGACGCCGATCGAGAGCGCGGGGTGATCGACGAGCAGTCCCCAGAGCTTGCGCGCAACCGCATCGACCGCGCCTTCGAGGAGGGGGTGGCCCGGCGGATAGATCGCGTGCTTGTGCATCGCGATCGAGAGCTCGACAAGAAAGTCGGCGAGCTCCCGGGACAACATCGCGGAGCCGGCGCCCGCTCCGGAGCTCCCCTCGCCTTGCTGTGATGGGGCGGGGGTCGCGGGTGTGCCTTGTGAGCCGGTGGAGGGATTCACAGGCGCTGACTGAGGGGGCGAAGCCGGGAGTACGGCAGTTGGACGGGGTGAGGACCTTCCTGCCGGCTGCTCCAAGTGCTGCGCCGCACATTTGGGCCCTCTGTTGGACGACCGAGTCCCGGAGGCGGCACGTTCGGCGCCGTGGCACTCCCATTGCCCGTTAGAGGGGAGAGGGTGTTGGGTGTTGGTAGAGGGTGGAGGGTCGAGAGTAGAGGGTGCACAGTGCAAGGCGCTCGACGGCCTACTCGCTACTCGCTACTCGCTACCCTCCACCCTCCACCCTCTACCCAACACCCTCTACCCTCTACCCTCTACCCAGCACCCTCTACCCTCCACTCAACACCCTCAACCTTCGGCCCTCTCTACCAATCAACGCCTAACGCCATGCGCCTCCCACTCTCTCGGCGCGCCAGGTATTTCGCGGTAATCGTCTCGGTCGCACTTTGCGCTCGAGGCGCGGAAGCACAAGCGCCGGCGAATCGGTTCTGGGCTAGCCTCGGCGGCGGCTTCGGTCACTCGGGCCCCAGCAATTCGACGGGCCTGGATCAGTTCACCGGCCCCAGTGCCGACATCGCAGTCGGCGTGACGATGACGTCACGTGGTCTCGTCGGAATCGAGGTCGCCGGCTGGCGCAGGTCCACTCCGATTGGATCGTCCCGATCCACTTTCGTCTCGCTGACGCTCATCGGATACCCGTTTGGGTCGGTCCTGGACAATCTGTACCTCCAGGGTGGTTTAGGATTCGGTAATGCCTCCTTTCCGACACAGCAGCTCACGACGACGCCATCGCGAATGAACGTGACCGGTCCGTCGCTGCAAGTGGGAGTCGGCTACGACTTCCCCATCGCGTGTCCCCTTTGGATCACTCCATTCTTCCAGAGCTATGGGACCTTCGGCGGCCGTCGCTTTACCGGAGCGCCGCTTCCCGCGGGCGATCACGAGTCGGCGAACGCGGTTCTGTTTCATGCGGGCTTGCTGCTCCGCTTCGCGCGCCCCGGCGCGCCGGAGTGTCGAAGTCGCGGTGCAGCCTTGGGCGGTTGACCAGGATGCGGGACGTGCGGCAGGCAAGCGACGTGTGTAGCCTGAAGTCCACGCTGTGCGCGTAGTGCTCCGCGCGCCACGCTCGACACCTGTCGCGTCCCGCGTCCCGCACAATGACTGAATCGCGATCGAATCCTCATCGCGACTGCTCAGCAGCTCAACACCAAAAGCATCCATCATACCAAATGACGTCGCTCCGACTGACTCTCTTGTCGAGTGACGTTTCGTGCGCCACGATTTGCGCGGAGGGAACGAGACGTGGCGAGCACGACGCAGCTTTTGCGTTTCCTGGATTCCAGTGGCACGCCAATTCCCTTGAGGGCATTCGCAGAGCGGTTGATTTGAACTCGACGTTGAACCGCGCGACGACTGCAGCGCTCGTTCGGCAGACAGAGAGCTTCGATTCACCATCAAGGTGCGACACTAATCCGGCTGTAACATGCGTACCCGTTTCTCGATCCCGAACGTTCATCGCGTCGCCGTCTTCGGCGCCGCGGGCGTCGCGATTTTCGGGTGCGCGCAGGCATCCCAGCCGGGCCTGTCGAGCACGAAGCCTACCGTCGCGACTGCCGGTTATTACAGCTTCGCCGCCAACAGCGCCCGACCGATGGTCGCTGCGCACACCGTCTCTTTCGCGCTCGATCGCATCGATCAGCGCGAGCTGCCGCTCGATCACACTTATCGTCACACCGGCACTGGCCGCGGTGTGACTGTTTACGTCTTCGACGGCGGCGTCTCGATGGATCATCCAGAGCTCGCCGGCCGAGTGCGTCGCGGATACTCGGCGTTTCCTGAAGACCCGGCCATCTGCAACGCGCACGGCACCGCTGTCGCCGGTGCCATCGCAGGCAAAACACTCGGCGTCGCGCCTGACGCGGAGATCGTGGACGTGAAGATGGTGCAGTGCGAGAAGCTGCGTGGCACAATTCGCGGAATCATCGACGGTGCGAAGTGGGCAATCGAAGATCATCGGCTGCATCCAGGGCAACCGGCCGTCGCCAACTGGTCGTTCATCGCCGATACGGCAGCGCGCATTCCGGCGCTGGACAGCTCGGTGGCCGCGCTTCGCGCCGCTGGAATTCCAGTCGTCGTCTCCGCGGGCAATCTCGAGATCAACGCATGTCGCGTGTCGCCGGGGAACGCCGATGGGACGATTGTCGTCGGTGCGTCCGCGCTGCTGCGTGACGGCGATCGGGTCACGGGTGAGCCGATTGATCGGCGGGCGCCAGGGACGGCGTGGGGTCCGTGCGTCGATCTCTATGCGCCGGGGGATTCCGTCCTTCTGCCCAGTCTCGACAAAGATCAGTCGCCGACCGTACAACTTTGGAACGGCACCTCGATGTCGGCAGGCTACGTGTCCGGTGCGGCGGCTTTGTATCTCGAGGTGAATCCCACCGCGTCACCCGATGATGTCGCGCAGTATCTGCGACAGACGGCGACGAAGAACGTTGTGCACGAAGCGCGGAGTCCGTTCTCGCGGATGTTGTTCGTCGGCCCGCGGAGCCAGGATGTGAAGTCGCTAGCGGACATGCGCCACACGGCAGGCCAATAGGCGGATTCTGGTAAAAGCAGTCAGCACGGACGCACACGGACTCGAGAAGTTGTCCGTGTGCGTCCGTGCTTTTGTCCGTGTTGGTCCGTGCTGACGCTTTTGAGGTCGGCCGCGATATTTTCAGAGGTCCACCCTTCTCACGGATCTCTGTCATGGCTGTCTCCGATACCACCACCGCGACCGACCTGGATCTTCTTTGCATCAACACCGTCCGCACCCTCGCCATGGATGCGGTCCAGAAGGCGGATTCAGGCCACCCTGGGACACCGATGGCGCTCGCGCCACTCGGGTATCGGCTCTACACGAAGCACATGCGCCACGATCCGGCCGATCCGAACTGGGTGAATCGCGATCGGTTCGTGCTCTCCTGCGGTCACGCGTCGATGCTGCTCTACTCGTGTCTCTATCTCAGCGGATACGACCTCGGCCTCGACGATCTCAAACAGTTCAGGCAGTGGGGGAGCAGGACGCCGGGGCATCCGGAGCTCGGCCACGCTCCTGGCGTCGAAACGACAACGGGCCCACTCGGCCAGGGCGTCGCGAACGCGGTGGGGATGGCGGTCGCCGAAGCACATCTCGCGACGCTGTTCAACAAGCCGGGCGACGAGATCATCGATCATTACACGTATTTCGCGTGCAGCGACGGCGACATGATGGAGGGGATCTCGCACGAGGCGGCCTCGTTCGCGGGACATTTCGCGCTCGGGAAGCTGATCGGCTTCTACGACGACAACCACATAACGATTGACGGCTCGACCGATCTCACCTTCACGGACGACACGGCGAAGCGATTCGAGGCCTACGGCTGGCAGGTCTTGCACCTGCCTGACGTGAACGATCTGGACGCCATCGACCGGGTAATCGAGGAAGCGAAAGCGGACACGGCGCGGCCGAGCTTCATCGTCACACGCACGCACATCGGGTACGGCAGTCCGCACAAGCAGGACACCGCCGCCGCGCACGGTGAAGCGTTAGGCAAGGACGAGGTCGTGTTGACCAAGCGCAACCTCGGCTGGCCGCGTCCCGAGGAAACGTTCTACGTGCCGCCCGAGGCGCTCGAGCACTGGCGTCAGGCACGGGAAAAAGGCGCCGAGGAGCACGCTGCCTGGAGCGCGCAATGGGCCAAGTACGTGACCACGTACCCTAACGAGGCCAGGGAACTGGAACGCCGGCTGGTCGGAGATCTCCCCCCACATTGGGCGAACAAGATCCCGGCGTTCACGAAAGAGAACGGCAGCGTCGCCAGCCGCGCGGCGTCGAACACCATTCTCAACGCGATCTTCGATATCGTGCCCGAGCTGATGGGCGGATCGGCAGACCTCACGCCGTCGAACGGCACCAGGCTCAAGACGCCTAACGACTTCACGACCGAGAACAAGGGCGGCCGGTACATGCACTTCGGGATCCGCGAGCACGGCATGGCGGGGATCATGAATGGCATGTGCGTCCACGGCGGCATTCGCCCCTTCGGTGGGACCTTCCTGATCTTCTCCGACTACATGCGGCCCGCGGTGCGTCTGTCGTGCCTCATGCATCAGCCGGTGATCTACATCTACACCCACGACTCGATCGGACTCGGCGAAGATGGTCCAACGCACCAGCCGATCGAGCAGCTTTCCGCCTTACGAGCGATTCCGAACATCACGCTGATTCGTCCCGCCGACGCGACGGAGACCGTGGAAGCGTGGAAGGTGGCGTTGACGCACAAGACGGGACCGATCTGCCTCGTGCTGACGCGACAGAAGCTCGCGTTCATAGATCGGACCGTATATGCGCCGGCAAGTGGGCTGGCAAAAGGTGCGTACGTGCTCGCCGACGCCGAGGGTGGCGCGGGCAGAGCGAAGGTGGTGCTGCTGTCGAGCGGCTCCGAGGTGGGATTGATCATGCAGGCGCGGGAGAAGCTGCAGGCGTTAGGCATCCCGACGCGTATCGTGAGCATGCCGAGCATGGAGCTCTTCGCGCAGCAGCCGGCGGCGTATCGGGAGTCGGTGCTGCCGAAGGGAGTGAAGCGTCTGTCGATCGAGGCCGGGTCGCCGATGAGCTGGTACAAGTGGGTCGGCTCGGACGGCGTCGTGATGGGTCTGGAACGGTTCGGTGCGTCGGCGCCTTACGAGCGGATCTACGAGGAGCTCGGGCTCACCGCGGACAGGATCGTGGAGAACGTGAAGGGGATGCTGTAGCGAGTTATCGTAACGAGCGCGAACAGTCTCACCGGCATCCTGAGCCGCGGCACATTACGTGCGCCGCGGCTCTTGTTCCTCTGGGAAGGAGGGCAGTCGTGATGACCCGGCCGATCGCGCTCGTCGCCATACTCGCGCTCGCCGCCTGCGAGCGACCACTCGCTCCGTCTCCCGAGGCAACGAAACCCGGCGTTCCCGCTGCGCTGAATGACGTTGGCGGCGTCACCAAGGACAATCTGAAGCTCGATGTCAGCGGCGTCGTCACCTCTCCCTGCACCGGCGAGGACATCGCGTTCGACGGATCGACTCATATCGTTACAACGACCACGGAGACGGCCGACGGCGCGATCATCAAGACGCATTTCAACACCCAGGGCGTGAGCGGCATCGGCCTCAGCAGCGGGGCGAAATACCAGATAGTCCAGGTGCAGAATGGGGACGCGACCGACGTGTTCGTCCCTGCCGGCGCGTCGGGTGACATGGCGATACACGAGCGGTATATCAGCCAAGGCAGCCTGGACAATTTCCTCGCGGACATCGTCTTCACGTTCACATTTCCACCCTTCAACGCCACGTACAAAGTTCGGAATCTCCGATGTGAAGGGTGACCTGCTCGTTCACAATGCCGGAGGAAGCCATGCATGACGTTAGGCAAGGCATGATGGGTCTCGGTGTCGTTATGCTCGTCGCGTGTGGCACGAGCACCGACGCGACGTCACCGCGACCGACGATCACGGAACCGAGTTTCTCGAAGGTCGGCGAGGCTGGAAAGCGCGTGAGCGAACAGCGCGTCACCGGCCACATCGCGATCATCCTCCCGGCTTTCGATAACGCGCTCGAGTTCTACAGCCTGAGCGCGATTCGCCACCGGGATGGTTCGGTGACTGGCGAGTTCAACGAGTTCAGCCAGCAGATGGGCGGCCAGCGCATTCGCGCGCACGTGGTCTGTTTCACCGTGGCCGGCGACACCGCGCGGCTTTCGGCGCAGATCGATAAGACGGATGTGCCGTTTGGTCCGGTGGGGAGCTACGTGGTGTGGTCGGTGGTCGACAATGGTCAAGGGCGGCGGAGCGCGCCGGACGAGACGACGGACATCTTCTTTGGCGGGACGGCGGCGCAGGCGCAATTTCACTGCGA
>DATBHD010000100.1:0-20510 GCA_036557635.1 Gemmatimonadaceae bacterium
CTCACGCTCCGCGCGGACGTGAGCGGCTGGAACAGCCTCGGCGAATACCGGCACTACGCGTCGTCGGCGCGACGCATCGCGTACAGGCCGTGGATGTCGGCGCCGCTGTCGCCGCTGCAGGTGACGGCGCCTAACGAGCCGGCGGTCGTGGTTGTCGCGGTACGGCTCGAGGACGCGTCGGGGACGGTGCTGCATCGCAACTTCACGACGCTCGTCGTCGGCGGGAGCTCGTCGGATACGGCCACGCTCGCCGACGGCCGGCGCGTTCGCATCGCGCGCGTTCCGGCGGCCTCGGTGAGCGACGCGCGCTGGACCCTCAAGCAGTGGACGGTCCTTGGCGGACGTAAGATCGATGGCGCGGGGAGCGGGTACTTCGAGTATCGCATCCCGTGGCCCAATGGCCTCGCCGCGAGCGGCGTCGCGAGCGCGACCTTCCTCGTCGAGGCGTCGTCGAAGCGGCTGAATGGGAAGGACCGCGACACCACGGACGCCGGCGGCGGCGACTACATGCGCGGCGGCGGCTTCCACGACCCGAGCCGAAATCCCAACAGTTATCCGATGACGGGCACGACGCCCTTTCCCAGCGCCGTGACCGTCACGGTGAACGGGCACCTCGCGGGACGCTGGGAGCTCGCGGACGACCCCGCGGATTCTCGCGGCATCTTGAGTTGGCACGCGCAGCCCCACGACCGGCACCTGTACGAGGCGGGATCGTACGGCCAGCTTCTTCGGATCCCGGTGCCGGCCGAGAGCATCGCGGACGCGGCGCGCACCGGTGCGATGGTCGTTAGGCTCGCGGTCGATCCGGCATTGCCGGGCGGACTCGCGATCTATGGAGCGCAGTTCGGCCGCTACCCGGTCGATCCCACCATGCTGTTCGTGCTACGGTAGTCGATGCCAGCTCCCCACGGCTTTTCACTCATTCTCGTTCTCGTCGCAACCCTCACCGGCTGCTCCGTGCATCGACCTAACGACAGTACCGGCGTGGTGACGGTGACGCGCGCGCCTTTCGGTCAATTGCCGGACGGACGCGGCGTCGACCTGTACACACTCAACAACGCGCATGGCGTCGAGGTCCGCCTGATGACCTTCGGCGCGATCGTGACCGTCGTTCGCACGCCGGATCGCGGCGGCCACGTCGATGACATCGTGCTCGGGTTCGATAGTCTCTCGGGCTATGTGGGCGAACATCCGTACTTCGGCGCGGTCGTTGGTCGTTACGCAAACCGCATCGCGCACGGGCGGTTCACCCTCGACGGAACGACGTATCACCTCGCGCTCAACAATGGGCCGAACAGCCTCCACGGCGGGCGGCGCGGCTTCGACAAGGTGCTCTGGACCGGCGAATCATTCACGCGAGGCGACTCGGCGGGCGTGTCGCTGCACTACACCAGTCCCGACGGCGAAGAGAATTATCCGGGGACGCTCACGGTCGGTGTTACGTATACACTCACCGCGAACGACGAGCTGATCGTCGACTACGAGGCGACGACGGACAAGGCGACGCCGGTCAATCTCACGCAGCACACGTACTGGAATCTCGCCGGGGAGGGGCGGGGCGACATTCTCGGTCACGTGCTCGAGCTGGACGCGTCGGCATTCACGCCGGTCGACTCGACGCTGATCCCAACCGGCCTGGTGGCTCCGGTGGCTGGCACACCCTTCGATTTTCGCGCGCCGACACCGATCGGCGCGCGCATCGACGCGCCGAACGAGCAGATTCGCTTCGGCCGCGGCTACGACCACAACTTCGTGCTCGATCATCCGCCGGGCGTCCTGGGACATGCGGCGCGTGTCGTCGAACCGACGAGTGGCCGAACGCTCGACGTCAGCACGACGGAGCCGGGGATGCAATTCTACACCGGGAACTTCCTCGACGGGACGCTCGTCGGCAAAGGTGGCCGGGCGTACGGGCATCGCGCGGCATTGGTGCTCGAGACGCAGCACTATCCCGATTCGCCGAACCACCCCGCGTTCCCGTCGACGATTCTGCGTCCCGGCACAACCTTCCGGTCGCGGACGGTCTTCGCGTTTGGCGTTGCTCGTTAGGGTGGAGGGTAGTGGGTAGAGGGTAGAGGGTAGAGGGTAGAGGGTAGAGGGTAGAGGGTGGAGGGTTGTGGGTGGAGGGTTGTGGGTAGTGGGTGAAGCGTAGAGTGTGCTGGCGATGAAACGGCCCTCAACCCTCCACCCTCAACCCTCCACCCACTACCCTCCACCCTCTACCCTCTACCCGATAGCCTCTACCTCTAGAATCGGTACGAGACTCCGGCGGTGAGGCCGATGTCGTTGCGCGTCTTCGTATCACCGACGCCCGTGAGGGGCTTGAACTGTGACACGTAGTCGCGCGCTTCGATGCGCAGTGCCACTGGGCCAAAGCCGATGTCGCCGCCAACCGACCCGTACCCGTCGAAGTTGGTCTGGTTGCCGACATCGAGATCGCGATAGCTGTACGTGCGACCACCGGCTCCCAGCCCAACGAACGGCGTCAGCGTGACAAAGCCTCCGTCGTACCACGACGCCGCGCGCAGCTCGGCGCCGAGGTCGTACTGGAAAAGGTCCAGCGTCTGATTCCCGGCGGTGATGCGGTCCTTGCTCGGCGACCACCCGAACGTGCCGGTGAGCGCAAAGGCGGGGATAACCTGCCAGGACGCTTGGCCGCCGACGAGCACGGCATCCTTCAGGAAATCGCGCTGATCCCCGGTTGGGATGTACGCGCCGACAAAGGGCCGAACCTCGAGTCCCAAACCGTTCTGCGCCTCCACTCGTGACCCTGATGCTACGATCGCGAGCATTGCGCCAAGTGTGAGTGATGTTGAGCGAATGATAGACATGATGCGTTCCATGAAGTGAGTGTTGCCGTCGCGGCGTGTACCACGTTGCCTGATGTGCCGCGACGCCATGCTCGGGCTCAGGCGCCCGTCGAATGGGAGGCCGCCGCGGGGCCCTCGCTGCGGCATCCACAACCAGCCCGCCAGAGCGGGCATCTATGAGTTCATCGCAGCGGCCACGTCCCGCCCACGGCCTTGTACACGGCGACGAGCGCCGTCGCGGCTGACGTGCGGCCTAACGCGAGTTGATTTTCGGCGTCGAGTAGCGTGCGCTGCGCGTCGAGGACCTGCAGGAAGTCCGTGAGGCCGGCCTCGAATCGCTGTTCTGCCAGCGCCGCGGCCCTCGCGCTCGATCGCACCGCCTCGTCGAGAATGGCGACGCGGGCGTGCGCGCGGTCGTAGGATTTGAGCGCGACCTCCGTCTCCTCGAGCGCGCGAAGAACGGTTGCCGTACGCTCGACTTGCGCCTCGTCGGCCTCCGCGTGCGCGAGATCGACTCGCTCTTTCACCCGGCCGAGATCGAAGAGCGGCCAGGACACAATCGGGCCAGCGAGGAGTCGCGACGTCCCCGTGCGGCTGAGCGAGTCGAAGGAAGTCGCGGCGTAACCGGCACGCGCGCCTAACGTGATTCGCGGGAGATAGTCGGCCTTGGCAACACCGACGAGCAGCTCGCGCGCCGCGAGCTGCCGCTCCGCGCGAAGCACGTCCGGCCGACGGCGCACCAGCTCCGCCGGCGATCCGATGTTCAGCGTGTCAGGCAATTGCGGCAGCGAGCCGTCGACGAGAAGCTCCTTCGGCAGCGCCTCGGGAGTGCGGCCCAGGAGCACCGCGATCCGGTGCTGATCCTGAGCGATCTGCGCCTCGAGCCCCGGCATCGTCGACAGGGTGAGAAAGAGCACTGATCGCGCGCGCTCGGTATCGAATGCCGTACCGCGTCCACCGGCGAGCCGGTCCTGCGTCAGGGCGACCGTTCGGCGCTGATTGTCGGCGTTGCGCCGGGCAACCGCGAGCTGTTGTTGCGCGCCGCGCAACTCGAAGTAGGTGCGTGCCACTTCCGCGGCGACGCTGATCTGCACGTCGTCACGGGCGTGCTCGGCGGAGGCGACAAACGCTCCCTGCGCTCGCACGTTCCGACTCACACGGCCGAAGATGTCCAGCTCCCACGAGGCGTCGAAGCCGACATCCCACAGTTGTTGTTCGGGGAACTGCCGCGTTGCGCCGGGGAGCTGCGCGATCGAGAGCTGCTGCCTAACGGCAGTCCCGCTCGCCGTAATTGTCGGCGCGAGATCGAGCGCCGCGAGGCGCCGCGACGCGCGCGTGCTCGTGAGGCGCGATTCGGCGACGCGCACGTCGGTGTTGGCCTTCAGGGCCTCCTCGACGAGAGCGGTCAGCACGCTGTCGCCGAGGGTGCGCCAGAACGGCGCCCGTGCGACCGCCACACTGTAGTGTACGGACGTCGCCGGCGCGCCACCGGTCGAATCGGGTGGACACGAGTCGTCCGGCACGAGGGACGCGGGATGCGCGGTGGCGATCGAATATGCCGGCGCAACGGGCACGGGTGACATCTGATACGCCGGGGCGCCGACGCACGCGCCTAACAGCGTAATGAACGCGAGTAGTATCCTACGCATGAGACCTCCCGTCGCCGGCGGCAAGCGCGCGCGGCCACGTCCGCAGTGGTGGAATGTCGATGGGGCGGAGCTCATTGTCGCGAGCGCGACGCGCGGCGATGCCGCGAATGAGCACGTAGAAGAGCGGCGTGAAGATCAGACCGAAGAACGTGACGCCCAGCATGCCGGAGAACACGGCAATGCCCATCACGTGCCGCATCTCGGCGCCCGCTCCGCTCGCAACGATCAGCGGCACCACCCCCATGATGAAGGCGAACGAGGTCATGAGGATCGGGCGTAGTCGGATGCGCGCGGCTTCGAGCGCCGCCGTCAAACGATCGCGACCCTGCCGCTCCAGGTCCCGCGCGAATTCCACGATAAGAATCGCGTTCTTGCAGGCGAGGCCGACGAGCACCAACAGGCCGATCTGGGTGAACACGTTGTTGTCGCCGCGCGTGAGCCACACCCCGGCGATCGCCGAGAGCAGGCACATCGGCACGATGAGGATGATCACGAGCGGCAGCGACCAACTCTCGTACTGCGCGGCAAGAACGAGAAACACGAGCAGCACGCAGAGGGGGAACACGAACACGGCCGTGTTTCCAGCCAGCTTCTGTTGATACGTGAGCTCGGTCCACTCGAAGCCGAAGCCGTTAGGCAGCGTCTCGCGAGCGAGCCGCTCCATGGTCTGAACGGCTTCGCCGGAGCTCACGCCGGGAGCTGGGCTGCCGTTGATGTCGGCGGCTGGATAACCGTTGTAGTGTGTGACCTGGTCCGGCCCGTGTGACGGCC
The DNA here is from genome assembly GCA_036557635.1 of Gemmatimonadaceae bacterium. GTDB lineage: Bacteria > Gemmatimonadota > Gemmatimonadetes > Gemmatimonadales > Gemmatimonadaceae > AG2. The sequence goes on from DATBHD010000100.1 coordinate 5,231, forward strand.
TAACGGTGAGGACCGATCCGAGCGGCACCATGTCCCCGTGCCCGTTGCGGACCTTGAATTGGGAGATGTCGTCCGAGCTCGCGCGGAATGGCGCGTCGGCCTGCGCTATTACCTGGTAGGTTCGGCCGAACTTGTTGAAGTCGTTGACGTACTCGGACCCGAGGTAGATCTGGAGCGTCTGAAAGAGATCGTTCAACCGAATGTCGAGCTGCTTCACCTTGTCACGGTCGACGTCGGCGAAGATCTGCGGCACGTTGACCTGGAAGCTGGAAAATTGGCCGGCGAGGGCCGGCGTCTGATAGGCGCGACCGAGCAGCGTCTGGGTCGCGGCGTAGAGGGCGGAGTCGCCTTGGCCCGTGCGATCCTCGAGCTGCATCTTGAATCCGCCCACCACACCGAGGCCGTTGACGGCCGGCGGCGGAAAGACGGCGACGAACGCGTCCTGAATCCCGGCGAACTTGGCGTTCAGGGCCTGAACGATCGCGGTTGCGCTCTGGCTCTTGTCCTTGCGCTCCTCGAACGGCTTGAGACCGAGGAAGATGACACCCGCGTTAGGCTTGTTGGCGAAGCCGTTGATCGAGAGTCCGGGGAACTCGACCGCGTGCTCGATGCCGTCCTGCGCGAGCGCGACATCCGTCATGCGTCGAATGACCGATTCGGTTCGGTCGAGCGACGCGGCGTCGGGAAGCTGCGCGATCGCGACGAGGTAGCGCTTGTCCTGGCTCGGCACGAAACCAGCCGGCACTCGCGAAAACCCGAGCACGCCGAGCGCGACGAGTCCCGCGTATACAGCGAGCGCCACTCCAGCGCGTCGGGTCACGCTGCGTGCGAGCAATCCGTAGCGATTGGACGCGCGCGCGAACGCTCTATTGAACGGGCCGAAGAGCCAGCCAAAGAGGCGATTGATCACCCGCGTCGGTCGATCCTCGGCCGCGCCTCGCGGCCGGAGCAGCACCGCCGCAAGCGCCGGCGACAGCGTCAGCGAATTGAACGCCGAGATGAGCGTCGAGAAGGCGATCGTCAGCGCGAACTGGCGATAGAACTGGCCCGTTAGGCCGCTGATGAAGGCGACGGGGATGAATACGGCCGAGAGCACGAGCGCGATCGCGATGATCGGCCCACTCACCTCTTCCATCGCGCGATGACTCGCGTCGACGGGCGAGAGACCTTCCTCGATATGTCGCTCGACGTTCTCGACTACGACGATCGCGTCGTCGACGACGATGCCGATGGCCAGCACCATGCCGAACAGCGATAGCGTATTGATCGAGAACCCCGCCGCGAGCATCACCGCGAAGGTGCCGACGATCGAGATCGGCACCGCGGCAAGCGGAATGATCGACGCCCGCCACGTCTGCAGGAACAGGACGACGACGAGCACGACCATCAGCGTCGCCTCGAGCAGCGTCTGGATCACTTCGCGGATCGAGTCACGCACGAAGAGCGTTGGGTCGTACACCGCCGACCAGTCGACGCCCTGCGGGAAGCGCAGCTTGAGCTCGTCCATCTTCGTGCGCACGGCGCTCGAGAGCGCGAGCGCGTTCGAGCCGGGCGCCTGGAAGACGACAATCGCGACGGCCGACTTGTTGTCGAGCAGCGCGCGCAGGCCGAAGTCGCCCGCGCCGAGCTCGATCCGCGCGACGTCCCGCAGTCGAGTTACCTGACCGTTGGCGCCCGTTTTGACGATGATGTTTCCAAACTCTTTTTCGTCGACGAGCCGGCCGTGCGCCCGCACGGTGAGCTGATATGCGACCGGGTTCGGCATCGGCGGCGCGCCCACGACGCCGGCCGCAACCTGAAGATTCTGCTCACGGATAGCCTGGACGACGTCGCCTGCCGAAAGATCGTGCGCGGCGACGCGGTTCGGATCGAGCCAGACGCGCATCGCGTAATCGCCGGCGCCGAAGACGACGACCTGACCGGCGCCCGGCAGCCGCGCCAGCTCGTTGCGCACGTTGAGGAGCGCGTAGTTGCGCAGGTACACGGGATCGTAGCGTCCGTCGGGAGAAACGAGGTGCACGACCATCGTGATGTCGGGCGATCGCTTCTCGGTCACGACGCCGAGGGCGCGGACCTCCTCGGGCAATCGCGCCAGCGCCTGGCTCACGCGATTCTGCACCTGGACCTGCGCGAGATCGACCGGTGTGCCGATGTCGAACGTGACCGTGAGATTGAGGACACCGTCGGCCGTCGCCGACGACGACATATAGAGCATGTGCTCAACACCGTTGATCGCGTCCTCGAGCGGCGTGCCGACGGTCTGCGCGAGCACCGTTGGATTCGCGCCCGGATAGACGGCGCGGACGGCGATCGTCGGTGGCGTCACTTCGGGATACTCGCTGATCGGCAGTGACCGAATAGCGAGCAGGCCCGCGGCGAGGACGACGAGCGATAGAACGACCGCGAAGATTGGGCGGTCGATGAAGAAACGCGAAAAGCGCATTGGCGTGGAGCGTTAGGCGTGGAGCGTTGTGCGCGAAGCAGGGAGCGTTCTGCGTTGTGCGTTATGCGGAGAGCCGAAGGCGTGAGCCACTGATGCGCACCGCTCAACGCGCAGCGACGTCGGACGTCATCGCGGCGGTTTGAGCAACGACCTTCATGCCGGGGCGCACGCGCATCAGACCGTTGATCACGACGCGCTCTCCCGGCGCCAAACCCGAGTCGACGGCACGGAGTCCATCGACCATCCGGCCGAGGGTCACCGGCCGATACTCCAGCGTGTTATCGTCCTTGAGCACGAGGACGAACTTGCGATCCTGATCGGTGCCGATCGCCCGATCCTGAACGAGCGTCGTCGACCGCTGCTCGCCACCGACCAGCCGCACGCGCGCGAACAAGCCGGGCGTGAACAGTTGTGACTTGTTAGGCAAGACGGCGCGGACGCGGACCGTACCGGCCGTGCGATCGAGGCGATTGTCGATGAAGTCGAGCCTGCCCTCGTGGGGGAATCCCGTCTCGTTGGCGAGGCCGACGTACACCTGTCGTCCGACCGGACGAGCGCTTGGGCCATTGGCAGCGTGCATGTACTTGAGGTATGCCTGCTCGTCCGAGTCGAAATAGACGTAGATCGGATCGAGCGACACGATCGTGGTCAGCAACGTGGGATTGGCTGGTCCGGTCTGCACGAGATTCCCGGTGGTCACCTCGGCACGGCTCACTCGGCCGGTGATCGGCGCGCGCACCACGGTCCACTCGAGGTTGAGTCGCGCCATGCGCACCGCCGCCTGCGCGGCACGAATCGCGGCATCACTTTCGGCGCGGCCACTGGTCCTTGCGTCGAGCTCTTCACGCGAGATGGCCTGCGTACTGACGAGCCGCCGCGCACGCTCGAGCTCCATGTCGGCAAGTTGCTTGCGGGTCTGCGCGCGCTCGAGCTCCGCTTCGGCGCGTGACACCTCGGCTTCATACGGACGCGGGTCGATCGTGAAGAGGACGTCGCCCTGCTTGACGATGGCACCCTCGACGAAGGCCACGCGCTGGACGAAGCCGGCGACGCGGGGACGAATCTCGACGGCATTGACCGCCTCGAAATGGCCGGTGAACTCATCCTCGTCGGCCACTTGGCGCGTGACCGCGGGCGCGACGGTGACCTGGGGCGGCGGTGACGCGGACTGCGCCTGTTGGCAGCCCGTGAGGAGAACTCCGATGCAAAGCGCGAGCGCCGCTGTGTACACTGCTGATCGCAGGCTCTGAAACCGGGTGGTACTCATTCGGCACGACTCCAGCGGAAATGGGGTTGGTCCAACGAAACGTGACGGTCATCCGTACTACAGATGCTATGTTACTGACCGGTAACACCCCTGATGTTACTGGTCGGTAACAAAATCGTCAAGTGGGGGTATTGCACTCGAGCGCCCAGTGTGCTCTCTCTAGGTCGTTCGAGACGACGTGAATTCGACATCGGCGCGCGACCGCGCGATGTCTGATCTGATAGGTGATTTCAGATGACAACCAAACGGCAGGCTCAACCCGTCCTTCCGCCACGCGAGCGTATCATCGCCGCGGCCGCGGACCTGTTTCATAAACAGGGAATTCGCGGCGTCGGCGTTGAAGCGATCGCGGAGGCCGCGGGCACGAACAAGATGACGCTTTACCGCCACTTCGCGTCGAAGGACGAGCTGATCGCGGAGTGGGCGCGCGGAATCGTCGCGCAAAAAGAAGCATTGTGGGATGAGCTCGAGGCGAAGTATCCGCGAGATCCGGAAGCACAGCTCGTGGAGTGGAGCCGTCGTGTTGCCGACAAGCTCGCCGAGATGGAGCGGCGCGGCTCGATGCTGGCGAATGCCCTCGCCGAGCTGCCGGACCGCGATCACCCAGCGCGGCGCGTCATTCAGGCGCACAAGCTCCGCGAGCACAAGCACATTCAAAAGCTTTGCGAGGAAGCTGGGTTCCGCGATCCGGATCTGGCCGCGAACCTGTTCTATCTATTGCTGGAGGGCGCGCACAGCTGCGTGCAGTGCACGGGCATGAAGCGGGTTGGCGAGGATCTCGTTCGCCTCGTCGACCTCATGGTCGAGAGCAACCGCCAGGCGCCGGCTCGTTAGCCCGGTGCCGGCGCGCCTGTTTCGTTAGGCAACGTCGACGGGGCGCGGACGTATCTTCGATCGCGCGCGCGCGACGTCCCGCCGCAGGGATTCTCCGAGTCGGTATCATACCGGTAGGCGGCGCTGGTACTCATCTCGGAGATCACTCATGACAGATTCAGAGAGCCGTAAGGTCGCTCTGGTGACCGGCGCTTCGTCCGGCATCGGACAGGCCATAGCGTTGCGTCTCGCGTCGCGAGGCCTGGCGGTGTACGGTACAGCACGAAATGTCAGCGATGAGGGGGAAGGGAGGCCGTTCCAACTCGTCCGACTCGACGTTCGATCCGACCAGTCCGTTGCGTCGTGCGTCGACGAGGTCGTGGCGCGCGCCGGTAGGCTGGACATTCTCGTGAACAACGCGGGCTACGCGCTGTCCGGTGCGGCCGAGGAAACGAGCATCGAAGAGGCAAAAGCGCAATTCGACACGAACTTCTTCGGCGCTGTTCGCGTCGTGAACGCGGCTCTGCCAACGATGCGAAAGCAGCGCGCGGGCAAAATCATTAATATCGGGTCACTCATAGGGCTCATGGGCGTCCCATTCATGCCATTCTACGCGGCGACCAAGTTCGCGCTCGAGGGCTACTCGGAAGCGCTCTGGCACGAGCTCAAGCCGTTAGGCATTTCAGTATCACTCGTCGAGCCGGAATTCGTTCACACGGGATTGACCGACAGGGGATCATTGGCCGCGCGCCGCCTCGCCGACTACGATGGGCCCCGGCAACGCGCGCTCGATGCCGCCCGTCGTTTCGTCGACACAGGCATCGCTCCGGAGGAGGTTGCGTCTCGCGTGCTGCAGATCGTCGACAGCGCCTCGCCTCGCCTCCGGTATCGGGTTGGGGCCGACGCGAAATGGCTTCCCCGCCTCAAAGCCGTCTCGCCCTGGCGCGTGTTCGCTGCCGGCGTCCGGCGCCGATTTCACCAGGACGCGAGCACGGGATAGTGCCACGAAAAGAGTTCGGTAGCCGGTACGCGCCGGCATGACGCCCGACGCTCGCCTGCTCCTTTACGCCCTTGGCGCGGTGGTCGTGCTCATCGCGCTCATTGCGCACTTCAAGCTCCATCCCTTGATCGCCCTAACGACGGTCTCCCTCGCGCTGGGCGTGGTCGCGGGGATGCCGCTCGGCGACGCAGTGAAGGCGTTCCAGGATGGCGTTGGCGCGGCGTTGGGCTTCATCGCGATCGTCGTCGGCATCGGGACGATGCTCGGGAAGATGATGGCGGAGTCCGGCGCGGCGACACGAATCGCGACGACACTCATTCAGCGGTTTGGTGAGCAAAGAGTGCACTGGGCGCTCATGGTCGTCGCGTTCATTCTCGGAATTCCTGTATTCTTCCAGGTCGGATTCGTTCTGCTCATCCCTCTGGTGTTCACGATCGGGCGGCGTACCGGTCTGTCGCTCGTCAAGATCGGCATTCCGTTAGTGGCTGGGCTTTCCGTCGTACATGGCATGCTGCCGCCGCATCCGGCGGCGATGCTGGCCGTGACCGCGTTCAACGCGGACGTGGGTCGGACGATTCTATACGGATTGATCGTCGGGCTGCCGACCGCTGCTCTCGCCGGGCCGATCTTCGGCGCCTGGATCGCTCGGCGCGTCGCGCTCCCCGCGGAGAATCCGATGGCGCTCCAGTTGTCGGAGCGCGATGTCGACGCTCCTCTGCCGGGGTTCGCGATCTCGCTCTTCACGGTGCTGGTACCGGTGATTCTCATGCTGCTCGCGACCGCCGCCAATGGCTGGCTCTCTCGCGACAGTAGGCTCCGCGCCGCGCTGAACTTCATCGGCAATCCGATCGTCTCGCTCCTGCTCGCGCTCTTGTTCTCTTTCTGGTCGCTCGCGCGGAGCCGCCATTTCACGCGTGCGCAAGTTCTCAAGTTCTGCAACGACTGCCTCGGCCCGACGGCGACGATTTTGCTCGTGATCGGCGCCGGCGCGGGCTTCAATCAGGTGCTCGTGTCGAGCGGCGTGGGGCGCGCCGTCGCCGAGATGGCGCGGACGTCGCATGCGTCGCCGCTGTTGCTCGCCTGGACGATCGCGACGCTCATTCGCGTCGCGACGGGATCGGCGACGGTGGCGATGACGACGGCCGCCGGAATCGTCGCGCCAATCGCCGCGAGCTCGGGAGCGCACGCGGAGCTCCTGGTGCTCGCGACCGGAGCCGGTTCGCTCATGCTTTCGCACGTGAACGACGCCGGCTTCTGGCTCATCAAGGAGTTTTTCGACATGACCGTTCCGCAAACGCTGAAGACCTGGACCGTCGCCGAGACGATCATCGGTGTCGCCGGCCTGGGCTTCACGCTGCTCCTGAATCTCATTCTCTGACCCGCGGCGGAGGAGGCTTCATCGTGAAAACGCTCATTCTTGGTGTTGTCGTCGTCGCGTGGGGCTGCGCGCCGGCGGCCTCGAAGGACACGTCGCCGTTAGGCTCGGAGTCGACGGGCTGGATCGACGCGAGCGTGAGGCTCGATCCGTCGACGACGCCCGTGTACGAGGGAGACGCGGGGATGCGCTTCGACTTCGTGAAGGACATGCGCAAGGGCGACTTCGTGACGGGGTCGGCCTATTCACTCGGCGCGCACAGTGGCACGCACGTCGACGCGCCGATGCATTTCATTCGCGACGGCGCGCCGATCGACTCCGTTTCGCTCGAGCGTTTCATCGGGCCGGCGCGCGTAATCGAGATCCCGGACAGCGCGCGAGTGATCGATGCCGCGGAGCTGCAGCGACACGAGTGGAAGGGATCGCCGCGCATTCTCTTTCGCACGAAGAGCTCGACTGGCCGCTGGTTGACCTCGCCGACGTTCCATCGCGATTTCACGTATATCGCGCCTGACGCGGCGCAGCTGCTCGCGGACGCGAACGTGCGGCTCGTCGGTATCGACTATCTCTCGGCGGAGCAGTTCGGCGCCCCGGCTCCGCGGACGCACCAGATTCTGCTCGGGAAGGGGATACCGATCGTCGAGGGGTTGTCATTGGTAGACGTGCACGGCGGCGACTACGACCTCATCGTGCTACCGATCAAAGTCGGCGGACACGAGGCGGCGCCGGCGCGCGCGGTGCTGCGCAGACGTTGACCGCGATTGTCATCCCGAGGAGCCAAGCTCCTCGGGATGACAGCGGTGGTTAGAATGCCGCCCCGACGGTGATGAACACCAAGCGTCGCGCGCCGGCTTGCAGCGTCTGGTTGTCACCGCTCACGGTGAAGCCGCCGGTGCCGATCGTCGAGATGTATGACGCATCGAAGAGGTTCTGCGCGTTGAGTTGCAGCGTGATCTCCTTGGCCGCGCCGATCGCGCGCAGCCGGTAGCCAACGCCGGCGTCGAACAACGTGTAGGCGGGAACGACCATGTCGTTCAGGATGGTGAAGTAGCGCCTGTCGACGTGGCGCGCGCCGGCGCTGGCGAAGAACCGGCTGTCGTCCCACTTGAGGCTCGAGTTGAAGAGCGTCCGCGGCGCGTCGACCACGTCCTTGCCTGACGAGTGCACCAGCGTCGTCCCGCTCAAGTAATCGTCGTCGATCGTGGCCTGGCCGTAGGAGCCGGAGTTGTACCAGGAGAGCGCCGGCGTCACATGCCACATGAACAGGCCTTCGACGCCGCGCGATGTCACGGCGCCGACGTTCGCGAATGAGCTCACGCAGGTGGCGGTCAGCGGACATACCGCGACGCCGATGAGTCGATTGCGATAGTCGATGTTGTAGGCGGCGAGTGAGGCCTCGAAGCCACCGCGGCGCGTGCGCATGCCCAATTCGTATGTCGTCGCCTTCTCGGGCTTCGTGTTCGCCTTGAAGAAGTCGAACGCGGCGGGATCGGTGTTGTAGACACCGGTCTGCGGGCTGTACGGATACGCGTTCACGTTCTCGCTGAAGTTGGCGAACGCCTCCTCGTTGTTTGTCATGGTGTAGACGGCGCCGGCTTGTGGCAACACACCACCGTTCGTCGGGACGCTGAAGCTCGGGCGGGCGACGTCGGGCGCGGTCGCGGCGGTGGGGATCGTGAGGCCGTTGTTCGTGAACTCCGCGCCGACATGCAGATACTTCAGACCGTAGGTGATTCGCAAACGCTCATCGAGCAGCCGGTTCGTGTTCTGGACGTACGCCATCGTCGTCGTGAGGTCGCCCGTGCGGTCGAAGAACAGGCTGAGGACGTCACTGAAGTCGACGGTCGGCCCCGCGTTGTAGTCGCTCAGGCGCCAGCCGACGCGGCGAATCGTGGACTTGTTGTCCTCGATCCAGACGCCGCCCTCGAGCTGGTTGCCGGCGATCTCCGTCGTGAGGCGGCCGTTCACCCCATAGCGACGGTCGGCGTACTGCGTCTGACGGAAGTAGATCGGATCGGGGCTCCACGTCGCGTCATAGCTCGGCGCGTGCCAGTCACCGGAGCCGCGGTTGGTGTGGTAATATGGCGTCACGACGAGGTGGGTCGAGTCGTTGAGAGCGAAATCGGCGGCGAGGTACGCCAAATGGTCGCGCCGTGCTCCTTCGGCGGATTGAAAGTACGCCTCGTCCGGTGTGCCGCTTGTGGCGAACTGTTTCGCTTCCGTCCAACTCGAGAACTGGTCCCAATCCCGCCCGCTCTGCTGATAACGCCTGAGCGAGAGATCGGTGTAATCGGCTTCCTTGCGGTCGGCGAGATCGTAGTACGCCGTGAATTTGTGCGCGCCCTTGAACGCGCTGATTTTCATGTTGATCTGGTCCTGATACGTCTGGCCGGCGCGGCCGAGGAAGCCGTGGCTGCCGAGTAGCACGTCGCTTCGCGGCGAATAGCGGGTGCCGGCGCCTTTCCACTTGTCGTTGTCGATGCGCGAGAAACTGACGAAGCTCTTGACGCCGCCGTCGCTGCCTAACGTGTGCAGGCCGGTGTCCCAACGGCCGTAGGTGCGTCGGGCGTTCGCCTGCCCCGCCATCTGGCGAAAGCGGAATTCGGTGACGTTCGCGGCGTCGCTGGAGAGATACTGCACGACCCCGCCGAGGTTGTTGTTCGACGACGTCGCGAGCGCGCCGCTGCCCTGCGCGACGCTCGTGCTCTCGAGATTGTCGGCGTCCACCGCGCGGCCAACGCCCAGGCCGTTGAAGTTTCCATAACTCATGTCACCGAGGGGAATGCCGTCGAACGTCTGGCCGATTTGCTGTGGCTGAAAGCCGCGAATGGTGACGCGATTCGCCCATTCGTACGTGCCCCACGGATCGGCGCTCTGGAAGTTCACGCCGGGCAGCCGCTCGACGACCTTCAGCGCGCTCGTGCCGGGCGTAGCGCTCAAGATCAGGTTCTGCGGAACGGCGTTGATGACGCGTTCCTTCCCGCGTCCACTGACCGATCCGACGATCTCCATGCCTTTGATCTTCACGGCGCTGTCGGCCGCCGGTCGTCCGGCGAGCGATGCCGAGGGTTGCTGCGCGACAACTGATGCTGATATGGCGACACTGGCTGCTGCGACTGCGACATGTACGAGTGTGGTGCGCATACGGACTCCGTGCGTCGAGTGAGTGCGAACAACGAGTGTCGCACATTGCACGGAGGCGCCGACGGAAGCGTGTCGCCGATGTCGCGTTCAGGTAACGACGCCCGACGAGCCGCATCGTGCCTCGTTAGGCCGCATGATTACCCTCTGTTCCTCGTTACCTGATCGCGACGTGATCGTGAAACGCGCTATCTCCACTCGCGCGTCTCGAACGCCGTCCGGTTTGCCTGAGCGGCTCCGGCACGTCCTGACCGTCGTGCTGTCGCGCCGGCGATTTCACTCGTCACGAGCGCGGCGGTCGTGACGATCGCACCCGCGCGCGACAGCCAGATCGACGACGGATGCGTGAAGTGCGCGCACGCGTCGATCGGAACGTAGACGGCGTATCCCGCGGCGACAGCCGACTTCGCGCAGAGCAGAACGCCGACATCGGCCGCGCTCCCGGCGATGATCAGCTTCCCGCACCGGGTCGATTCGATCTCGTGGCGGATCGCGGGATCGTCCCACGCGTTCACGACGTCGCGCACGATGCGCGGCGCGTTCTCGTTCGCCGCCGTCAGCTCCGGAATGATCGGGCCGAGGGTGTCCGGGCCGATCGCGGTGATGATGGTCGGCACTCCCAGTCGCTTCGCGGCGGCGGCGAGCTCGACCACTCGTCGCCGCGGCTCCGCGAATTCGAGCTCCCACAGCGGACCGATCTGGTGATCGATCAGCAAGACAACGGCGTTGTCGATCGTTAGGCAATCGTACGGCGAGCCGAAAGCGGCGACGACGGTCGCGCCACCGGCCGGGAGCCGGTCAATGATCCTGTCCGATACCGATTTCATCACTCCTCGCTGAATCGTCCTACCTAATACGTCGAATGGGGACCAGAAAAATCGACATCGAAGCCGTTCAGCGAGCACGCATCGAATGTCAGGGGTTTGGCGGGGCGCCGTGCAGCACCTCGGCGATCGCCGACCCGTCGAGTGCTTCCGTCGGCTCGACGCCCAGCAGCCGGGCGAGCGTCGGCGCGATGTCGACGGACCGTACGACCCGCGAGTAGGTCCCGGCGTGCACGCCAGGACCCATGAAGGCGATCGGGATCGCGACCGTCTCGGGCTGCATCGTTCCGTGCTCGCCGGTGAGCTTGTCGGAAAACACGAAGTTGGGCTTGGCGACGGTGACGATGAGCCAACCAATCTCCGGCGGCAGGTTGCGCTTCCAGCGCGTGGCATCGCCGTCGGTTGCGGGCGCGGCCGCGAGTTGAGCAGGTGTGAACACCTTGGCGACACCGGGCAGCGCGCGCGCCGCGGACACGAAGAGCCGGGTGATGCTGTCGACATTGACGCCGCGCGCGCGCATGCTCGCGACGTCCGCCGTGGCAATCCCGTTGTCGAAGGAGACACCGAAGCTCGTGTCGTATCGGGCCCGGAGATCGGCGGCGATCCGCTGCGTGCGCGCCGAGAGGCTCATGCGCCCGGCCGGCTGATGGCGCATCACGACCGTGTACTCCGGAAACGACGTCATGCCGTGGTCGGAGGTGAGGACGAGCAGCGTCCGCTCGCGCGGTACGAGCTTGCCTAACGAATCGAGGAACATCCCCAGCCAGCCGTCGAGCCGCAACAAGTGGTCGTGCATCTCGCGCGAGTCGGGTCCGTAGCTGTGACCGATCTTGTCGGTCGTCGAAAGCGAAATCGAAAGCAGATCGGTTCGGTCACGCGCGCCGAGCGAGAGCTCTCGCGTCCCGCGCAGCGCGAAGGCGAGGGTCACCGAATCCATCCACGGTGACTCCTCGAGCTTGCGCAGTCGGTCGCCGGGGTTCTGCTGGAACGAATGTGGGAAGGTGAAATCTCCCCCGTCGTGCTCCCACGGCTCCGAGTCCGGCTCGGCGTACGCGCTGTCGGGCAGGAGCAGCGGCCAGACTCTCGGCAGCGCTTCACCGTGGAGGCTTGCGTCGAAGTCGCTGACCCACGGCGGCAGCGTTTGGGCGTAATACTGGCTCGTCGTGAATCGACCGTTCGCGAACCAGTACACATCCGCGCGCGATCGACCGACAGGCAGAATCGCGCCGCGATCCTTGCGCGAAACGGAGAGCACGCGCGCCGAGGAATCGGCGCGGCGCATCCAATCGTATAGCGTCGTGCCGATGAACCGGCGTGGCGACGCACCCGTGACGCCTGGCGCGTCGATCACGGCGACGCTGCGATCGGGCACGCCACGGTCGTTCGAGAAAATGTTCGTGTGCACCGGTTCGCGACCAGACAACATCGTCGAATGCCCGGGCGCGGTCTCCGTCATCGCATGCTCCTGATGCCCATTCGGGAAGAACGCCGAGCTCTCGCGAATCGTGCGCAAGCCACCTCGGAACTGGTCTCGGAATCGTTCGAAATAGTCAGGCCGCATCTGGTCCACGGCGATGAGCACGACGAGCGCGGGACGTTCTTTTGGCGCACTGGCCTGTCCGACGACGCGGGTCGCGCAGAGAGCCGTGAGTGTGAGCGAGACCGTTAGTGAGCGCATGGGAGGCATGGGTTAGCGACCGTATGAGGTTTGCCTCGGGCGAGCATCCGACGCGAGCCACATTGCGTCACCGCTGCGTAACGGTTCCATTCACGGTGAGTCGGATCGGGCCCTGCGCCCGCAGTTACATTCAGGACTCGCCCGAACATCGCGCTGAATGACGTCGACGCCTGCTTCGCCGCGTGCTTTTTCCGCCCCAACCATCGGCTCGGAGTTCAGCGAGCTCTGGACGGCGCTCGCGTCGCAGTACGCCGTCGAGCGGGAGCTCGGGCGTGGCGGCATGGGGGCGGTGTTCCTCGCGCGCGACGTTCGTCTCGACCGCTTCGTCGCGATCAAGGTGCTCCCGCCGCACCTCGCCGCCGACAGTGAAGTGCGGGAGCTCTTTCTTCGCGAGGCTCGCACCGCCGGACGACTTTCGCATCCTCATATCGTGGCGGTATTCCGCGCCGACGAGCTGGCGGGCCATCCGTTCTTCGCGATGCCCTTCATCGAAGGGGAGAATCTCGCCGAGCGCATGAGCTCCGAGGGCGTGCTGCCGGCGACGGACGCGGTGCGATTTCTCCGCGAGGTCGCGTGGGCACTCGCCTACGCCCATGCGCGCGGCGTCATCCATCGGGACGTGAAGCCGGAGAACATCATGATCGAGCGCGGTTCGGGCCGGGCGATCGTCACCGACTTCGGTATCGCGCGCGTCGAGTTCGGTCCGACGCTCACGCGGGACGCGCTCATCCTCGGCACGGCGAGCTACATGAGCCCGGAGCAGATCAAGGGCGAGCCACTCGATGGCCGCAGCGATCTCTACGCGCTCGGCGTCGTCGGTTTTCTCCTCTTGAGTGGCCGATTGCCATTTTCCGCGGAGACGGTCTCGTCGCTGCTCGACGCGCACGTCAATCGGCCTGCGCCGGCACTCGCGTCGGTGGCGCCGCGCGTGCCGGCGCCGATCGCGGCGGTGATCGACCGTTGTCTCGCAAAGGATCGCGACGCGCGCTATCCGACCGGCGAATCGTTGGCCGACGCGCTCGAGAAGGCGCTCCGCATCTCCGAGCCGGCGCTGACGCGCACCGGCGAATTCGACGCGCGCACGATCTCCGCTCGTGAGGCAGCGCTCGCTCTCGAGCGCGCCGCGGCGATGCAGCGCGCGGCGGCGCAGGAGGCGAGCGAGCGGCTCAGCGCGCCGGCCGCCGCGACCGTCTACACCGTGCGCGAGCTGGAGGCCGAGGCGGCGGCGGCGGGGATTCCGGTGCGTCTCGTAAGGCGCGCGCTCGCCGAAGTGAAGCCGCAGACGCCGGTTTAGAGACTTCTTACGGCGTGGCCATGCGCGCGCCGGCGCCGTCGAGCTGTTCGATCGTCGCTAAGGACGGCGGACGCTCCTTCTGCAATCGCTTCGCGACCTGTTCCGCCTGAGCGAGCACCCGCAGGACGTTGCCGCCGGCGAGTTTCTTCAGGTCGGCGTCGGTCCAGCCGCGACGCGCGAGCTCGGCGAACACCGCCGGATACTTCGATACATCCTCGAGACCGACGACCGTCTCCGGGATGCCGTCGAAGTCGCTGCCGATACCGACGTGATCGACGCCGGCGACTTTGCGCACGTGCTCGATGGCATTCGCGACGTCGGCGATCGTCGCCTGTGGGCGCGCGTGCGCGGCGCGCCAGGTCGCGACCTCGGCGCGCGCCGCCGCCGTATCGCCCGGGTGGTGGCGTGCCGCGTCGACGGCGATCGCGGTGAGCTGGTTGTCGTCGGCGTAGACCGCGGCCGAGACGAAGCTCGTCACGAAGGGCACCATGACGACGCCGCCATTCTTCGGCACGCGCGCGAGAATCGAATCGGGGACGTTCCGGGGATGATCGACGAGCGCACGGGCCGCCGAGTGCGAGAAGATCACCGGCGCGACGGTGACGTCGAGCGCGCTGCTCATCGTGCCCGGCGACACGTGCGAGAGATCCACCAGCATCCCGAGCCGGTTCATCTCGCGAACGACCTCGCGGCCAAACGGGGTGAGGCCGCCGTGCTTCGCGGTATCGAGCGCGGCGTCCGCCCAATCGAGCGTGACGTTGTGCGTCAAGGTCATGTAGCGCGCGCCGAGCGCGTAGTACACGCGCAGCAGGTTGAGCGAGTTCTCAATGGCATGGCCGCCCTCGAGGCCGAGCATCGAACCGAGCCGTCCGTGCGAGTACGCCGCGCGAACCGAGTCGGCCGTGGTCGCCCACTGGAGCTCAGGATACCTCGCGATGACGCGCCGGGCGATGTCGATCTGCTCGAGCTGGACGCGCGCGTAACCGGGCTGGCTGGCGACCGCGCCGTTAGGCTTGTAGGCGCCGTCGTTGCGCTCGCCGGGGATGTAGATGGACCAGAACTGTCCGCCGACGTGTCCAGCCTTGAGTCGCGCAAGATCCGTCATCCCGGGCGTTTGCTTCCGGAGGTCGTAGGCTTCGACGTCCATCGGGTGCGCCTTGTCTTCTCGAATGCGCCAGGGCAGATCGTTATGCCCATCGACGATCGGTTGCGCGGTGAGCACGCGGATGGCGCGCGCCATGTATGGATCGGCGCTCGCTGCCGGCTGCTGAGCACCCACCGAGGCAACGGCCCCGAGTACCAGGAGAGGAACGAATTTCAAGGACATGGAGGCGGGAAGGAGAAGGGCAGCCGGAAAGAGCGTGGCTAAAGGGCGAGCCGAGAAGGGCGAGCCGAGAAGGGCGAGCCGAAGAGAGCGAGCCGAAGAGAGCGAGCCGAAGAGAGCG
>DATBHD010000101.1:0-4935 GCA_036557635.1 Gemmatimonadaceae bacterium
GCGACGGCCCTCGATCTCCTTCGCGGTGATTGTGCGCTCTGGATGGCGGAAGGTTAATCGCCAGGCCAGGCTGCGATAGCCCGGCTCGATGTTCTTTCCGGCGTACTCGTCCACGAGCTGCAGCGACTCGAGCATGTCGCCGGAGACTTGTCGAATGGCGCCTTCGATCTGGCTCGCGCGTACGCCATTCGGGACGAGCAGGGAGATGTCGAACGGGGACGCTGGCTGTGTCGGCAGTGGCCGGAATGGACCGACCGCTACCGCCGGATACTCCGGGGCTCGATAGGCGTTCGCTCCCGGCGGGGCGACATCGGTAGAGTCGAGTACGCCGAGCGAGAGCTCGACGCCGAATGCGTGCTTAGCCCAGACAGGGGCGTCCAGAGCTACAGCGCGCACGACGCCAACGTGAACGCCGTTTGCGGTAATCCGCCACAGCTCGCCTTCTCCACCGTCTTCGACCACGATCGACGTTCCCGGGAGTGACTCGCGCGCGATTGTCTCGGCGAGCGCCTTTGCGTCCCAGGCGTCGAACGTCATGGCCTTCTCGAATTCGTCCGACTTGGGATCGCTGAAGTGCGGCGGCTGGCGGCGCCCCATGATGAGCGCGCCGACGTGCAGCTCTTCGCGAGGCATCGCGCCGTCGGTCGGCATGAACACCGAGCCGATCTCGAAAATGCGCACGTCGCCCTGCATGCGCGCGAGGTTGTACTCGGCGCGGCGAGCAAGCGTGTCGAGAATGTCTCGCCGCAGATACGCCTCGTTCGCGGCGAGAGGATTGGCGACCTGCACGTATCCTCGGTCCGCGCCAGCCACGAACGGCATCGGCCGAGTCTCGAGCAATCCCGCGCCCGCCAGTACATTCCGCACGCGACGCGCGGTGAGCCACTGCGGATCATCGGGAACGTTGCCGGCGCGGAAGGGACGGATCTCGTCGGGGAAGCTGTCGTACCCGCGCAGCCTCGCGACCTCCTCGATCAGATCGATTTCGCGAAGAATGTCACTGCGCCAGCTCGGCGTCATGACGCGCACGACGTCGGACGACTCGACTCTCGCGTCGAAGCCCACTGAGCGCAGCAGCGACGCAGCCTCGTCGGCTGATACCGGCTCGCCGAGCACCTTTCCGACTCGTGAGGCGCGCAACGTCATCGGTGAGACGAGCGGCTCGCCCGGATAGATGTCGATCGGCGCGCCGTCGACTCGGCCGCCGGCGACGGCGACGATCAGCTGCGCGGTGCGTTCGAGCGCGGTGGAAGCGAGCGCCGGGTCGACGCCGCGCTCGAAGCGATAGCTCGCGTCCGTCGACAAGCCTAACGCGCGCCGCGTTCCTCGCGTCCGCTGCGGGTCGAAGCTCGCGACCTCGAGAAGGAGGTCGGTCGTTGCCTCGGATACTTCGCTGTCGCGCCCACCCATGACACCGGCGATCGCCTGCGGCCGCTTGGCGTCGGCGATGACCGTCATCGCATCGGTGAGCGCGCGGTCGGCGCCGTCGAGGGTGGTGATGCGCTCGCCGGCGCGCGCGCGCCTAACGATCACCGCCGAGCCACCGAGCTTCGCGAGGTCGAAGGCGTGCGTGGGCTGCCCGAGCTCGTGGAGCACGTAGTTCGTCGCATCGACGACGTTGTTGATCGATCGCGAGTCGATCGCCTCCAGGCGCTTCACGAGCCACTCGGGGCTGGGTCCCACGCGCACCCCGCGGATGACGACTGCCATGTAGCGCCTGCACAGACCTTCCTCGTCGACGCGAACCTCCACCGGGCCGGTGCGGCCGCTCGAGCGCACGCGATGGGCGGCCGGCACCGCGGCTCCCGCGCCCGCGAGCTCTGGCAGCGCGAGCGGCGAATCCACCGCCGCCGCGATCTCCCGCGCGACGCCAAGGTGCGAGAGCAGATCCGGCCGATTGGGCATGACGTCGATCACGAGCCGCGTGTCGCCGGCCGGCATGACCTCGAGAAACGGCGTTCCGGGCTTCGCGCCGGTGGAAAGCTCGAGTATACCTTCGTGATCGTCGCCGAGACCGATCTCGCGGGGCGAGCAGAGCATGCCGTTCGAGATCTCGCCGCGGATGCGCCGCTTCTCGATCTTCAAACCGTTAGGCATGGTCGTGCCGACAGGCGCGAAGGGATACAGCGCGCCCTGCTTGACGTTCGGCGCGCCGCAGACGACGTCGAGCAGCACCCCGATGCCGGCGTCGACCTTCGTCAGCCACAGATGATCCGAGTCCGGGTGCGGCCCCGCCTCGACGACACGCGCGACGACGATCGACGTGAGCGCCTTGTTCAGCGGCTCGAGCTCGTCGACCGTCGCGACGCGCGACGTGATGAGGTCGCGCAGCCTCGCCGGCGACTCGTGAAAGGGGACGAACGCGCGCAGCCAATCGTACGAGACGTTCATTCCTTCACCTGGGCCGAAGCCTGTTCCGCCACTTGCTCGAGGAATCGGACGTCGGAATCGTAGAGAATGCGAATGTCGGGAATGCCGTAGCGGCTGAGGGCGATGCGGCCCGGTCCCATGCCGAATGCCCAACCGGTGTATCGCTCGCTGTCGACGCCCGCCGCCTCGAGCACGGCGGGGTGCACCATGCCCGAGCCGAGAATCTCGACCCAGCCGGTCTGTTTGCACACGGCGCAGCCCGCGCCGCCGCACACGCCGCACTGCACGTCCATCTCGGCGGACGGCTCCGTGAAAGGAAAGAAGCTCGGACGAAAGCGCGTCGGCCGCTTACCGAAGAACCGATTCGCGAAGCGCGTGAGGGTAGCCTTGAGGTCGACGAAGCTGATCCCCTCGTCGACGCAGAGACCTTCGATCTGCTCGAACGCGGGCGCGTGCGACGGGTCGAAGAAGTCTCGGCGATAGACGCGACCGGGAATCAACACGCGAATCGGCGGAGCGTAGCGTTGGAGCGTCCGCGTCTGAACCGGCGAGGTGTGGGTGCGGAGCAGCACGTTCCCCGTCAGGTACAACGTGTCGTGCAGGTCCATCGCCGGATGATTCGGCGGGAAGTTGAGCGAGCCGAAATTGTACCACTCGGTCTCGGCTTCCGGCCCGGTCGCGATGGTGAAGCCAAGCTCGCGGAAGATTCCCTCGATCTCTTCGATGACGAGCGTGACCGGATGCTTCGCGCCGCGCCACTGCTGGCGCGCGGGCATCGACGGATCGACGAGCGTCGTCGCCGGAGCCGCGGCGGCGGACAGCTCGCGCTTTCGCGTCTCGTAGGCGTCGGTGATCTGCTGCTTGACGGTGTTGAACTGGCGGCCGGCGTTCGGACGATCCTCCTTCGGCAGCCTGCCTAACGCGACCTGGAAGGAACGCAGTTGCCCGCGCTGGTCGCCCAGGTATGCGATCCGCAGTTCCTCGAGCTTTTCCGGGGTGCTTGCCGCTGGAAATTCCCTCGTCGCGGCAACGACGAGAGCCTTGAGACCCTCGAGGTATTGCTCGAGCGTCGGATTGTCGGGAAGCGTTACGGAAGTCGTCATCGTAGCGGCAAAAGAACGGCGGCGGCGCACTTGACGTCGCACCGCCGCCGTTGAGCTTCAACGTGAGATGAGTTCTCTCTAAGCGGAGCGAGCCTTCTCGGCGAGCGCGGTAAACGCCGCCGGATCGTGCACGGCGAGATCGGCGAGCATCTTTCGATCGACCTCGATGCCGGCCTTCTTCAGGCCATTCATGAAGACGCTGTAGCTCATGTCGTTCTGGTGCGCCGCGGCGTTGATGCGCGTGATCCAGAGCCGCCGGAAGTCGCGCTTCTTCGCCTTGCGATCGCGATACGCATACTTCCAACCGCGTTCGACATTCTCCTTCGCTGCTTTCCAAAGCTTGCTGCGGCCGCCGAAGGCGCCGCGCGCCGCTTTCATTACCCGATTCTTCCGCTTGAGACGCGGAACCCCCGATCGTGCGCGAGGCATGGTCTGAGTCCTCCGTTAAGCCTGAAGCAGGCGCTTGATGTGCTTGATCTCGCCCGTGGTCGACACGAGGTCGGCCTGGCGGAGACGGCGCTTCCGCTTCGCATCCTTCTTGGTGAGGATGTGGCTCTTGAAGGCGCGCATGCGCTTGATCTTCCCCGAGCCCGTAACCTTGAAGCGCTTCTTCGCGCCTTTGTGTGTTTTCATCTTCATGAGAACGCCCTCATTTCGGCGCCAGAATCATCGTCATTGACTTGCCTTCCAACCGGCCCGCGCTCTCGATCTTGCCGATGTCCCCGAGCTCGTTGGCGACACGATCGAGCACGGCCTGGCCGAGCTCCGGGTGCGCGACCTGTCGACCGCGAAACATCATCGTGACCTTGACCTTGTTCTTCTCCTCGAGGAATCGCCGGGCGTGTCGCGTCTTCGTGTCGAAGTCGTGATCGTCGATTCCAGGGCGGAACTTCACTTCTTTCAGCTCGATGACGTGCTGCTTCTTCTTGGCCACTCGAGCCTGTTTGGCCATTTCGAACTTGTACTTGCCGTAGTCCATGATGCGGACCACCGGCGGGCGTGCGGTTGCCGCGACTTCGACCAGATCGAGGCCCTGCTCTTCCGCCATGCGTAATGCGGCATCGACCTCGAGAATGCCGAGCTGTGCGCCGTCGGCCCCAATGACGCGAACGGGACTGATGCGGATCATGCGGTTCACCCGCACGCGTTTCGTAGTGTCCTGAATAGCGAGGTCCTCGACGAGAGAAAAAGAAAAACGCGAACCCCGAAGAGTCCGCGCCGCGCGCCGCCGAGCCTCTGGTCGTGGAGGTCACGGCGTCGAGTGTGGACTCCTTCAGCACGCCTCGCGTGCGTCCGCGAGGGCCAGAGGGTGGGACCGGCGACCGGCCGATCCACTTAGCGTATTGAAGCGAATGAGTTTAGACGGTAAGAAGCAGGGCGTCAAGTGAGCCCTGATCGGATTTCTAAGGGCAAAATTGCGTCAGGGCTCGAGGCCCCAGGATTTCGGTACACGAATGGCGCG
>DATBHD010000102.1:0-18896 GCA_036557635.1 Gemmatimonadaceae bacterium
CGTGACCTGAAGAGAAACCCGGAATCCACGCGGACGCCTGGAGCACGAGTGCTCGGCCGCGCAACCGGCCACGCAGGCACCTGGAGGTCCCGGGAACAGCGGATTTCCCGGACAGGACGTCCGCAATCTGCCCGACGGCCGTGTGATTCGCCGAGCAGTACTCTCCACGAGGATCTTCACGCGGCATGGGGAACGGGCTGCGCGATCCGTCGCCGATACAGAACGGGAGGACACATGCGTCGTCTCATCGGAAGCTTCCTCGTGCTTCACGCGTTGGCCCACGCCGGAGCGGGGATTTGGGTGTACGGCGTGAACGAGGCATGGCCAGTGACGGTGTTGTGGTTCATCGCGACGCTCGGCTTCCTCGCCGCTGGAATCGGCCTCATCGGCGTGCCGCTGCTCGACCGGCATTGGCGCGCGGTCGCCGTCACCGCCGCGGTGGCCTCGCTGGCGCTTGTCGCGCTGTACGTCCATCCCGTCTCCATCGTCGGTAGCGCTATCGACGCCGCGGTGCTGATCGGTTCCATCCCCTTCGTTCGCGAGCTGGTTCCGCGATGGATCGGCGCCCCCGCCCATCCGGCGCGTCGCCGGCTGCGCCCGTTAGGCGCGGCGATCGCCCTCCTCCTCGCTGCCTACCCGTCGGCGCTCATCATGCTTCGGCCGTGGTACACTCATTGGGGTGTGAGCCTGGCGGAGCGCGCGAGCACGATGCCGGGCGATGAGCTCGTCGCCGAACCCGGGTACCGGATCGATCATGGCCTAACGGTTCAGGCGCCCGCGGCCGCGGTGTGGCCCTGGCTGGTACAGATCGGCCAGGACCGGGGTGGGTTCTACAGCTACGACTGGCTCGAGCGACTGGTCGGAGATCCGGTGCACAACGTCGACCGAATCGTTCCGGAGTGGCAATCGCTGAAGCGCGGCGACCTCGTTCGGGCGGCTCCGCCGAACTACCTCGGCGGCGCGCTGGGGAAGGATCTTGGCTGGCGCGTCGCCGCCATCGTTCCCGAACGCGCACTCGTGCTGGATGGCTGGGGTGCATTCGTGCTCGAGTCCGTGAACGACACGACGACGCGGCTTCTCGCGCGCACGCGCGGCGAAGGGCGTCCGAGCTTCGTCGCCGTTCCGCTTGCGCCGTTAGGCATGTTGCTCTTCGAGCCGGCGCATTTCGTCATGGAGCGCCGAATGCTCGTCGGCATCAAGGAGCGCGCCGAGCGCGAATGGAATCGACAGCGTACCATTGAGTGAGCGTTGAACTGGGCGCGTCGTTAGGGCTGTCCCTCCTCTCCCGGGCCGATCACGACGCCTTCTGTCTGGAGGGATGAGCCGCATTCACGTGATAGTACGCGATGCACTCGGACTCGCGTCCGCGCACGATGCGTCGCCCCGCGAGCGGGCCGCGGTGCGCGGTGACGACCGTACATTGGCGCTCGCCGTCATGCTCGTCGTAGTAGAGCACCACCCAGTCGTGGGTACGGCCGATGCGGTGGGCGAGCGCCGTGTTCGAGTAGAGCGCCGTGTAGTGACGGCCACCGCGAACGGTGTGGAGCACGGGCAGCCAGCGCTCAGCGGAGGGATTGAAACGGCGCGGCGCGATCGTCGGCAGCGCCTTGGCCATGGCGCGCTCACGGTACTCACGATCGACATCGAGTAACTCTGCCACCAACGGTGCGTCCGGCGTCTGGCGCGGCGGCCGACGGGTGCGCAGGCGCGCGGCCAGCACGTCGCGGATTCCGGCGACGCGCCGCGCGCCGAATCCCGCGACCTGTCGGAGTCGCCCGTCGTTCGCGGCGCGCTCCAGCTCCTCCAGGGACTCGATGCCTAACGTCAAATGAACGCGCTGGGCGAGCTTTCGGCCGATGCCCGGCACCGACGCCATTCGCGCGACCGGATCGCTTTCCCCCAGCAACCGCTCATACAGCCCGAGGCGCCCTGTCTCGATGATCTCGCGAATGGCGCGCGCCAGCGCGGGGCCGACGCCATCGATGCGATCGAGCCCCTCCAGCCCCTCGGCGCGGAGAATGTCCGCCGCCGGCTGAGTCAGTTCGCGAAGGGCGGCCGAGGCCGCTCGCCACGCGCTCACGCGAAACGGATTCGCACTCTGCTCCTCCAACAAATTCGCGACGCCCGTCAGCACGTCCGCGACGACTTCGTTGTCGCGCTGCATTCGTTGGCTGCTCATCGCTCCTCCCGCGCTCGCTCGCGTCCTCAGCGACAAGAGTCGCTCGACAGCGTCGATCCAGCCATCGGTGACATGCCGGTAGGAACGTCAGGGAAATCCAGCACGCGAAGCGACAACTCGCTAACCTTGCAAGGGTTTCCCTGAGACGGTCGAGGGCTCTTCCGTACTGACGCTGTCCGCCGCGGTAGCAACTTCGTGAGCGAGCGTCAACTCAGCGAGGTGGGTATGCGGCTCGATAGGATCGCCATCGGTATGGATTTCAGTCCAACCGCCATCGCGACGGCCGAGTGGGTGGCTACGTCGTTGGCTCCGGACGCGAGCATAACGCTCGTCCACGCGATCGAGCCACCGGCGAGGCCACCGTTTCTCGTCGCCAACACTCTCCCCGCGGCGGTCCTCGAGACCGACGCGCGGGCTCTCGCCGAACAGCGTCTCCGCGAAATCGCCCAGACCATTGGCCGCGGCGACATGGGAATGGAAGTTCGCGTCGGCCGCGCGCACGAGGTGATCGAGCGAGTCGCGATGGATACCGATGCCGATCTCATCGCGGTCGGCCCGCACGGCAATCGCGAGCACGAATCACTCCTGCTGGGGACGACCGCCGACAGCCTGGCGCGCGCCGCCGCCACACCCGTGCTCGTCGGTGCGCGCGCTTCGATGCACGGGCGGACCCGTGTCGTCGCGGCGCTCGTCGAATCGCATGTGAAGGCACACGTCCTGTCGTGGGCGGATCTGGCGGCGCGCGCCCTTGGCGGGCGCCTAACGGCGCTGCACGTGCTCGAGCCCGCGGTCTACAGCCACATCGCATCGCTCGCCGCGGCCCACGCGCATGGAGATGCGTCCGTCGAGCAAACCGAGATCGAGGAGGAGATGCGACGCGAAACGGTGCACTGGCTGCGGACGTGCGCGTCTTCGGGCGTCGATGTCTCTCGCGTCGAACCGCTCGTCGAGCACGGGCAGGCGGCGGAAGCGATTCTCGCCTACGCCGCGAGGGAAAAGGCGGCACTGATCGTGCTCGGGCGTCACCGCGCCGTGCCCGGCGCGCCGGCCTTGCTGGGCAGAACCGTTAGGCACGTTTTGCACGAGGCGCGCTGCGCCGTGCTGCTGGTGCCAGTGCGAGAGGCGTGACGCGTCAGCCGCCGTGTCTCTGTCGGCGCGCCCGCGCGAGCTTCCAGCTCTGTCCGAGAACGCCCGGCACCACACTCAGCGCCACGGCAAGGAGCCACGCCCGAAGGGGGAGCGGCGCCGTGCCCAGGACCGAGCGCAGGGGACCAGCCGTCACCGCCAGGACCTGGAGCAGGACGGTCAGCACGACGGCTCCGACTGCATAACGATTCGCCAGCGCTCGGGAAAGCGTCGTCACCGGGCCCGCGCTCCGCGCGTTGCCAAGGTGAAAGATCTGGGCGAGCGCGAGCGTCGTAAAGCTGAGGGTCGTCGCGCGCGCGGGCGCGGCTGGCCACCTCCAAAGGCCCACGATGAGCGCCAGCAAAGTGGCGGCGGTGATCGCGACCGAATATGCAACACCACGCCACAGCGTGGGGCGCGACAAGAGGGGAGCCCGGCGATCCCGCGGTCGTTGATGCAACACGGTGCGCTCCCCGGGCTCGATGGCCAGGGCCAGAGCGGGGAAGGTGTCGGTGACGAGGTTCAGCCAGAGCACCTGGATCGCCGTCATCGGCAGCGGCAGGCCGGTCGCGCCCGCGATGAGGAGCACCGCGACTTCCGCCAGGTTGCAGCTGAACAGATAGAATACGAACTTGCGAATGTTGTCGGCGACAACCCGTCCCTCTTCGACGGCGGCGGCGATGGTCGGGAACCGGTCGTCCTCGAGCACGATGCCGGCGACTTCTTTTGCCGCGTCGCTGCCACGGCGGCCCATCGCAACGCCGATATCCGCCTTCTTGAGCGCCGCGGCATCGTTGATTCCATCGCCGAGCATCGCGACCACATCCCCGCGGCGCTGGAGCGCGGCAATCACGCGGAGCTTCCCCTCGGGGCTCACACGGCTCACCACTCCCAGTTTGCGGGCGGCGGTCTCGAGGTCCCGATCCGACAAGCGGTCGACGGCGCTGCCGTCGAGCGACTCGTCGTGCTCCGCGGCCACGCCGACTTCACGCGCGATGGCCAGCGCCGTGTCGCGATGATCACCAGTGAGCATCACGGTGCGGATGCCCGCGCCGCGCAAGGTCGCAATCGTCTCGACGACTCCCGGCGCCGGCGGATCCGTGATCCCGACGAGCCCCACGAAGCGCAGATTCTTGATCGCGTGATCGGTGGCGTCGGCCACCGCGCCGTCTGCCAGCGCGAGAACGCGTAGACCGCGCGCCGCCATCGCCGACGCGCGCTCGTCCACGAGGTGGCGCCAACCGGCGTCCAGCGGCGTGTCGCCCGCGGCAGTCGCGACGCGCGAGCAGCGCGCGAGCACGCGGTGGTGAGCGCCCTTCACGTAGGCGGCGAGGCCGCCCGCTGTCTCGTGAATCGTCGCCATCAACATGCGCGCGCTGGAGAAGGGAAGCTCACCGACCTCGGGACGCTCGGCGAGGAGCTCGACTCGCACGAGGCCGTGCTGGCGCGCCGCGATGAGCAGCGCGACCTCCGTCGGGTCGCCGTGGCCTTCCCAGTGCGCGTCGGTGCGCGAGAGCGTAGCTCGATTCGCGAGCGCGGCGATCGTGAGAACGCGCTCCAGCCTCTGCTCGAGCTCGACGTCGAGCGTGCGGCCACTCGCGAGGAACGTTGCTGGGGCGTCCTGGTGGCGGACTTCGACTTCGACATCGGGCAGCCAGATCGCCGTCACGGTCTGGGTGCCGGCGGTGAGCGTTCCCGTCTTGTCGGTACAAATGACGGTGACCGAGCCGAGTGCCTCGACGGCGGGCAACCGCCGCGCCAGCGCGTGTCGACGTGCCATGCGCCTCATGGCGATGGCCATTGTCGTCGTCACGACCGCTGGGAGTCCCTCGGGCACGGCGGCAATGGCGACCGCAATGCCCATCTGGAGCACGACGCCGAGCGTCGCGCCGCGCGCGAGATCGACGAGCGCGACGACGACGCCGATCCCGATGGCCACGGCCGCGAGCTGCTTACCTAACGAGTCCATGCGCCGTTCCAGCGGTGTCGGCTCGTGTCCGATGGCGCGCACGAGCGCCCCGATGCGCCCGACTTCCGTCGCCATGCCCGTGGAGACGACCACCGCCCGCGCCACCCCGTTCGCGACCGTCGTTCCTTTGTAGACCATCGTTATGCGGTCGGGTAGCGACGCATCCGACGTCAATTTGGCGGTCGCGTCCTTCGCGACGCTGGTCGATTCGCCGGTGAGCGCCGCTTCGTTCGATTGGAGCTCCGTGACGGTGAGGAGCCGCCCGTCGGCGGGAACGGCCTGGCCAGCCTCCAGTTCGATGACGTCGCCGGGCACCAGCTCGCGCGCGTCGATGGGCCGCACCTTCGCCGCGCGCACCACGACGGCGCCGGGCGCGTCGAGTCGGACGAGCGCCTCCATCGCACGCCGCGCACGGAGCTCGGTGACGAAGCCGATCAGCACGTTGAGCACGAGGACCATCGCGATCGCCGCGGCGTCCAGCGGGTCGGACGTCCACCAGGCGAGCGCCGTCGCCACAACGAGCAAGGCGACAACGACGCTGCGGAATTGCCTAACGAGAATGCGCCAGGCTGGATCGGGCGGCGCGGCAATGAGAACGTTCGGGCCGTATCGCGCCAGCCGACGCTCCGCCTCCGCCTCGGTCAGTCCCAAGTGCGTGGTGCCGAGGGCCGAGAGCACGGCTTCCGGGCGAAGCGCGTGCCAGCGCGGAGGCGGACGATCGCCAGGGGCTGGCGGCGTCGCGCTCCCCGACTCGTGCCGCGCCTCCGTCATCTCCCTTCGTCCTTCCGTGACAACGTCAGTCCGCGGCCAGCGGAGCCGAAACCGCTCTGGAGGCGCGCGGCACACCGCGCTCCAGGGTGTACGCCTTCAGCAGCTCGATGAGATACGAGATGCCGAGCGGTCCGAGAAGGAGTCCCGAGAATCCGAAGATTCGCATGCCGGCAAAGGCGCCGACGAGCGTCACCATTGGATGGATCTGCGAGACGCGCCGATATACGAGCGGGCGAATGACGTTGTCGATCTGCGACGCGACGACGACACCGATCGCGCCTAACGCGATCGCGGCGCCATACCGATGATCGGCGGCGAGGACCAGTGTCCCGGGCAGCCACACGAGCGAGCTGCCGAGCACCGGCAGAATCGAGGTACATGCCGTCACGAATCCCCAGAATGCGGCACTCGGCAGCCCGGTGAGGGCGAAGGCACCGCCGACGACCGCCCCCTGCGCGAAGGCCGTGAGGACGACGCCGATGATCATCGACTCCGTCGTGGTGCGAAAGCGAGTGGCGAGAGTATCGATGGTGGCGTCGGAGAAGGGAAGGACCCGCCTCGCCGCACGCCACACCGTGTGGTCGGTGACGAGCAAGTAATACAGACCGAACAATGCGACGATGATGTTCAACGTCGCGAGCGTCAGCCCACCGACGAGCGTCACCGCCTCACGAGATACCCACGTGAGCAAGGCGTTGACGCCGCTGTCGGCTATCGCGCCGACGTCCACGCCCGCGACCTGTAGTGTCGACAGGCGCTGCAACAGCGTGCTCTGCGTGACCGCGCGGAGCGCGCCGGGCGCTTGCGCCAATAGCGACATTGCCAGCGCGGCACCCGGCACGAGAACGACCACGACGGCAACAACGGCGGTGATGATCGCAGCGACACGCCGTCCCAGGTGCAGCGAGAGTCGCTCGTAGGCGGGACCAACCACGATGGCGAGAACCGCTGCACCGACAAATCCCGACAGGAACGGCAGCAGCGCAAAGACGATCGCGACCGCGAGCACCCCAATCACGACCCGAGCGTAGCGCTCGGAGCCTTGGCCGTCTTCGCGCGTGCTCATCGAGCCTCACATGGCGACGATGAGCTCGTCCTTCACCTCATGAACTCCAGGTGCCGACCACGCGACACCTTCGGCAGCACGCCGCTCGGCGAAGGAGCTCACCGTTCCCTTCAGGGTGACGACGTCCCCATTCGCCTGAACCTGGATATTTGCGGCGTCGCGGTCAGCGCGGCGGCGCAGGGCATCCTTGATCTTGAGATTCACGTCGTAGGCGGAAATCGATGATTTCACTCGGATGAGATTCGTCACTCCGCGTACGCCGGCGAGATTGCGAACTGCCTGAGCGGCTGCCTCGCGTTGGAAGTTCCAGCCCACCTCACCCTCGAGCGTCACCCATCCTTTCGTCACCTCGGCCGTGATCAGCTCGTCGGGCACCTGCACGTCCCACTTGAACGCCTGACGCATCTGGTGCGCGATGTCGCTGTCGGTACGAACGAGGGAGCTTGGCAGCTTGACGTCGATCTCATTCGCCACGACTCTCACGCCCGCCACGCGTTCGACGGCGCGCTCCACTGCCCAGCGCTCGGCGAAACTCTCGACGGATCCCGTGATCGTGACCACGCCATCCCTGGCGGCGACCCCGATCTCCTTCTGCTTGACCCTTGGATCCCACCGGAGCTCGTCGATGACGTCCTTCTGCAGCACTGTGTCGCTTTTCATACGTCCTCCCAGACTTGGTTGTCCCGCAACCTTCAAGAGACGACGTCCGGCGCGGCGCGGCAGTCGGGGGAATGCTGGACGCTGTCGGAGAAACTACTGCCGACCACCGCGGTGCATGGGAGGCGTTAGGCGATCAGGCGTTGCGACCGTCCCACTCCGGGTCGCTCATGGGACGAACGTGAGCACTGTTTGCCCCGCGCCGTGCCGCAGTCGCAAGGCGACGTCCCGGCCGTCTTTGTCGGTGAGCACGTCGAGCGACGTGACGCCGCCAATGCTGCGCGACAAATGGGGCTCGCCGCCACGGTCTCTCCCCAGCATGATCTCGACGCGCTGGTCATGCACATCGAATGCAACGCCGCGCAATGGATAATCGTGCTCTTGCGCCTGCGCGCCGATCTCCGGGTCATCGACCTCGAGCTGCGTTCGTCGGCCGGCATTGGTGCGCGTGAAGTCGTTCAACACCGCGGCCCATTGCGATGAATCGACGCGCACGCAGCGATCGCGATCCACCGCGCTCGAACCTCGAATGGGCAGCGCGCTCGGCGGCACCACCAGCACGGCGCAGTTGGCCGCCCGTAGGAGAGCGGTCGTGACGCTCCCGAGCACGACTCGTGTCACGAACCCGTGGCCGTGACTGCCGGCGGCGATCAGCTCCGCCCGCTCTTCGCCGGCACAGGCAATAAGCTCACGCGCGGCATCACCGGTGCGCGTCTCTTCATCGACGGTCACGTTAGGCGGGACGGCCAGGCGTGCTCGGAAGCGGACGAATCGGTGACGAATCAGCTCCGCGTACTTGCTTTCCGACATCCAGGGGTCGAGCAGAGCGCGCTCGCGCGGCACGACATGCACCAAATGGAGGGTGCCTTCGCGGGCACCGAGGAGATGAACGGCGTCCTGCGCCGCGCGCAAACTAGCCTCACTGAAATCGACGGCGACGATCGCGCGCCGCGGCGCGGCGCGACTTTCCGCGGGCACGGCCAGGATCGGCGCCCGGCTCAGCTGCGCTACCTTCAGTGCTGTCTCACTGCCGAAAATCCGGTCCGCGATATCGTGCCGGCCAATGCCGACGACGACGAGCTGGACACCCCGGTCGCTTGCGACGCGAGAAATCGCTCGCTCGGGCTGGCCGGTCTCCACCTCCGGATTCATCAGTGCGGGCCCACTGCCTGCCGCGGAGACGTCCGCGCATTGTTTGCGCACCCGCTGCATGAGCTCGGCGTTGAGCTTGGTGATCGCGCTCGGCGCGAGAAGGAGCGACGCGTCGGGCACGATGAGGTTGAGCGAAGACTGAACCGTCAGCACCTGGACGTCGGTCCCGAGCGACTCCGCCAGCGCGCGCGCGACCGCCAGCGCTCCGTCGGACTGCCTGGTGCCGTCCGTGGCGACGAGAATCGGCGCCGATACCGGCGCCGTGCTCTCATCGACTGCTGTGCTCAAAGTTGTGGTCTCCATCTTTCCTCCATGCAGTTGCCGCTGAGACAGGGAGCGCTCGCGCTCGGTTCGTCATGGCCCGCTCATCGACTTTCCGCGCGTTGTTCCCGCCCTTCGGCAATCGGTCTCGTGTGCAGGCAGTATAGCGCCGACAGGGACGCAGTCTGTCGGGCGGAGATAGGTAGCATGTCAGGCGATGACTGACCGTTTTTGGGGGGTTGCCGGACGCCGCGGCGCATGCGCGGGGCCTATTGTGACGCAGACGCTTCACGAGGATGGAGGGTCAGATGACGAGTTCAGTTGCCGGTTCCGTGCCATTCGCCGGTTCCGCCGTTGCCGAGTTGATCGACCCGCTCCTCCGGTCTTGGGATGCCGATCGACGTGTCGCCCGACCGATTCTCGTTGCAACAGATGGAGGTCGTGCGGCGGCGGCCGCGCTTCGTGTTGCCGCCGTGCGTGCGCGGCGGGATCACATCGACGTCGAAGCCGTCGTCGTCGAGGGGACGCTTCCATCCGTGCCCGGAGTTTGTATTACCGCCGAAGCGCTCCGCCGCGAGTCTTTTCCCGCCTCGACACGGCTCGGCCGTGTCTGTGCGCAGCTTTCCACCATTCTCGGAGGAAACTCCTGGAAGCTGCGTGTGGAGTTTGGGCGCTTTGGTCCAACAGTCGCACGAGCCGCGCGCGGATCGCGCGCCTCGTTGATCCTGATGGGATTGAGTCGCGAAGGCCTCGCGCGCCGTTTGTTAGGCAGTGGTGCAGTCGCTCGCGTATTGCAATCGGCACAGATACCTGTGCTTGCCGTGCCGGCAACAGCCCGTGTGCTCCCTCACGCCGCGGTCGCTGCGATCGACTTTTCGCCGGCGAGTCTGCACGCGGCGCGCGAAGTCCGCGACCATCTCGCTCGGCCGGGAACGCTGCACATCGTGCACGTGTTGCGGCCGGCCACCGTACAGGTGGGCGCGGACATCGGTGGCTGGGACGCGATCTATGCCGCCGGCGCGTCAACGAAGCTCGCGGAACTGGCACGTGACCTCACGACCGATGGCATTACCGTTGCGCCAAGGATCGAATCAGGAACGGTCATCGACTCCCTGTTCCGCGTTGCGACGGAGGTGGACGCGGAAGTCATCGCCTGCGGTGCCAGGCATCGCGACGCGATCGAGCGGCACCTGGTCGGCGACGTGCCTCTTCAATTGATGCTGAGCGGCGAGTACTCGGTGTTGATCGCGCCGGAGCCGTCATCAGCCGACACACTGGAGGAATCGGTATGACTCCCCATGACGACGCGACGAACGCACCGGTCGCGACGATACCTAACGAGTCGACGTCGGACGCGTCGGTGGCCTCGATCGAGACATCGCAACGTCCCTGTCTCGTCTTTGCGACGAATGGCAGTGCCGAAGCAGACGCTGCGTTGCGCTTCGCGTCGGCATTGGCGAAACGCGAAGAGCTGTTACTGCGCGTCCTCACCGTACTCGAGCCCCTGCCGGCCCTGCCGGCGCAGCCCGCCGGCGCGGCGTATCACATGACAATCGAGATGGAGCAGAGCGACCGGATTCTCGATCGCGTGCGGGACACTCTATCGTCATCCAACTCGCCATCGGCGGTCACATGTATGCTCGTCGGCAGTCCCAGCGCGACGATCGCCGAGGCCGCGCGCGCGTGGAGCGCGCAGTACATCGTGCTCGGCGCCGGCCGGCATGGAGCGATCGAGCGCCTTCTCGCCGGCGACACAGTCGTTAGGGTCCTTCGTCATTCTGTCGTTCCCGTGATCGCCGTTCCGTCAACGCGCGGTGCGCTACCCCGAAACGGCGTTGTCGCGGTCGACTTTGGCGAGGCGAGCCTGGCGGCGGCGAGAAGCGCCGCGACCGTGATTGGCGAGGGTACGCTTCGTCTAGTGCACGTTCGTCCGGAGATCGATCTGCCGGCGACGGATCCAGGCGCCTGGTCCGCGATCTACGAGTCGGGGGCCGACGCGCTCCTTGCGCAGCTGACGGAGGAGCTGGGGAAGGCGCACCCGAGTCTTCGTGTGGAGACGACCATTCTCCGCGGCCACGTGCCGACCGTGCTGCTCGATTTCGCCGCTCGGATGCGCGCCGAGCTGATTGCCGTTGGTCAACACGGGCACGGTGTGGTCGATCGGTTCCTGTTCGGCAGCGTCGCCAATGCGATCGTGCGCTCCGCGCCCTGCGCCGTGCTCGTCGCTCCGCCTATCAACAAATGACCCGCGGGGTTCTCCATGACATCCCGAATCCTGATTCTCTACGGCACCAGCTATGGCCAAACGGCCAAGGTGGC
The DNA here is from genome assembly GCA_036557635.1 of Gemmatimonadaceae bacterium. Lineage (GTDB taxonomy): Bacteria > Gemmatimonadota > Gemmatimonadetes > Gemmatimonadales > Gemmatimonadaceae > AG2. The sequence continues at coordinate 11,500 of DATBHD010000102.1, forward strand.
GCGATACATCGCCGAGACCCTGACGAATCGCGGCGACTTCGCGAAGGTCGTCGATGCCGACCACGTCCCGCCCGCTCTCGCATTGCGTGATTTCGATGGCGTGATTATCGGTGCGTCGGTCATCGGTGGCCGGCATCAGCGCTGCGTTCGTCGCTTCGTGACCGAGAATCGCGACGCGCTGAATGCCATGCCGTCGGCATTCTTCTCGGTCAGCGGCGCAGCGGCTAGTCACGACAGGAAGGGCAGGATCGACGCACTGCGATGCATGGACGATTTTCTGGATGTCACAGGCTGGCAGCCCCGCTTCACCGAGAGCGTGGCCGGCGCGATGGCGTTCACGAAGTACAATCCACTCATGCGCTGGGTCCTGAAGCAGATCTCGAAGCGCAATGGCGGCCCGACCGACACATCTCGCGATCACGAGCTCACCGATTGGGCACAGGTCGAGCGTTTCGTCGAGACGTTCATGACCGAGCTGTCGCCCGGGGATCAGACGCTGCCGAGTGCCATGTCGCTGGCTGCGCGCACGTGACGCGCGCCGACCGCCTTCTGTTAGTACCGGTGCGCGCCAGGTGAGACCCAGCTCCCGCTGGAGCTGCTGGACTCACTCCGCCATGCCCGCGGCGCGGCGCGTGGCGGACTGGTCGAAGTCGGGGCTCGTCGGAACACCGGTCCGGAACTGGAGCTCGTGCAACCGGGCGTACACGCCGCCCGCTCCGAGCAACGTCGCGTGCGTGCCCCGCTCGCACACCCGCCCGTGATCGACGACGAAGATCTGGTCTGCCTGCTGCACCGTCATCAGGCTGTGCGCGATGACGATCGTCGTCTTGCCGCGCATGAGCTGACGGAGTGCGTCCAGAACCAGCGACTCCGACGCCGCATCCAACCCCGTCGTCGGCTCGTCGAGGATCAGGATCGGCGCGTCGCGAATGATGGCGCGCGCGATCGCGACGCGCTGCTGCTGCCCGCCGGACAACGTGACCCCGCGCTCGCCGACCATCGTGTCGTACCCGTCCGGCAGCTCACGAATGAATGCGTCGGCATTCGCCAGCTCGGCGGCGCGGACGATCTCGCCGCGCGTCGCCTGCGTTCTCCCGTAGGCGATGTTCTGCCACACGGGCCCGCGGAAGAGCAACGTGTCTTGCAGAACGAAGCTGATGCGCTCGCGCAATGAGTCCTGATAGAAGGATCGCACGTCTTCGCCGTCGATCAACACCCGGCCGGACTGCGGATCGTAGAAGCGCGCGATGAGATTGATGAGCGTTGTCTTACCGGCACCGGTTGGTCCCACGATGGCCGCGACGGAAGCCGCCGGGATCGTTAGGCTCACGTCGGTGAGAGTGGGCCGGTCGGGAGCATATGCGAACGTCACGTGATCGAACTCGATCGTGCCGTGAAAGCGGCGCGCGCGTCTCGCGCCGGGCAGATCACGCACCTCGACGTCGACGGCGAGGAAGCTGTTGATGCGATCGAACGCCACGAGCGCCCGCGAGTACGTGTCCGTCATCTTCGACAGCTCGCGGATCGGCTTGTACATCTTGCTCAGATACAGGAGGAAGACGACGAGCGCGCCGGCGGTCAACACACCATCCAGGACGTGACGCGCGCCGAACCAGAGCACCGCCGCGCTGCCGACGGCGACGATGAGCTCGACCGCCGGCGCGAGCTTCGCCTTGACGTCCCGCGCCCGCAGCGTCGAGTCGACGATCCGCTCGCTCTGATGCTCGAAGCGGTGACGCTCGTGGTCTTCTCGACCGAACGCCTTCACGAGTCGGATCGACGAGAGCACCTCCTGCATCGTCGACATCAGATCGGCTTCCCGCACGCGCACGTCGCGTGAGGCACGCTTGATCCGCCGCGTGAGCGTGTAGACAACGACCATGAGCGCCGGCAAGATCGAGAGCGCGATGAGCGTGAACCGCCAGTCGAGATAGAGCATGAGACTGCTCATGCCGACGAGCAGCAGCGCGTAATACAGCGTGTCGAGGACGCCCGATGTGATCGCGCTCTGGATCGCGTCGACATCCGCCGTGGCGGTGCTGATGATGTCACCAGTCCGCTTCTTGTCGTGATACGACATCGACAGCCGCTGCGCATGCGAGTAGATCCGGCAGCGCAACTCGTGCGTCACGCGCTGGCCCAACGAGGTCACGCACTGCTTCTCGATGTAGCTTCCCACCGCGCCGACAATCGCGATGAGGAGCACCATGGCCACGGCGAACTCGAGAATCGCGAGGCTGTTCGCGCCGAGCGTCGCCGTGATCGCGCGTGCGAGCCACTGAGGCAAAGGCTTGGCACGAAGCACGGTGTCGAGGACGACCTTGATCGGCCACGGCTCGAGGAGCGCCGCGGCCGTCTCGGCGCCAACGGCGGCGAGGCCGAGCAGCAGCGCGCCCCAGTGTCCGGTGAGCAACGCAACGACCGTCGCGCGGTACGGCTTCCGATCTGACGAAATCGAAGAATTATCGGCCAACCTGTAGAGCCTCGAGGTGATCGCGGTAAGCGTGTCGCCATTCCCGCGGAGGATGCGGGGTGGGGCGAGATACACACGACGCTGTAGTTCACGCCGTCACCGGTATGGGGCGAATCTACCAGGGTTTCCCTCGTTGAGTTACTGACCCTGCCGACGCGCCGCCCAGCCGCGGAGATCGAGGTTGGACGAAGGCCGCATACCCGGCGCGACGATCATGCCATACAGTGCGCACCTCGATTGGCGGCACTGACCAATCGCATCCCTCGAATTTCCTTCGGTTTTTCCAGGAGGACGAAAACAATGACAGACGTGATGACTGAAGTCGAGTCGACCAGCGAGCAAGGCGAGATTCGTCCTTTTCGCGTGAACTTTTCCGACGCTGAGCTGGCCGATCTGCGGCGGCGCATCAACGCGACAAAGTGGCCCGACAAAGAAACCGTCACCGATACCTCGCAAGGCGTGCAGCTCGCGACGACACAGAAACTCGCGCGCTATTGGGCGACGGAGCACGACTGGCGGAAGTGCGAGGCGAAGCTGAACGGCTTCCCACAATTCATCACCGAGATCGACGGGCTCGACATTCACTTCATTCACGTGCGTTCGAAGCACGAGAATGCGTTGCCCATCATCGTCACGCACGGATGGCCGGGCTCCATCATCGAGCAGCTGAAAATCATCGAGCCTCTGACGAATCCCACCGCCCACGGCGGGAGCGCAACGGATGCATTCGACGTGGTGATCCCGTCGCTACCCGGCTACGGATTCTCAGGAAAGCCTACGGCCCCCGGCTGGAATCCGGTGACTATCGCGCGTGCATGGACGACGCTGATGAAGCGCCTCGGCTACACGCAATTCGTGGCGCAAGGCGGCGATTGGGGGAATGCGGTCTCGGAAGTGATGGCTCTCCAGGCTCCACCAGAACTGCTCGGTATTTCCACGAACATGCCGGCAACCGTGCCACCCGAGATCAGCGAGGTGCTCGCGACGGGCGGGCCGGCGCCGGCCGGCCTCTCCGCGGAGGAGAAAAACGCGTTTGATGCGCTCGACTTCTTCTATAAGAAAGGGCTCGGTTACGCCAACGAGATGGGACTCCGGCCGCAGACTCTCTACGGGCTCGCCGATTCGCCGGTCGGCCTCGCTGCCTGGATTCTCGATCATGATGCGCGGAGCTACGATTTGATTGCGCGCGTGTTCGATGGACAGCGCGAAGGCCTGACGAAAGACGACATTCTCGACAACATCACGCTTTACTGGTTGACGAACACCGCGATCTCCTCGGCGCGGCTCTACTGGGACACGCGACAAATGCCTGGAAAGGGTGGATTCTTCGACGCGAGGGGCGTCGCCATTCCGGTTGCGGTTACTGTATTCGCCAACGAGATCTATGCGGCGCCGCGCAGCTGGGCGGAGCGCGCGTATCCCAAAATGATCTACTACAGCTGGCACGACAAAGGCACGCACTTCGCCGCGTGGGAGCAGCCACAGCTCCTTACCGAAGACCTTCGTGTGAGCTTCAGAGCGCTGCGCCGGCAATTGACGGGGCAGAAGAAATCGTGAGCCATGCCTCCTGAAAGTGACGCCGATCGTCGCACATTCTTGAAGGCAACGGCGATCGCTTTCGCCGCGGGGAGGTTCAACATGTCGAACACGTGGCAGCGGCCGCTGCACGATCTGGGCGGCGTCGGTGTCGCCGACGAGCTCTCGTCGCTCAGCGGCGCCACGGCGTGGATCAACTCGCCCGCACTCACCGAAGGGAGCCTCGAGGGCAAAGTCGTCCTCGTTCAATTCTGCACGTTCACGTGCATCAATTGGCTGCGCACGCTTCCGTACATTCGCGCCTGGGCGGACGCGTACAAGAACGCTGGACTGGTGGTGATCGGCGCGCACACGCCGGAGTTTCCGTTCGAGAAGAATGTCGCCAACGTGCGCCGGGTCATCGGCGAGATGAAAGTTTCCTATCCGATCGCCGTCGACAGCGACTACACGATCTGGCGCGGATTCCGAAATCAGTATTGGCCGGCCCTGTATCTGCTCGACACGAAGGGGCGCGTGCGCTATCACCAATTCGGCGAAGGGAAGTATGCGGAGTCGGAGAGGATGATTCAGCAATTGCTAAAGGAAGCGGGCGCGCGCGGAATACCGGAGCATCCAACGTCCGTGGACGGTCGCGGCATCGAAGCACCCGCCGACTGGTCGGACCTGAAGTCGGCCGAGAACTATGTCGGATCCGAGCGAACCGAGAACTTTGCGTCTCCCGGTGGTGCCGCGACCGGGCGACGCCGGGTCTACGCGCTGCCGCAGGAGTTGTCGCTGAATGAGTGGGCGCTCGAGGGAGACTGGACCGTCGAACCAGGGTTCATCGCGCTGAACGAGCCTAACGGGCGCATCGCGTACCGATTTCATGGGCGAGACCTCCATCTCGTCATGGGACCTCCGTCAGCGATGCGTCCGGTGCGATTTCGGGTGCTCCTCGACGGACTGCCACCGGCGATGGCGCATGGCGCCGACGTCGACCCGGAGGGCAAAGGCGTCGCGACCGAGCAGCGCCTCCATCAGCTGATTCGCCAACCGAAGCCAATCGACGACCGCGTGTTCCAGATCGAGTTCCTCGATCATGGAGTGGAGGCGTTCTCGTTCACCTTCGGCTGATTGGCCGCGCTGCTCAGAGAGCCGTGACGATGACGCCTAACGCCGCGGCCGCGAGCACGAGCCAGGCGGAATTGATCCGCCAGCGGAAAAGAAGAACGGCTCCCGCGACGGCGACTACCAGAGTGATCCAGTCGACGATCGCCGCGCGCGCGAGCTGCACGGTGACGACGGCCATGAGGGCGAGCGAAGCGACGTTGACGCCATCGAGCGCGGCGCGCGCCGCTCGCGAGCGCCGGATGCGCGAGAGCAGAAGCCCGCTCAACGCGACGAACACGAACGCCGGGAGAAAGATGCCGACCGTCGCGATGACGGCCCCGGCGCCGCCGCCGAGTACGTAGCCGATGAACGTCGCGGTGGTGAACACGGGGCCGGGCGTCACCTGACCGACGGCAATGGCATCGAGCAGTTGCTTGTCGGAGAGCCAGTGCAACCGCTCGACGAAATCGGCGCGGAGAAACGCGAGCAGCACATATCCGCTGCCGAAGAGCACCGAGCCGATCTTGAGAAAGACGCCGAAGAGAGGCCAGAGCCCGAACGGCGTCGCCAGCGTCGCGGGGATCGCTGGCAATGATGCCGCGATGAACGACGCGCCGTGGGGTCGTTCCTCCTGTGGCGCCGTGAAAGTGCGAGCCGCCACCATGACGGCTCCCGCACCGAAGAGAATCGCGAGCTCGTTCACTCCGACGGCAGCGGCAACGACCGCGACAATCGCCAGGGCGGCGAGCGCGCGCGTCTTGATCGCGGTGTGCCCGAGACCCCAGAGCGCTTGTAACACGACCGCGATGACGACGGGCTTGATTCCGTACAGCAAACCGCTCGCGACGGGGAGCGTGCCGAATCGGACATAGCCCCAAGCGAGGCTGCCGACGATCAGCGCCGCGGGCAAGATGAAGCAGGTTCCCGCCACGATGAGTCCGGGCCATCCCGCGCGCGCGTACCCGATGTGGATCGCGAGCTCAGTGGAATTCGGACCCGGAATCAGATTGGTCGCGCCCAGATAGTCGAGAAACTCTTCGTGCGAGAGCCAGTGGCGACGCCGCACGACCTCGTCCTCCATCATCGCGATGTGGGCCGCCGGTCCCCCGACCGCGATCGTCCCCAGCTTCAGGAAAAGCAGCGCGATCGACCCGAGTGGCGTGCTCACCTGCTCGCGTGCGTCGTGTCCGAAGTGCCCATCATCGCGGCCGGCAGAACGACGAGCTGCCCCGACATCATCGGAAGGTGCGACTGCACCGCACAGACGATTGGGAAGATTCCGGCGCGCTTCGCGACGTATGTCACCTCTGTCGACTTGTTCCCGGGCAGCGACACCGCAAAATCAGGCAGGACGAAGGAGTGCACGTCGTCTTCCGGATTGATCAGCAGAAGGTGGATCGTGTCGCCTTCGACGACGGTGATCGTACTTGGTGAGAATGCGTAGACCTCCTTGCCGTCGAGCACTCCGCCCTTGGCAAAGGCGACGGCGAGGAAGGGGAAGGTCTTCAACTGCTCTTTGACGAGCAGTGGAACGGTCGTGACGGTGACGGTTCGCGCTCGCGGACGGTAGCTCGCCGATTGTGTCGAAGACGCGGGCGCGCAACCGTTCAGGGTGATGACGCCGGCGGCGGCGGCGATGAATGCGCGTGCGGCAACAGTGATGTTGGGCATGGCCGTGGCAGAGAGAGGGGGGAGCAGAACCAATCTGCATGACATAAAGCGAGAGTCTTCCAACCACCAAACTCACGCCGAGGGAAATATGCCGCAGACGCCTCACATCGAGCGTCACTTCACGGCAGGAGAGACGGTCCGTGACGTCGTCATCGGTATGTCGGATGGTCTCACCGTGCCCTTCGCGTTGGCCGCCGGGCTATCGGGCGCTGTCGCGGCAAGCCGAATTGTCGTTACGGCGGGCTTGGCCGAGTGTGCCGCGGGGTCGATAGCGATGGGACTCGGCGGATATCTCGCCGCGCGCAGCGATGCGGAGCACTATGCGAGCGAGCTGGCCCGTGAAGAGCGGGAGATTGTAGAAGTGCCGGAGGCCGAGGCGACGGAAGTTCGCGAGATTCTCGAGTCGTACGGCGTGACGACCACGGATGCGTCGACGGTCGTCAACGCCATGCGTCAGCGACCCGCCGCGTGGCGCGATTTCATGATGCGCTTCGAGCTCGGGCTCGAGGCGCCGGATCCGAAGCGCGCCCTTCGCAGCGCGCTCACGATCGCCGCATCGTACGTGGTCGGCGGGCTCATTCCACTCGTCCCCTACATGCTCGCGCCGACGGTGCGCGAGGCACTCCGC
>DATBHD010000103.1:0-19113 GCA_036557635.1 Gemmatimonadaceae bacterium
GCATCGGGCGCGGTGCCGGAAGGCGCCGCGCACGTGCTCCTGCGCGCTGGCGGCGAAGTCGTCGTGCCGCTCGCCGGATTGATCGACGTGGACAAGGAATGTCAGCGGCTGCGCGGCGAGCTCGAGGCGCTCGAACGCCAGATCGTCTCGCGCGAGCAGAGATTGTCGAATCCGAAGTACGTCGAGCGCGCGCCGGAGCACGTCGTCAAGAGCGACCGCGCGACGCTCGAGGAGATGGTCTCGAAGCGGGGACAGCTCACGGAGAAGGTGCGAGCGCTGTGCGGCGCCTAACGCGGCGACTCCTTGCCGCCGCCGCCGCTGCAATGGCGGCGGGCTGCGCGAACCGGGGCGGCATCGGGCCACCCGGTGGACCGGTCGACACGGCGGCGCCGCGCGTCATCCGCGTGACCCCGGATTCCGGTGCCACGAGCCAGCGTCCCGGCGCGATTCAATTTCAGTTCAACAAAATCGTGAGCGACAACCCGGGCCGCGGGTCGCTCGCTCAGTATTTTCTCATCTCCCCATTCGACGGGAGGACGCCTCGCGTCAACTGGCATCGCGACCACATCGACGTTCGGCCCCGCCGCGGCTTTCGCCAGAACACGGCGTACACCGTGACGCTCCTTCCCGGATTGGCCGACGTCCGCGGAAACCAGATGAAAGAGGGCGCGGTGACGGTGTTCTCGACGGGGTCGGCCTTGCCCCGCTTCGGGATCGTCGGCACCATCTTCGACTGGGCCGCCGAGCGCCCGGCCGGCGGCGCGCTCGTCGAGGCGATCTCGCGGCCGGACAGCGTGGTCTACCTCGCCGTGGCTGACTCGTTAGGCCAATACAACGTCGGACCCTTTGGCCCGGGACGCTATACCTTGCTCGGCTTCGTCGACCGCAATGACAATCGGGCGCTCGATCCGCCGGAGATCTGGGACAGCACGACGGTCCTCATCACGACGAGCCGGCCCGTGATCGAATTGCTCGCGGTCACCCGAGACACGATTCCACCCCGCATGTCGGCGATCGCGAAGGACGACAGCATGACCCTGCGCGTGACCTTCGATCGGCCGCTCGATCCGGCGATGCCGCTCACGCCGGCGCTGTTCCGCCTGCAGCGCGCGGATTCCGGTGAGGTCACGATCGCGAGCGTGATCGGTGCGCACGCCGCCGCCGACAGCGCCGCGCGCCGCGACTCCACGCGCCGCGACAGCATCACGCGACGCGACACCACGCGCCGCGACAGCATCACGCGACGCGACACCACCACGCGGCGCGATACGAGCGCCGCGCGCGCCGCCGCGCCGCCCGGCGCGCCACCGTCGATCGTGCCGATACCGGCGCCGACGCCTAGACCCACGCCCCCCCCACCGGCGCCGAGACCGAGCGCTCCGTCGGCGCTTGCGCCACCGCCACCGCGTCCCTCGCGTCCCGGGCCGGACATGGCGCTGCTCATACGAATCTCGGCGCCTCAGCTCCTCGAGCCCGGCGTGACGTATCGCGTCACCGCGCGCGGGGTCCGGAGCGTCGTCGGGCGGTCGGCAACCTCGTCACGAACCGTTACGATGCCCAGGGTGCCGCTGCCGACGGCAAAGGACTCGGCGCGCGCTCGCGACACGACGCGCACGCCACCGCCCCGGAAGCCCCCGGATGTTCGATGATTCGGGATGCCGCCATGCCTAACGACCAGCTCGACCCGCGCCGGGCGCTGCCGAGCGTCAACGCCCTGCTCGAGCTGCCTGGCGTCCGCGCGCTGCTCGAGCGCGCGCCACGAGTGACGGTCGTCGGCGCGGTGCGCGCCGCCCTCGACGGCGCGCGCACGGGACCTGTAGCGCCGCGGGATGACGCGGCGTGGGTCGCCGCGATCGAGCGCGAGCTCTCGCGCATCGTGCGGCCGTCACTGCGACCGGTGATCAACGCGACCGGCGTCGTGCTGCACACGAATCTCGGGCGCGCGCCACTCGCCGACGCGGCGATCGCCGCGATGGCCGCCGTCGCACGGGGATACTCGAATCTCGAGTACGACATCGAGTCCGGGGAACGCGGCTCTCGTTACACGCACTGCAGCGCGCTGCTGTGCGAGCTCACCGGCGCCGAGGACGCGCTCGTCGTCAACAACAATGCGGCGGCGCTCGTGCTCGCGCTCAATACGCTGGCGAAGGACCGCGGCGCGGTGATCTCGCGCGGCGAGCTCGTCGAGATCGGCGGCAGCTTCCGCATACCGGAAATCATGGAGAGGAGCGGTGCGCGGCTCGTCGAGGTCGGAACGACGAACCGGACGCACGTCGACGACTACCGTCGGGCGTTAGGCGCGGGCATGGTGATCGGCGCCGTGCTCAAGGTGCATCGGAGCAATTTCACGATCGAAGGATTCGTCGCCGAGGCGACCGTCGCCGAGCTGCAGCCGATCGCGGCGGAGTCGGGCGTGCCGATCGTCCACGATCTCGGGAGCGGGCTGTTGTTGGCTCTCGACGCGTTCGGCCTAACGGGAGAGCCGACCGCGCGCGACGCGCTGCGCGCCGGCGCGACGCTCGTCACGATGAGCGGGGACAAACTGCTTGGCGGGCCGCAGGCCGGCATCATCATCGGCGACCGCGCGGCGATCGCCGCGCTGCGGCGCAATCCGCTCGCGCGCTCGTACCGCGTCGACAAGTTGACGCTCGCCGCGCTCGAGACGACGCTCGCGCTCTATCGCGAACCGGCGCGGGCGATGCGGGAGATTCCGGTGCTCGCGATGTTGGGCGCTCCAGTCGAAAGTCTGAGACATCGCGCGCGTGCACTGTACGACGCCGTCGGCGGTGCGTCGGCTGGCGCGCGGATCGTGGACAGTGACGGCAGCGTCGGTGGTGGAGCGTTCCCGACCACGCGGATTGCGTCGGTAGCGCTCGCCTTCGCGAACGACGTCACCGCGCTCGAGAGCGCACTGCGATTGGGTGAGCCCGCTGTCATCGCCCGGGTCGCCGATGGGCGGCTGCTCGTCGACTTGCGCTCGGTGCCGGCGCGAGACGACGACGCGGTCGCGGCGGCGGTGCGCGCGGCGCTGCGCGCGCGGTCGTGAGCGACCGGCCGTTGCGCGCGGCGGTCTTTCTCGATCGCGATGGCACGATCATCGACGACGTACACTATGTCGCCGACCCATCGCGAGTCGCGCTACGGCCTGGCGCTGCCGAGGCGATCGCGCGGCTCAATCGCGCCGGATTGCTCGCCATCGTCGTCACGAATCAGTCGGGAATCGCGCGCGGCCTCGTGAGCGAGGCCGACTATGAGGCCGTTGCCTCACGAGTAGATGACGTGTTGCGACAACAGGGCGCGCGGATCGACGCGACGTACATGTGTCCGCATCATCCCGAAATCGGGGGCGCCTGCGACTGTCGGAAACCCGGGACGATGCTGTTTCGACGCGCCGCCGCGGAACATGGTCTCGATCTGGGACGCTGCGCGTTCGTCGGCGATCGCTGGCGTGACGTCGCGCCCGGCATCGCGCTGGGCGGGCGGCCGATGCTCATCGTCGATGACCTGACGCGCCCTGACGAGCGGCGCCGCGCCGAGCAGGCGGGAATCGAAACGGTCGCGTCGCTCGCCGATGCCGTTGAATGTTTGCTCGCGGCGTCACGCGATGGGGCTCGGCCCTAGCAACAGGGGCGTAGTCGTCAATACCTTCCGCGCCGATGACTCGAACGCGCGTTGCCGTGCTCGCCTCGGGCGGCGGAACCAATCTGGAAGCGATCCTCGAGCACTTCGAGCAGCTTGGCGACCGGCGTTGTGGTGACGTCGTCGTCGTCGCGAGCGACCGCCCCGACGCCGGCGCGCTGGCTCGTGCGCGCGCCCGCAGCGTCGCGGTCGAGACGATCGCGACGTCGCGGCAGCCAGGTGGCGCCGCGCTCGCCGAGATACTCGACCGGCACGACGTCGCGCTGGTGGCACTCGCGGGGTATCTTCGTCACGTGCCCGTCGCCGTCGTCCATCGTTATGCGGCGCGGATCGTGAATGTGCACCCGGCACTGCTCCCCGCGTTCGGCGGGCCAGGCATGTACGGCGGACGCGTCCATGACGCCGTGCTCGCCGCCGGCGCGACGGTGACCGGCGCGACCGTCCACTTCGTGGACGAGGAGTACGATCGGGGGCGGATCATTGCGCAGTGGCCCGTGCCGGTGCTTGCCGGCGACACACGGGCCACACTCGCGGCGCGCGTGCTCCGCGTCGAGCACCTGTTGTATCCGCGGGTCGTCGACGCCGTCGCGGGCGGACGCATAACGATGGCGTCGTGTCGGGCCGGACCGCTGTACATCGGCCCGGCAAATACCGAGTTTACCATGCTCTCACGACAGGAACATTGCCTTGCCGATGATATCGACCGCGCGCTCGGCCTCTGAGGGGCATGCCGCGCTCATCGTCGCGCTGACCCTCGCGGCGGCGGTCGCGCCGGTGGCGCGCGCACAGGAGTCCGACTCGCTCACCTACGCGGGGGCGCTGACGACGTGGATCGCCCTGCCGGCGGCGCCCGGTAACGAGGATCAGGCGACGAGCCGGATTCTCGCCGCGACGCGCGGCTTCACGCGCGATGCGCAGGGGAATCTCGTTAGGCGCGTCGGCTCGGGCTCGCCGCGGCGGGTCCTGGCGTGCGGCATCGACGAGGTCGCCTTCGCCGTCAGTGAGATCACCGAGGAGGGCTTTCTGCGCGTGCACCCGGCGGGTAGCGCGCGTCGTGTCCAGCTCTGGGACCAGTTCCACGAGGGCCAGCGCGTGTACGTCGTCGGTCGGGCCGGGGATGTCGCGCGCTACGTTCCCGGCGTGTTCGGCGTGCGCAGCACGCACTTGAGGCGCGGGCGTCCGGCCGAGGACGTGCCGGCCACGGTCGAGGATCTGTGGCTGGACGTCGGCGCGAAATCGCGCGGCGACGTCGCGCGTCTCGGTATTCGCCTGCTCGATCCCGTGTATCGCGAGTGGCCCGCCTGGACATACGGAGACAACGTCGCCGGACCGGCCGCGGCCAACCGCGCCGCCTGCGCTTCGATTGTCGCGGCAAGCCAGGCCGGCGCGCCGCGCTCGGGCGAGACGATCTTCATCGTCAGCGCGCAAAGCCGATTCAACTTTGCCGGACTCACCGGCGCGCTCGCGCGCCTCGGTCGCATCGACACGCTCATCGTGATCGACGATGACCTCGCGCGCACCGGAACGATGCTCGCCGCGCCGCGCGTGAGCCCGTGGAGCGCGCTGTCGCGCATCCACGTGACGACGTCGCTCGCCGCGACGCCGCACACGCGGTGGCCGGGAACGCTCGTCGAGACGATCAGTGAGGAAGACCTGAGAGATCTGTTCGCCACCGTCTCGCGACTCGCCGGCATTGCGGGCGTTCCGGCGCCGGTGGTGCTCGCGCGCGTGTGGGCGCCGCCGCCGCCATCCGTGCTCCACGACAGCCTCTCTCGTTATGCAGATTTGCTCGGCCGGCTGACCGACGTCTACAGCGTCGCCGGTCACGAGGGGCCGATGCGGGACGCGGTGAAGGAAGCATTGCCGGCGTGGGCGCGCGACTCCGTGGTCACGGACAGCGCCGGCAACCTCGTGCTCGGGATGGGTCCGGACAAGGACACCGTCGTGTTCATCGCGCACATGGACGAGGTGGGATTCGACGTCTCGCGCATCGCGCACGACGGGACGGTGTTCCTGCGCCCGCGCGGCGGCATGTTCGCGTCGCTCTGGGAGGGACAGACGGCGCTGCTGCATCGCGAGGCCGATCACATTCCCGCGCGCGACGCGCGGTCGTGCGGCGCGGCTCGCGAAGGACCACTCCGCGGCGTCTTCGCGCCGCGCGACAGCGTCTCGCACAAAGAGCCGACGATACTCACGGCCTGGTTCGGCCTCGACTCGGCCGCTCTCACCAGAGCCGGTGTCGGCGTCGGTTCCTCGGTGACGAGCTACAAATGCTCGGCGCGTCTCGCCGGAACGCGCTTCACCGCGCGATCCATCGACGATCGCGCGGGCGTCACGTCGCTGCTGCTCGCGCTCGAGTCCATCGAACGTGAAAAGCTCGACCATCGGGTGATCTTCGCCTGGTCGGTGCGTGAGGAAATCGGGCTCGACGGCGCGAGAGCGCTCGCGCAGGAATTCGGGACGAACGTCGGTCGCGTGTATGCGATCGACACGTTCGTGTCGAGCGACTCGCCACTCGAGACGTCCTTTTTCGCCGACGCGAAACTCGGTGAGGGCGCCGTGTCCCGTGCGCTCGACAACTCGAGCGTCACCCCCCCCGGGGATGTCGACCGCCTAACGCGCATCGCGCGCGTGCACCGCATTCCGTTACAGGTCGGCACGACGAACGGCGGCAACGACGGCTCCGCGCTCGCGAGGTATGGCGCCCTCGACGACGCCATCGGATGGCCGCTGCGCAACAGCCACTCCCCCGCCGAGGTGATCGATCTGCGCGACGTGCGATCGCTCGCCCGCATCATCGCCGCCGTCGCGATGAGTGGACCTCGCTGATGCGCGCACTCATCTCTGTCTCCGACAAAACCGGCATCGTCGATTTCGCGCGCGGACTCGCCGAGCTCGGATGGGAGCTGGTGTCCACCGGCGGCACCTCGCGCGCGTTGCGCGACGCCGGACTCGAGACGCGCGACATCAACGAGATCACAGGTTTCGCGGAAATGCTCGACGGGCGCGTGAAGACGCTGCACCCCGCGGTGCACGGTGGATTGCTCGCGCGGCGCGATCGTCCGGAACACATGAAGGCGCTCGCCGACCAGGGCATCACGCCGATCGATCTCGTTGCCGTGAACCTCTATCCGTTTCGCGCGACGGCGGCGCGGAGCGGCGTGAGTCAGGAGGACGTGATCGAGCAGATCGACATCGGCGGACCGAGTATGCTGCGCTCGGCGGCAAAGAACTTCGACGCGGTGACCGTCGTCGTCGAGCCGCGTGATTACGCGCGCGTGCTCGCCGCGCTGAAGGCCAAGGACGACGATATCGATCTGCGCCGTCTGCTCGCGGAGAAAGCCTTTGCTCACACCGCGGCCTACGACGCGGCAATCGCGACGTGGTTCGCGCAGCAGCGGCAGGAAAAATTCCCGGAGACGGTGACGCTCTCCGTGGGCCGGCAACAGAAGCTGCGTTACGGGGAGAATCCCGATCAGGCCGCCGCGTTTTACGTGGACTTCCCCGGCGCGGGGCTCTCTTCCCTCGTTCAACGCGGAGGAAAGGAGCTCTCCTTCAACAATCTGCTCGACCTCGAGGGCGCGTTGTTGACTGTCGATCCATACGCCGCCGAGAGCGCGTGCGCGATCATCAAACACACCACGCCATGCGGTCTCGCCGTCGGCGCGAACGCGATCGACGCCTATCGCAAGGCGCTTGCGTGCGATCCAGTCTCTGCGTTCGGCTCGGTGATCGCGTTCACCGTTCCGGTCGACGAGGCGACCGCGAACGCGGTGTCGAGCTTGTTCGTCGAAGTGATCGTCGCGCCGTCCTTTGCCGAGGAAGCCGTGGAGATCCTCGGCAGAAAGAAAAATTTGCGCGTCCTCGAGGGGCGAGCCTCATGGCCCGCGAACGCACTCGACTACAAGCGCGTGCGAGGCGGCGTACTCGTTCAGGAGCGGCCGCACACGGTGATCGACGATTCGGGCTGGAGGGTCGCGACGACTCGCGAGCCAACCGCCGAGGAGCGTCGCGATCTTCTGTTCGTGTGGCGCGCCGTCGCCGCCGTGAAGTCGAACGCGATCGTGCTCGCTCGCGACGGCGCCACGATCGGCATCGGTGCAGGCCAGATGTCGCGCGTCGATGCCGCATTTCTCGCCGTGCACAAGGCGCAGCAGCAGGGACACGACACCCACGGCGCCGTGTTGGGCTCCGACGCGTACTTCCCCTTCCGCGACGGTATCGATCAAGCCGCCGACGCCGGCGTCACCGCGATCGTGCAACCCGGTGGTTCGGTGCGCGATGGCGAGGTGATTGCCGCTGCGAACGAGCGAGGGATCGCGATGGTCTTTACTGGGAAGAGGCAATTCCGTCACTAAACTGCTTGGAAGAGCGAGCCGAGAAGGGCGAGCCGAGAAGAGCGAGCCGAGAAGAGCGAGCCGAGAAGGGCGAGCCGAGAACGGCGAGCCGAAAAGGGCGAGCCGAAAAGGGCGAGCCGAGAACGGCGAGCCGAGAACGGCGAGCCGAAAAGAGCGAGCCGGAAAGAGCGTTTTCGAACACAGCTCAGCCGCGAGCTACGAGGCTGCTACAGCCACGAGCCCGGATTCGGATGGGCGGGCGCGCGGCGCGCGCCCGCATTCCTTATCGGCTCGCCCTTCTCGGCTCGCCGTTATTGGCCTTTCTCAGCCTGACATTTCCCTGACTGCGTTCACTTTCTTATCCCGTTCCCGTTACTCATCTTTCATCGTCCTACTGGTGCCCGATTCCAACCAACTGGCTTCGGGCCTGTTGTGTGAGTACGTAACTGATTCCAATGGCGACCTCGTCTATCGCTCAACGCCCTCCGCGCGCTGAAGGCCGCGCGCCGGCTGTCGATCTCGATTATCGCCCGTCGTATCTGGCGGGCGGCATCGTAACCCTGCTCGTGCTCGTGCTTTATCTCGTCACCCTCGCGCCCTCGACGGCGATGTGGGATACGAGCGAGTACATCGCGGCGGCCTACACGCTCGGGCTTCCGCACCCGCCGGGCAATCCGCTGTTCGTGCTGATCGGACGCGTCTTTTCGATCATTCCGATCTTCGGACCCAACGTCGCGACGCGGATCAACGTCTTCGCGGCGATCTGCAGCGCGGTCTCGGCGGGCATGTGGTTCCTCGTCACCGAGCGCGTCCTCGTCGGCTGGTTCCCGCAACGATGGCAGCGCATCGCCGGCGGCACGATCGCGGCGATCGTCGGCGCGACGGCGTTCACGGTGTGGAATCAGTCGGTCGTCAATGAGAAAGTTTATACCGTCTCGCTGGTTGGCATCGCGATCATCTCGTGGTTGATGATTCGCTGGTCCGACGAGCCGGATGGACGCAGGGCCGATCGCATTCTCGTGCTGGTCGCGTATCTGCTCGGCCTCGGCTACGCGAATCACATGGGTGGAATGCTCGCCGCGCCGGCGGCCGCGGTCGCGGTCGTCGTGCGGCGGCCGCGAACGCTGCTGCGCTGGAAGCTTCTGCTCGCCTGTGTTGGCGCGCTCGTCTTCGGCATCACACCGTTCGCGATCCAGCCCATTCGCGCGGCCTTCAATCCACCGCTCAACGAGGGTGAGCCGACGGCGTGTCGCAACGGTCTCAAGTTCTCCTGCACCTTCTCGAAGGGCACGTACGACGCGTTCATGTACAACTTCAATCGCGGTCAGTACGGCAAGCCCGAGCTCAGCGACCGGCAGGCGCCCTTCACGGCGCAGGTCGACATGTGGTGGTTCTACTTCAAGTGGCAGTGGTTCCGCGATCCACAGCTGAAAGCGCAGTGGCTCCAGGGCGTGTTCGGCGGGTTGTTCCTCGTCCTCGGGTTGTTCGGGGGGTGGGTGCACTATCAACGCGACCGGCGGAGCTTCTGGTATTTCGCGACGTACATGCTGACGGTGACGTTGATCCTGATCTATTACCTGAACTTCAAATACGGATCTTCTCAATCGCCGGAGCTGGGCGACAGCGTGCCGCGCGAGGTGCGTGACCGCGACTACTTCTTCCTCTGGAGCTTCTCGGCGTGGGGGGTGTGGGCCGCGTTAGGCCTGATGTACATCTGGGAAAACGTCGCCGCGCTCTTCGGCACCGTCGAGACACGCTACGGGAAGCAGACGGTGTTCCTGCCCTCACGTGAGAATCTGCTCAAGACGACGCCCGTTCTGCTCCTCGCCGGGATCCCGTTCGTCATGAACCTGCACACGGCCCCGCGGCGCGGGCAGACGTACACGCGCGACTTCGCGCACGACCTCCTCGACTCCGTCGAGCCCTACGGTGTCCTCGTCACCGTCGGCGACAACGACACCTTCCCGCTCTGGTACGCGCAGGAGGTCGAGGGCATTCGAAAAGACGTCGTCGTCGCAAATACATCTCTTCTCAACACCGATTGGTACACCCGCCAGCTCATTCGCCGGCCGATCTTCACCTACGACGCCGCGAAGGGCCCCGCGGTCTATCGCACTACGCAATGGCAGAAGCCCGCGACGGCGCCCCTCAAGATGACGCTCGACGAGGCCGACTCCGTGCCTCCTTACTGGCAGATCGACAAGCCGATGGTGTTCAAGGCCGGCTGTCACCCCGAGCCTAACGCAAACTGCGACATCAACGCGGTGATTCCGCCGCACCTGCTCCAGCGCGCCGATCTGTTCGTGCTGCGCATGATTCAGGATTCCTATCCGGCTCGGCCGATCTACTTCAGCCGCACGTCCGGCGCGTATGCGCGCGAGCTGGGCCTCGGCGATCACGTGTTGACGCAAGGATTGGCCGCGAAAGTGTTCGTGCCGCCGAAGGCGTCGACGCGCGATACGATGAATGTCGCCGGCGATGGATGGATGGACGTCAAGCGAACCGCCGAGCTGTGGAACAACGACTTCATGGGACCGAAGTCCGTCATCCGCACGAACGACTGGATCGATCAGCCGTCGGTCGGCATTCCCTATCTCTACGTCGCGACCGGGATGGAGCTGTCCGAGGCGCTTCGCTCGCGCGGTGAGACCGGACCGGCCAATCAGGTGTGGCAGACGGCCAAGCAGGTCGCCACCGCCGTGCATCTCGATCGGCTCGTCAGCGACCAGCCGCCAGGCGCCGAGCAGTCGCCGCTGGTGCCGAGCGAGTCCGCGGAGGGTGTGCAGTTGCCGGTGAAGCCCCCTCCGGCGCAGAAATCGCAGGAGCAGGCGAAGCCGAAGGCCGCGAAGAAGTAGTCGCTCACGGGCCGGAACCTTCCGCCCCGTGCATCGGTTGTGGTGACGTGTCGAAAATGGACCGCTATCGGTGCGAAGAGGTCTTTCGCCGAATTGACGACTTTCTCGACCGGGAGCTGAAGCCGGCCGAAGTCCCGCTCGTGGAGAAACACCTCGAGACCTGCGTCGCGTGCGCTCGCGAGTACGCGTACGAGCAGGCCGTCCTCGACATCGTACGTGAAAAATTGCGCCGCGTCGCTGTGCCGAGCGAAGTGCGCGAGCGCATCACGCGTCGTCTCGCGGCTGGTCGGTAGTGGCCACGCTCACCAAGCGGACCCACTGGATCGTGCGGGTCACCCACTGGGTGAACGTCATCGCTTTGCCGCTGATGGTCGCGAGCGGGTTGCGCATCTTCAACGCGTATCCCGCGTTCGCGCGCAAGGGCGCCAGCTTCTGCTGCTATCCGTTCGCCGGCAAATCGGTTCCGGCGTCGCTCACCTTCGGCGGATGGCTCGCCGGCGCGCGGCACTGGCACTTCGCGGTCATGTGGCTTCTCGTGGTCAATGCGCTCGTGTATCTCGCGTTCCTTTACGCGCGCGGTGAATGGCGCGAGCTGGCGCCGCGGCGCGGAGACCTGCGCGGGGCGTGGGAGATGATTCGCTTCTACGCGTTCGCGCGGCGAGAGCATCCGCATCAGGGGAAGCACAATGCGCTGCAGAAGATCGCCTACTTCTCGATGCCGATCGTCGCCGCGATCATAGTTCTGAGCGGAATCGCGATCTGGAAGCCCGTGCAGCTCCACTGGCTCACGATGCTGTTCGGTGGCTACGTCTGGGCGCGGTACGTTCACTTCATGGCGATGATCGTCATCGTGCTGCTGGTGCTCGGGCATGTCGTCATGGTCTTCGCCGTCGATCCGTACGCGCTGCGGTCGATGGTCACGGGCTGGTACGACGAGGATCAGTCGCCCGAGGCGCGCAATGCGCGCCCGTTCTATCATCTGCTGCCTCGACACGAGCCGGTCGCTGCCGTGGCGCCGACTGCACGGGAGCGCTGAGCGCGATGTCGGATTCATCTCGAGACGACAGCCGCATCGACCGTCGGTCGTTCCTCGCGACCCTCGGCGTGGGCGCCGCGGCGTCGCTCATCGGTTGCGATTCGTACGGTCCCAGCCGGCTGCAGCCGGTGCTCTCCGTCGCGGAGCGCGGCAACGAGCGCATCGAGCGGCGGCTGTTCCGCCACCGTTCGGAGGATCGCATTCCCGGTGGCGCGAAGCTGAGCGGCGATGCGTTTCCGCAATACTACGTCTCGGACACCGTGCCGATCTGGGACGAATCGGTGAATGGTGTGTGGCGTCTCGAGGTCGGCGGAGCCGTTAGGCGCCCGCTCTCGCTCTCGCTCGACGATTTGACGAAGATGCCGCGCGTCGCGCAGAGCGTCGACCACTACTGCGTCGAGGGGTGGACGGCGCGCGCGCAGTGGATGGGCGTGCGCGTCAGCGAGCTCGCGCGTGTCGCCGGCGCGACCAGCGACGCGCGGTATGTCGATTTTCAGTCCTTCGACTCGGACTATCACGAGAGCTGGGACATGGAGAGCGCGATGCACCCCCAGACGCTCGTGGCGTACGCGATGGATGGCCGCTACCTCGGCGCCGGCCACGGCGCGCCGGCGCGCGTCCACTCGCCCATCAAGCTGGGCTACAAGAACACGAAGTATCTCACGCGCGTGATCTTCATGCCCGCCCGGAACGGAGGCTACTGGAGCGACCGGGGCTACGAATGGTACGCCGGCACGTGACCGGATCGCGCGTGCGACTGCGGGCGCAGCAGCAGTAGCCGCTCTTCCGACTGGCCGTTTCAGGTGCTAGGGTTGTCGCTGCAGCACACGACCCATCATCCCCCGTGGCACCGTGAGCGAGCAACTCGAGAGCACCACGACCCTCTCCGCGCCACCGGCGCGAGCACCGGAACCGGTCACGACCGAGACGTTCGCGGACAGATCCCTGCCGCGCGAATCCTTCGCCGGTGTCGGTCTTCGGAGCGCCGACTTTCGCAACAGCGACCTAACGATGGCCGACTTCCGCGGCGCATCGCTGGAGGGCGCGAACTTCGAGGGGGCGGATCTCACCGGCGCGCAGTTTCAAAATGCTCAACTTCGAGGCGCGCTCTTCACCAACGCTCAGCTCGTGTACACGAGATTCTCCAGCGCGCGAATCGACGACGCCGTCTTCACGCGCGCGTTCATGCATCACGCGGATCTTCGAGGCGCCGAGGGCTCGAGCGCGCGCTTTACGTGGGCGCGTCTCATGCACGCCAAGCTCGGCGGCGCGCGCTGTGCCGGCGCCGACTTCACTGGCGCCAGCCTCCGTTTCGCCGATTGTCGGAGCGCGGACTTCTCCTTCGCGACGTTCGAGTTTGCCGACATCGCGTCGGCCAAGCTGGCGGCAGCCTCGCTCCGCGGCGCGCTGCTCCTGAGCGCGAATCTCGACGGCGCCTCACTCGCCGACGCTGATCTCGCCGACGCGAGCCTCGGCCGTACCGTCCTCACGAACTGTCACGATCTCGATCGCGCCAAGGGGCTGGCGACGATCTCCCACGTCGCGCCGTCGGCGCTCGACGTCGTCAGCTTCGCCCGCCTCCGCCAGCGTCTGCCGGCCGTGTTCGTCGCCGGCCTCGGCGTCGACCTGGCGCCGCGCGACTGACGACGCCGATCCGTCCGTCGTCTGCCATGACGCAGACCGAAGTCCACGAGCGCGTCACCGATCAGGAGTTCGAGTCGCTCCTCGTGGGGATGCTGGACGCCTCGTACCGCCTCGCGCTGCGGCTCACCGGTGATCCACAGGACGCGGAGGATCTCGTCCAGGAAGCCGCGCTCCGGGCGTCGCGCTTTCGCAATACGTTCCAGGCCGGAACGAGCTTCAAGTCGTGGTTCTATCGGATCGTCGTCAACCAGTTCTACACGACGACGCGTCGCAAACGCGGCACGACGACCCCACTCGACGAGCTCACCGACGCGCACGAGCTCTTTCTCTACGCGCGCAGTCTCGAGGCGGGACTCCTCCGCCCCGACACCGATCCCGTGGCCGGCGTGGTTTCGCGCATGGCGGAGGACGACGTCGCCCGCGCGCTCGCCGCGCTGCCTGACGAGTTTCGTACCGTCTGCACGCTGTATTTCATGGAGGATCTCTCGTATCAGGAGATCGCCAGCATCCTCGACGTGCCCATCGGCACCGTGCGCTCCCGATTGCACCGCGGGCGGCACATGCTGCAGAAGCAGCTGTGGCGCGTCGCGCAGGAGTTGGGCATCGTGCCCGTGCCCTCGACGTCAGCGCCGGCAGAAGGAACGGGAGGGGGAGACGCATGACGCTCGATCGCTACACCTGCCTCGAGACCGTCCGCCGGCTCGACGACTACCTCGATCGCGAGCTGAGCGCTCGTGAGACGGTCGAGGTCGAGCGGCACCTCGACGTCTGCGGCCAGTGTCTGTCGCGCTTTCGCTTCGAGATCGCCGTGCTCGACGAACTGCGCGGGAAGCTGCGACGCGTTCCGGTGCCCGAGGGGCTCGAGGCGCGCCTGCGCGACGCGCTGCGCTCTCGCTAGTGCCTAACGAGCTGCGCGCGCGGTGACGGCGTGGCGGCGGCCGTCTGCCAGGGGTCGCGCCGCGCCGCCGGCCGCCATTCCGCCAGCAGCTCGTCGAGGCCGGCGATCGCGCGCTCGACCGGCAGTCCGGCGAGCGTCGTTTCCTCGTCGCCGAACACATTCCGCCCCGGCGTGCGATAGGGAACCCAGATGTGATACTCGGCGCGGCGGCGCAGGAGCGTGAGCGTCGGCCGCGCGAATGCCGCCGCGATATGCGAGACGGCCGTATCGGGAGTGATGACCAGATCCGCGGCGGCGACTAGCGCGAAGAGCTCGCGGACGCCCGGTTCCACCGGCGTCCCGTGCGCGAGCGCGGCGAGTCGCTCGGCGCTCGCGCGATCCTCGGGCAGCGCGATGACGGCGATGCTCGCGTTAGGCACGCGGCGCCCCAGGTGCGCGAGGAGCTGCGCGAATCGTTCATCGGGCCACCGCCGCTCGGGATGCCCGGCCGACAGATTCACCAGGATCCTCGCGCCGGCGCCGGGGACCGCGTCCCAACGCCACTCGGCCGCCGCACACTCGGCGGCGGTGAGAGCGATTTCAGGCCGCCAATCGGCATCATCCGTTCCGAGCCCGAATGGCGACGCGAGGCGCGCGAGATGTTCGACGTGGTGCTCGGCGTACCGGTTCGACGGCGGCGCGACGGGAACGTTGTACACGAAGTCATTGGGCCGGCCGGCGCTGCCGATGCGCCACCGCGCACGCGACGCGAGCATGAGGCTGGTCGTGTAGGAGTTCACCGAAGGACGCCATACCAATCCGTCGATGGCGACGTCGTACCGGCGCGGCTCGAGACGACGCATGAGCGCGAATAGTCCGGGTCCCTTTCCCCGCTCGTGCAGGATGACATCGCGCACGAATGGCAAATGGTCGAGCGCAGGGCGATTCGCCGCGGTCGTCAGCACGTCGACGGTAATGTTCGGATGCGCGCGCACGATCTCGCGCAGCACACCCGAGCACATGATCATGTCGCCGAGTTTGTCGTAACGAATGAAGAGAAGATTGTAGGATCGCTCATTCCAGGAGGGTATCGGCCCCCCGTCGGCGCCGAGCAGTCTCAACGCCAGGCGCAGCCAGCGCGCCCGCAGCGCCGACTCGATACGACGCAGCGGAAAAGGAATGAGCGGTGTGAGCGAGGTCCGCATGAGCACTGAGACAAGTACACAAACCAGGAACCCCGAGGTGCCTCGCCCGCTGGACCGGCGTCAGCGTCCCGCGCGACTCGTTATGCATCGCCCGATCCATTCGCGCGCGGCATCGAGCTCGGTCCCCGTCAACCTGTGGCCACCAGGCTCCCAGTGCAATACCACCTCCGCCCCCGCTTCGCGCAGCGTCGCGGCCAGCCGCTCGGCCTGCGCCGGGGGCGCGATCGCATCCGCGCGACCGGCCCCGATGAATACCGAAGTGCCATCGAGGCGCGGCAAGGTTTTCGCGTCGAAGGGTACCATTGGACTGAACAAAACCGCGGCGCGAAGCAGCCCCGGGCGGCGCAGCAGGATGCTCGCCGCGATATTCGCCCCGTTCGAGAAGCCGACGGCGACGATTCCGTCGCGCTCGAGCTGATAGGTGCGCGTCGCCGCCTCGACGAAGGCCGCCAACTCCTCGGTGCGGTGTGCAAGATCCTCCTGATCGAACACGCCTTCGGCGAGCCGCCGGAAGAAACGCGGCGCGCCCCGCTCGAGAACCTTCCCGCGCGGGCTCAGCATTCCCGCGCCCGGCAGCAGCTCCCGTCCCACGGGAAGCAGGTCGTCCTCGTCGCCCCCCGTTCCGTGGAGCAGCAAGAGCGTCGTCCCGCCCGCCAGCTCGGCGCCGGCGTTAGGCGGCACGTAGCGGTGGACGAAACCGAGCGCCTCCCCGCTCACGTCCTCGGGTCCGGTCGTGTTCGCGAACAGAGACGCCGCGGCCGTCGGCACGCCAAGGTGGATCGGCGGAAGGATCGCCTCGATCTCGGCGCGATGCGGCTCGTATTGCGGTGGGAGCTTGAGCTGCTCGCCCAATCGATCGATCGGCTCGTCGATCGTGAATCCCGGTGGATCGGTCGCGAGCTCGAAGAGAACGCCGCCAGGCTCGCGGAAATAGACCGAATGAAAGTAGTTGCGATCGATGACGGGGGTCGGCTGCAGCCCCGCCTTCACGACGTCGCCGCGCGCCGCGAGCTGCGCTGGATCGTTAGGCACGCGAAAGGCGACGTGATGTACCGTCCCGGCGCCGCCGGCGCCGCGCGTGAAGTCGCCGACCGTGCGCAGGTCGACGAAGGTGCCGGGGCCGCCGTCGCCGGCCGCGTAGCGCCGTGTCGCCTCGTCCTCGCTCACCGGTCGAAAGCCGAGGGTGTCGACGAGCACGCGCTCACTCGGCGCCGCGTCGCCGAGCCAGAGGGCGACGCCGTGGAAGCCGTGGAGGGCGTGCTCGCGCGGGATCCCCGGCGCGTCCGCCCACGCCGGCCGGCTCTCGGCGGACGCGTGGCCGACGATCTCGAGCAGGAGGCCGTCCGGATCGGCGAAGGAAATGACCTGCTCGGCGGCCGCGCCCGTGCCGCGGCGCGTCGGTCCCTTGTGGTCGAGGCCGCGCCTAACGAGCCGCTCGATCCAGAAGCCGATCGCGCTCGGCAAGACCGCGAAGGAGGTCACGCCGATCTGTCCCGCGCCGATGCGTCCGCGCCGCGCGCCGGGCCAGGGGAAGAAGGTCATGATGCTGCCCGGCGTGCCGGTCTCGTCACCGTAGTACAGGTGGTACGTCTGCGGGTCGTCGAAGTTGACGGTGCGCTTCACGAGGCGCAGCCCGAGCAATCCGGCGTAGAAGTCGACGTTCCGCTGTGGATCGCTGGCGATCGCGGTGACGTGGTGAATGCCGAGGATGTCGCTCACAGGCGAGACTCCGCTGGTGGATGCTGGCTGGAGGTGAAGTCTAGCAGGGCACGACAGTGCGCCGATGCGACCTCGAGCAGCGTTGCGCGAGTCGTTGGTGGCAATGATCTTTCGGGCTCGGGAGGGCTAGACCTAATTGGTAAGGCAGCAGTCTTGAAAACTGCCGCGCGCAAGCGCTTCGGGGTTCGAGTCCCCGGCCCTCCGCTGGTAACTATGAGTCTGCCTAACGACTTACGTCCTGCCCGACGCTGTCGAGCACCCGAAAAGACCCGACTGCGCGAGCTGTTCCTCTATCCTCCGGCCGCTGACGCGCACAGCCTAACGAGGGGCGTCGTTCAGCTCTGGCCAGCCGAGAGCAACCAACACGGCCAGGACCAGCATGATCGAGACGCTCTGGGTGCCTTTGAGCGGTCCAACATAGTTAACCAGAATGCCGTAGGCGCAGAGGCCGAGCGCAACGAAAGCGCCCGTCCGCCTGCGACGCCAGAGATGTCCGCTTGTCCGCGCGCTCCCGTATCCGAAGAGCACGACTTGCAGCAGCATCCATGGATCCAGGGGTCGAATGATCTGGACCGGCCCGTTCGGCCAAATCGCCGCGACAGGTATGGCCAACAACGCCAATGCGCAAACGACGGCGATCAGCGCGAAGAAGACTGCGACGATCCGGAGGGCGGCGATCCGTGCGAAGCGAATCCGTCTCGCGGTGGGCGCCAACGCCGCTCGCTCCGCCGCCGACTCCGCTCCGAGAGAATCCGAGGATGAGATGGGCATAGTTCAAAGTGCAACGCGAGGCGTTGAGGTTCACCGAGCGCGAAACTCGCAGCAAGAACGAGACCGCGACTCAAAGACTCATTGATGGTTGCCGTGAATTTGAAGCTTCCTCGACGATTGTACGTCTCATCGTGGCTGAGTGTCGTACCGCATAGCTCAAGGTTAGCGCGACTCGACCGCCTAACGACAATGTGCGACAGACAGCCTAACGCCTAACTGGCGCTCAGCGCCTCTGGCTCCTTCGCCTCCGCGGTACGTCGCTTCGCCGCGGCACGGCCCGACGGCGCCGGGCGATGGCGCCCGCCTCGCCGGCCGTTAGCTCGCGCCCCCAGCGAGCGTATACAACGCCTCATCGTCGAGTGTGCGCCAGTTCTGCGGGTATCCGCAGACGTGTCGCTCGTCGAGCTCCGCCTCCAAGACGAGCGCCACGCGGGGAAGTTCGTACACAGTCCACGTCTGCCCGTCCGCGCGAAACCGGCGTGTCGCCGCGTCCAGAGCCTGCACCGACCCTGCCCCTCCCCCTCCAACCTTGCTCACGGCGAGGCCGCGGAACCCTCAGACACACCGGCGTCGAATCGGCATAAGGGCATAGACTAGCGTCTCGTAGCTGACGCCACGATGACACGACCAACGGCCGTTGGCGTCCCGGATGGCGCGCTAAGATTGCTCGGCGATGGCGGAATTTCTAGCGTTTCAAGCAGACACACCGTTTCGACTGGGTATGAACGAAGAAACAGCCCCGTGGGAGAGAGTCCACGGGGCTGTTCATGTTCTGCGCTCGCGGCACGCGTCACGCGTCACGCATTACGGGACGTAGCAGCTCGGTTCGCCGTCGCCCGCCGTCGTGATGATCGGGTTCGTCGTGTTGACGCCGATACCGCACGTCGCGCCAGCCAGCTGGCTGTGCGTCACGGTCGCCTGCCAGAAGCCGGCGCCCGTCGTCACCGCCGGCACGCCGACGCCTGACGAGTTCTTGAAGCCGTTGCGGGTCACGAGATTCGTGCCGGTCGTGTAGTAGGTCGAGTCGGAG
>DATBHD010000104.1:0-2869 GCA_036557635.1 Gemmatimonadaceae bacterium
ACCGCTTGATCAACGTCAGCTCGACCCCCTCCATGTAGCGCTCGAGATCGATCCCTTCGTCCGGGAACCAGGCATCGGAGCCGTCAGCGGTCGACGGCATGGCCTGCACTTCGGCACCGAGATCCGTCACCTCGATCTGCGAACGGCCCTGGCTGAACGCGAGCGCGCGCTCGACCACATTCTCGAGCTGACGGACGTTTCCGGGCCACGCGTACGCCATCAGCCGCCGCATCGCTTCCTGCGACATCGTCACGATGCGCGGGGGGGATTGCTCGGCGCCGAGCTTCTGCAGGAAATGCTGCACGAGGAGCGGAACGTCCTCGCGGCGCTCGCGCAGAGGCGGGAGCTGGACCGGAATCACATTGAGCCGGTAGTAGAGATCCTCCCGGAACGACGTCTCGGCGACCATCTTCGACAGATCCGAGTGCGTGGCCGCGATGATCCGCACGTCAATTTTCACCGTGTGCGAATCCCCGACGCGCTCGAACTCGCGCTCCTGCAGCACGCGCAGCAGCTTGGCCTGCAGCGCCGGGCTCATCGTCGCCACCTCGTCGAGAAACAGCGTGCCCTTGTGCGCCTGTTCGAGACGCCCCTGGCGGGAACCGACCGCCCCGGTGAAGGCGCCGCGGACGTGGCCGAACAACTCCGCTTCGAGCAGGGTTTCGGGAATCGCGCTGCAGTTGAGCGCGACGAAACGGCTGGCGCGCCGGGAACTGTTGTGGTGGATCGCCCGCGCCGCGAGCTCCTTTCCCGTTCCGGTCTCGCCCGTGATCAGCACCGTGCTCGACGTGCTCGCGACGGTTTCGAGCAATTGAAAGAGGTTGCGCATGGCGCGACTGCGGCCGACGAGGCCGTCGATCCGGTAGCGGTCCTCGAGCTGCGATCGCAGGTACGCGTTTTCCGAGCGCAGCCGACGCTGCTCGAGTGCGGAACTCAGGACGTGGAGCAGCGCGTCGAACTGAAACGGCTTCGTGATGAAGTCCGTGGCGCCCTGTTTGATGGCGTTCACCGCGTCCTTCACGGTGCCGAAGCCGGTGATGATGATCGCGATGATGTCGGGATACCGTTCGCGCGCGGCGTCGAGCACGGCGCGGCCGTCGACCCCGGGAAGCCTGAGATCCGTGATGATGATGTCGAACGCGAAATCCGCCAGTCGCGCGAGCGCCTGCTCGCCGCTCGACGCCTGTTCGACGATGAATCCGTGGTCGCCGAGGCGTTCGGCGATCGCTTCGCGGAGCGCGACCTCATCGTCAACGAGCAGCAGATGTTTCGCGTTTTCAGGCATTTAGTCGCGCGCCGGTATTTTGACACCCACCCTGCGGCAGGTCAACGACGGTTTGGGCGGCGGTACTACAGACAGGCCGTCGCGCTTCCGATAAACACTCTCGAACCTCAAGCCCACGAGGCACTGGACCGCATGGCACAGACCGAGAGCCGGACGACCCGGAAGGCTGAAGAAGCAATGATGATCGATCGCAAAACGATTTCCATCATGAAGGCATGCGAGCTGGTCGGCGTCAGCCGTCGCACCATCTACAACTGGATTGCGAGCGGCAAGGTCGAGTACGTGCGCACGGCGGGCGGGTCGGTGAGAATCTTCGTCGATACGCTGTGGCGCGAGCCCGGCCGAGCGCACGACCTGACGCGACCCGAAGCCTCATGATGCCGGCAACCGACGATCGCCCGCGCGCATCGGCGGACGGGCCCCGCGATCTGGGCCTGCTCTTCCATCGCCTGAACAACCAGCTCGGGATCATCCTCGCGAACGCGGAGCTGCTCGAAGCGAAGTCCGCCGACGAGATGGCCCGCGCCCGCGCGGCACAAGTCGTCGCCAGCGTGCTCGACGCGATGGCGACCGCGCGCGAGATCCGCCAGCACTCCGATTTGTAACCTTCTCATTCTGAGCCAGTTGTCTGCGTTGGGGTCAGACCCCCGCGGGCGGCGGCTTGCCTCAATTTGGGGTCAGACCCCGACCCGGCCGCGCGCTGACTCCTGAGCCGGCCCGACACCCGTCATTCAAATCGTCAAAACTCCGACAGCCAAGCTGTCAAACAGCCAAAATATTGACAGTCTATCCGTTCCGGTTACTCCAGCGTCTGCCCGCTGCTGCACGCAACTAACTGACACTGCACCATCGACTTAAGTCCTCTCATACGGCTGAGATCAATGGCGCGATTCGCCTCCTCCCGCGCTGGTACCCGCGTTGCCCTTGGGCTTCCCCGCCAACAAAAGGAGACCCATGCAGCGTCAGCCCCTCATCGCCCGTCAGCGTGAACGCATTGCCGCCGGCCTGCCCTTCGTCGAATCACTCGCGAGGCGCGTCGCCTCTTCGATGCCGCACTCGATCGAGCTCGGCGATCTCGTCCAGGACGGCATGCTCGGCCTCATCGACGCCGCCTGCCGGTTCGACGAGGCGCGCGGCATCAAGTTCGAAACGTTCGCGGAGCGGAGGGTACGCGGCGCGATGATCGACGCGCTGCGGCGCGACGCCTGGCCGCGCGGCGTCCGGCGGCAGCGACGGGAGCTCGAGGCCGCGCGGGAGCAGCTGCGACGCGAGCTGGGCGCCGAGCCCTCGCTGGCGGATCTCGCCGCCCGCATCGGCTCGGACGAGACGCGTCTCGGCAGGACCATCGTCCGCATCAACACCATCGAATCCACGTCCCCGCTCTCCGCCGGTGAGAATCTTGACGGCTCGATGTTGCCGGCGGCGCTCGTTCCGTCGGAACCCCCGTCACCCGATCGCGCGTACGAGGAGCGCGAGGTCCGCGACCGCATTCGCGCGGCCATTCGATCGCTGCCCCCGCGCGAGCGCAAAGTGATCGCGCTCTACTACTACGGCGAAGCCACGATGAAGCAGATTGGCTCGGAG
>DATBHD010000105.1:0-1580 GCA_036557635.1 Gemmatimonadaceae bacterium
TGGCGCTGGCGCCCGAGCGCTCGCGTTCCGTTGAGCCGCGCGCGGTGGTGGCTCCTTCGTCCGTGGCCGGCATTCGCGTCGTCGCGCCAGTTCGGGCCTCGAACACTCCGGCTGCAATCCCCGTCTTAGAGCGGCAAACGCGGCGAGATCGCTTCGTCTCACAGGGATCGGCGATGATTCACGCCGCAGACCCATGGGTGTGGCGTGCGTGGCTGCTCGCATCGCTCGCCTGCATCGCATTACTGATGCACGCGGTGACACGCATGTCGCTGATGCGCCGCGAATGGCGTGAGAGCGACACAGAAATCGGGCGCGTGCTCGTTGCGAATGACACTGGGCCTGCGGTTGTCGGCGTCCTGCAGCCTCGCATCGTCGTCCCCGCTTGGTCGCTCGAGGCCGACCGCTCGACCCGCGAGCTCCTGCTGCGTCACGAGCTCGAGCATCTCAACGCGGGCGATTCGCGAGTGCTCTTCGGTGCCGCAGTCCTGCTCGCCCTGTTTCCGTGGAACGCGGCGCTCGGCTGGATGGCGCGTCGCCTGCGCCTCACGATCGAAATCGATTGCGACGCGCGCGTCCTTCGCGCGCTCGGCCGGCGTCGCGAGTACGGACTGATGCTGCTGTCCGTCAGCGAACGTCATGCGACGCCGCTGCCCAATGCGGCCGGCCTCACCGAACCAGGTTCTCACCTCGAAGCAAGGATCGATGCCATGACGACTCTCACCCGCAGCCGTCCGCTTGCCTCGTCCATTCCGTTCGCCGCGATCGCGATCGTCGTGCTCACGACTGCGGCGTGGACGCCGCGGCCGGCCCCGATCGCGCTGCCGATTAGACATCTGGCAACTACCGCGACGAGTCCGCACGTGACCGCGACGTCGGTCACACCACTCGCCATTCCCCCCGGCGAGCCGATGTCGCCTGCAGGGTCGCGTGTGCTTCCAAGAGTGAGCGGGATGCCTCCCGTTCGTTTCACACCGACAACATTCGCCGACCTACACATCACCGAGGCATCGCTTCCGACGCGCGCCGATCCCAAGCCGCTCCCCGGCAATCCGCCTCCACGATACCCTCAGCGCCTGCTCGAGAGCGGTACAGAGGGATACGTCACGCTTCGGTTCGCGACTGACTCCCGCGGTGTCGCTGACAGTGCGACGATTCAAATCATCGAGTCGACGGACTCGGCCTTCACCGATGCCGTTCGCGCGGTGGTGCCGCGGTGGCGCTTCGATTCGGGGGGCATGGCTCGGATGGCGTGCGTGTTTCGGCGTGCCGAGCCGACTTCCAACGCGTCTCGACTGACGAATGTACCGAGCGATTCCGTTTACACCTACGTTATGGTCGATGGACAGGCCGTTCGTCCCATGATAATCACTGCGGCCCGACGTCGCCCGGACACGGCAATCTCAAATACTCCTTTCATTCTGGGTGGCCAGACGACTCCAAGTTCCACTGCCTCGCAGGACACGCGTGTCCGCCGGCTGTTCACTGAGTTTCTCGCCGCCGTCAACAGCGGCGATCGTAGGCAAATATCCGCCTACATCGACAAATACTCGCCCTACTCGAGAAAAGAAGAGACCGTGTCC
>DATBHD010000106.1:0-1675 GCA_036557635.1 Gemmatimonadaceae bacterium
CGGGCGACAAACGCGCGAACCGAGTCCCCGCGAGAGTGGCTGGCTTGCTCTTCGCCGACACGCACGCCGATCCCGAAATAAGATGTCTCGCATAACGCTTGCCGCCTTTGCTCTTCTCGCGTCGGTCGCACAGGGCCAAGCTCGCGTGTTCTCGGGCGCGCCCGTCGCGAGTTGGATTGCGCCTGCCGGCGTTCGCGGTGACTCCTCCATCGTCTTTCACGCACGACGCACGCTCGAGCTTCCGGCCAAACCCGATCGCTTCGTCGTTCACGTGTCGGCCGACAACCGCTATCGACTGTACGTCAACGGCGAAGAGGTTGCATCCGGGCCGCAGCGATCGGACGTGATGCACTGGCGCTACGAGACGGTGGATCTCGCGCCGAAGCTTCACGCCGGTCGCAACGTCATCGCCGCGCTCGTGTGGACCTGGGGCGCGACGCATCCCCTCGCGCAGCACAGTTACCGAACCGGCTTCCTCCTGCAAGGCGACAGCGAGCGCGAAGCAGCGATCGTCAACAGTGGACCGGGATGGAAGCTGCGTGTCGATAGCGCGTACTCGTTCCGTTCGGCGAACAACGACGTGCGTGGCTACTACGCCGCGGCGCCGAGCGAGTTGCTCGATGGTCGACTATACCCATGGGGATGGGAGAGCGCCGAATACAACGATTCCGCCTGGGTCACGGTGGCCGCGCCATCCGGTGGCGGTCGCGGTGCTCCGCGCGGAGCCGTCGTCCTCGGCCGGCTTCAACTCCGTGGTGTTCCCAACGGCGGTGAAGCGTCGGGCTGGCAGTTGACGCCGCGCAACATCCCCGCGATGGAAGAAACGCCGGTGCGATTCGCGCGAGTGCGGCGCGCCGGCGGTGCCCAAGCGAACGACGACTTCGTGCGCGGCGGTCGCGATGTCGTCATTCCCCCAAATACCAAGGCGAGTGTCCTACTCGATCAGGGGCACACGACGAATGCGTATCCAGTGCTCGAGGTCAGCGGCGGTGCGGGCAGCACCGTCACGCTGACGTATGCCGAGGCGCTCGTCGACGCCAATGGCCAAAAGGGGAATCGCAACGACATCGACGGCAAGACGATCCGCGGCGTGCACGACGTCTTCCGTCCCGACGGCGGCCAGCGCAGACGCTTTAGAACACTCTACTGGCGATCGTATCGCTATGTGCAACTGGACGTCGAGACCGCCGACGATGCCCTTCAGGTCCACGATCTGCACGCGATCTTCACGGCGTATCCGTTTCAAGAGCGCGGCCGGTTTGCCAGCGATCAGCCATGGATCGACGACGTCTGGAAGATGAACTGGAATGGCGCTCGCCTCGGCGCGTACGAGACGTACATGGATACGCCGTACTACGAGCAGTTGCAGTATATCGGCGATACTCGCGTGCAGGCGCTCATTTCGCTCTACGTCGCCGGCGACGACCGATTGATGCGGCAGGCGATCGAGCATTTCGACGCATCGCGGCTGCCAGAAGGCATCACCCAGAGCCGCTATCCGTCGGAGGTCATGCAGCTGATCCCGCCGTTCTCACTGATCTACGTCGCGATGGTGCACGACTACCACATGCACAGAAACGACGTGCCGTTCGTTCGCGAGCGCCTGGCGGGCATCCGTGGCATCCTCGATTGGTATGCTCGACGCATCGATTCGACCGGAATGCTCGGCCCAATG
>DATBHD010000107.1:0-41838 GCA_036557635.1 Gemmatimonadaceae bacterium
GGTAGAGGGTAGAGGGTAGAGGGTCGACGGTAGTACGACGCGCTCTACGCCTCCACCCGCAACCCTCCACTCTCTACCCTCTACCCGCCACCCTCTACCCTCTACCCGCAACCCTCTACCCTCTACCAGCAGCCCTCTGCGCCTTACGACTCGGTGTGAGTGCAGCCGGTCGTGCGCCGCGAGTCTGCCAGCTGGGTGATCTTCCACTCGCTGCCGACCTTGAGGAGCATGAACGCGTCGACGCCGCAATGGCTGAAGGCCTTGTTGCGGTGGAAGGTGTAATAGGCCCACACCTGCGCCAAGTCGCCGTCGATGCGCACCTCGGGGTCCCAGATGCGCTCGTTCCAGACGTCGCCGGCGGGCGCGGACGCGATCGCCGCGCCGAAGGCCGCCGGTGTCGTTAGGCGGACAGCCGGCGTGCCGCGCGACGAGACGCCGGCGAGGCGAGCCGACGTATCGAACGCCTGGCGCAGGAGCGCGGTGTCACGCGTCCGCATGGCGTCGAAGACTTTCTGTACCGTCGCGAGCACCGCGGAGCGGTCGGCATCTTGAGCGCGGGCCGGCGGCGCGATGGCGGCAAGCAGGGCGAGGATGAGCAGTGAGCGCGGTCGCACGATCGGGCCTCCATCGACAGTTGGTTCGGTTGGCGCGGCTGACGCTACACCGTCGATGCCGGGTCCGCTACCGGCCGCGCGACGACGGAAACACATTTCGCCGGCCGGCGTATCACAGAGTTGTGGATGCGCGATGTGACCAGCACTAGTCCCGGGTCACCAGCGGTCTCACCCTCCGCGACAATGAGCTTCCTTTCTCTCTCTCGCTGGCGTCCAACTCATCTCCTGGTCGGCTGGGGCGCCTACTGGGCCGGGCTTCTGATTGTGGCGTTGGGGCCAGCCATTCCCGCGATCCTGAGCGCGACGCGCGATGGGTCGCGCGGTGAGGTCAACGCGAGCTTCGGCAATTCGGTGTTCAGTCTCACGGTGAAGGAGCTGGGCAAGGTCACCTGGTCCGGCTCGGTGCACGCATTCACGGCCGCGCTCTGGATCGGCATTCCGCCGCTCGTGCTCTGGCTCTTGTGGCTGCGCGCACGATCGGGCGCCACCAGAGCGGAGCCGGCGGTGAACGCGTAGAGCCCACGCTCAGCGCGCTGCGCTCAACGCATTCGTACCATCACAACAGCATGAGCGGGCACCTCGGCCGAGTACGCGCGACCGACGCGTCCGCGATCGGCGTGGGCCCACAGGTCGCGGACGGTCGCGGAATCGGCGTGTAGCCCGATGCGCGACAGGGACGCGGTGATCTTCGCCGGGGACGACGAGCGGTTGAGTAGTGCGACAGCTCGCGAGCCGTCGGCGAGGGGTTTGGACCAGACCTGCAGATCCGGGGGCCCCGACGAGACCAGCATCCCCTGCCTGCCTAACGAATCCTGATCGACGGCGATCACCTCGCGGTTGAGCAGGATCTCCTTCGTCGCCGGCGACATCGTCCGCACATCGTGCCCTGCGATGAGCGGCGCCGCCATGATCGCCCAGAGACTGAAGTGCGCGCGGTATTCGTCGTCCGTCATCCCGCCATTGCCGACCTCGAGCATGTCGGGATCGTTCCAGGCGCCGGGTTTGGCGACGCTCGCGTGTTGGCCGTTCTGATCGAGGTTGGCGAGCATCGAGGGCCATTTGTCCTCGATGTCGTCGGTCGTGCGCCAGAGGTTGCCCACCGCGGGCGCCCAGTCCCATGGCTGGTTCGAGCCCCATTCGCAAATGCTGAACACGATCGGTCGCCCCGAGTGGGCGAGCGCGTCGCGGAACCTGGCGTACTGCGTCGGCGCGACCAGATGCGACGCGTTGCACCAGTCCTCCTTCACGTAATCCACACCCCACACCGCATAGGTGCGGGCGTCCTGCTCCTCGTGTCCGAGCGTTCCCGGCCGGCCCTGGCAGGTCTTGGTCCCGGCATCGGTGTAGATGCCGAACCTGAGTCCCTTCGCGTGTACGTAGTCGGCGAGCGCCTTGATCCCGTGCGGAAAGCGCGCGCTGTCGGCGACGATCACGCCGCGCGCGTCGCGCGCCGTTTGCCAGCAGTCGTCGATGACGACATAGCGGTAACCCGCGTCGCGCATCCCACTCGCCGCGATGGAATCCGCCTCTTCCTCGATCAGTTGCTCGCTGACGTTGCAGGCGAAGTGGTTCCAGCTGTTCCAGCCCATCGGCGGCGTGCGGGCGAGCCGGTTGTCGAGCCGCGGCGCCGATGACACACCGACGAGGGATAACACCGCCAGGGCAGCCCCGGTACGAATGATGGACATGTAGGCGAAACTATCCCTTCCGCGCGGATGAAGCGAGGAGCTGGCATGCTCGCACCGAGTCCAGATCGCGGCCGGCCAAAGCAGTGATCACGAATGACTCGAATGGACCGGATCACTCCTGAGCGCCACTGTTCGGAGAATCTCAGTCAGGCACTCTTCTCGATCGCCGCAACCGTCAGGATCTCACTCTGTTTCTCCACCACCTGATCGATGATGCCGTACCGCTTGGCCTCCTCGGCGGACATGTAGTGATCGCGGTCGAACTCGCGCTCGATTCGCTCGAGCGGCTGGCCGGTGTGCTTGCCGAGCAGCTCGAACATCTTCGCGCGCATGTAGAGGATCTCCTTCGCGGCGATCTCGATGTCCGATGCGGTGCCTTTGGCCGTGCCGCCCCAAGGTTGGTGCATCATGATGCGCGCGTGGGGGAGCGCGCTGCGCTTCCCCTTCCGTCCCGTCGCCAGAAGAAAGCACCCCATGCTCGCCGCCATCCCCATGCAGATCGTGCAGACCGCGGACGAGAGGTGCTGCATCGTGTCGTAGATCGCGAGACCAGCCGACACGTCGCCGCCGGGGGAGTTGATGTAGAGCTGGATGTCCTTGCCCGGCGAGTCGGCCTCGAGAAAGAGCAGCTGCGCGATGATGATGTTCGCGACGTCATCGTTGATCTCCGAGCCGAGGAAGATGATCCGGTCCATGAGCAAACGCGTATAGATGTCGTACGTTCGCTCACCGCGGTTGGACCGTTCGATGATATACGGCAGATGCAGAGTCGGCATTTGGATCTCAGGAGTCGGATGGTTCGTCGGACGCGAGGAACGCCTCGGCGAGCGCGCGGCCGAGCGCGCGCGCCGCGGACGCGGAGCGATGCGCAGCGTGAGCTGCCGGCACGACGCACCACGCGTCACCCGGCAGCGAGATGACGATGGCCTCGGTTCCCCCTCCCGCCGGGCGGCGCGCGACGTTAGGCATCGGCCGGGGCTGTTCCGTCGTTAGGCTCTCTCGCATCGCCGCCACCAGAGGACGCGCCAACACCACCGGCGCGGCCGACCGCCGCGCCGACTGGCGCGCGCGCGCGTCGAGCACGCGCTCGGCGACGAAAGCGAGTAGTACACTCTCGCTACGTCCCGCCATGGCCTCGCGCGCCTCGGCGAGAGTCAGGAGCCCGAGCTGCCCGGCAAGGCGCGCGCCGACCGCCTGCCAGAGATGGCGCACCGCGTAGCGCGCCGCCGAGGTCCGACCCTCCGGCGCGTCGAGAATCTCCTTGCGGCGATAGAAGTGGACCGTATTCACGGAGAAGCTGGACGCCGCGGCTTCGTCGAGACCGAGCGAGGCCAGGCAGTCGCCGACGAGTCGCGCGACGTCGTCCGCCTCGAGCGGCATCGACGGGTCCGGCAACGCGCGCGCGCGCCAGTCGTCCAACTCGCGCTCGACCTCACGTACCGCCTCGACGCGTGCCGCGGCGCGCAGGGGCGCGGCTGCATCGGCCGGCCTCGGGACGGTGCGACGCGCACGGACGGGTGGACGCTCGCTCGCCATGAAATTACGGCCGGGCGGCCGGCCGCTCGGGCGCGCGCTGCTCGTTGACGAGCGAGCTCGCGGCTTCGATCGCCTCGACGCTCGCGATCACGAGACGGAGCTGAATCACCGTCGCCTCGCGCTCGAGTGGGCCGAGCTGCGTCGGCACAAAACGCTGTGCGGAGTGTCCTGTGAGGCCGGTGCCGGCGGCCCGCTCGACGGCGTCGAGGGAGCCATCGTCAAGTGCGAGGTCCTCCTTGGATGGCCTCGACGGTTCCGCCGGCGCGGCGTCCCGGCCGAGCAGCAAGGACTTGATTTCGGCGCGCGAGGGCGGGGTGTCGGACCGGCGGAATAAGCCCGCGATGTCGGGCGTCAGCCGAGACAGGCGTGAGCGGCCGATTGGCTCGCTGATGGCCGGCGGCAGCGGCCGGGCGCGATCCGGACCTCGACCTCCAGGCAGCTCACGGCGAAAGCGCACCTCGATCAATCCGAGATCTGGATTGTCGCGACCCCCGTCCGGACCGAACACGCGCTCATCGCCCTCGGCGACGACGGTGAAGCGTCCGTCCTCATCGGGTGAGATCGGTCGCTCCAGCTCCTCCGTGCAGTACGGCTCGAGGACCAAACCGCCCGCGGTGACGACACGACCGTCGATGGATACATCCGCGACACAGCGGAGCGGTCCCGAATTTCGCAGGCGAAGCGCATACACCTGGCCCGGCCTCGCAAGCACGTGTCCCGATCCCACCTCTCGAACGCCGATGCCCTTGCCCCGCGGCACAACCTCGACAGCGAAGTCCCCGATGCGCATGGCCACTCCCGTGAATGCGACTTCGGATTGTAGTAGTGGTACAATAGTGGTGTCAATAGTGAAGCTGATTGGCTGCAGGTACCACAGATGACTCTGCTTTCAGGCATCGCGGAGCGTTAGCCGAAGAGGGAGCGGATGATCCGAATCACCTTGGCTGCCTCATCGAGTAGCCCGTCGCGTCGGCGTGACGGGAGGCGTGTTAACAAAAGCGCCGCGCATCTGTCCAATCCTACGCTAAGGAATGTTAAGAAGCCGACGAGTGTGAGAATCGTCACCGCGCGAATTTGGCGGCGCGACTAACTCACGCGACGAGAGTGGGTAGATCACGCACAGGCCGCGAGATCGCGTGGGGTCGATCGCAGCCTGCGTGTCTTGTTTGAAAACCGGGCCAACGCGGGTACCGCAGATCGGAGACAAATCATGAGACTTTCCCCCGTCCGTATCCTTGCCGCCGCCGGCACGCTCTTGTTCATCGCGGCGTGTTCGGATTCCTCAACGTCACCGGCGCCTTCTTCGGTCGCGTCGCAGGAGCTTACCGCTGCATTCCTCTCGACGCCTGCGGGCTTCAGCTCAACCGAAAACACATTCAGCGCCAACTCGGATGACGGCGAGCCCTGGATGCCTGACCGTAGCGCCCACGATGACGGCAACATGATGGGCGGCGGGATGGGACCCGAGTTCTTTGGTGGCGCTGCTTTCGGTCGTGGCTTCGACCACGGTCCCTTCGGATTCGGCTACTTCCTCTTTAACTGCAGTTTCTCGAGCACGACCGGTCGCGTGACATGTGATGATGCGACACGCGGCCCATTCACGATTTCGCGGTCGTTCGCGTTCGTGGATGCGACAGGCGCGGTGCAGCCATTCCCGAACAACAAGACTGACACGATCAATGTGAAGGTTGATGTGAGCGGGACGGTGGTCCGTCACGACAAGATGGACACGTCGACTGTCGCGCACAGCAGCGACCGAACGGTCGGCGGGCTCGCCCCCGGCAGCACGCAGCGCTCGGTGGACGGCGGCTCGAAGGGTACGGAGTCCACGTCGGGCACGACGAAGGACGGAACGAAGTTCACGGCAATGCGTCTCGTGGCCGATACGGTCAAGGGGCTCATCATCCCGCTGATGGACAATCACCCGACGTTCCCGACCGCGGGGACGATCACGCGCATCATGCAGGCGACGCTCACCCTCGGCACCAACGCGCCGGTGTCGCGCTCGCGTACGGAAGTCGTGACCTTCGACGGCTCCTCGACCGCGCAGGTGGTGATCACGAAGAACGGCACGACGAAGAACTGCACGCTGCCGCTGCCGTTTGGACGGCTCAAGTGCTCGTGAGGCGTTAGGTGCCAGGTGCCAGGTGCTGGAACGTCCGAGCACCTGGCACCCGGCACCTCTCAGAATTTCGCTTGCAGCCCGGCGGTGAGCGTTCTCCCCGGCACCACCGTCACATTGTCCGGCTCCCCGCGCTGCGCATCGAGCAGATTGCGGCCGGTGAGGACGACGGTGAGCACGCGGTAGAGCTGCCGAGACGCGGATGCGTCGATTCGAGTGACCCCGGCGTACGAGCGCCAGTAGTCGCGCAGTTGCACGCCGACGATCGGATGCGACGCGGTGACAGACGCCGCGGAGAGCGCGAGCCCGTCATAGTTGAGCCAATCGGCCGCGCGGGTCGCGGTGAGAGACGCCGACCAGCGGCGAGCTGTCCACGTGCTCGTTAGGCCGGCGCTCCAGGTGGGAACGGCGAGCATCCGATCACCCGGCCGCAGGTCACCGGTATAGCCGTCCGCGAGTCGTCGCACTCGGCTGTCGACGAGCGAGACCGTACCGGACAAGGAGAGCGCTCCTGCCGAAAGCGCGCTCTCGAGCTCCCAACCGCGATTCGTGATCTCTCCGACATTCTGGAGAGCGTACATCAGTCGACTCGAGCTGGCGTCGGTCGGGTTTGGCGTGAGCGTCGACGCGATCGCGACGGGCTGAATGAGGTTGTAGGCGTACTGATCGAAGCGGGTGAGATGCAACGCGAAGCGTCCGACGAACGCGTCGAAGCCCGCTTCGAGGCCCGATTGCTCCTCTGGAGCGAGGCTCTTCTGCGTGAGTGACTGCCGCACCAGCCA
This sequence comes from Gemmatimonadaceae bacterium, assembly GCA_036557635.1. Taxonomy (GTDB): domain Bacteria; phylum Gemmatimonadota; class Gemmatimonadetes; order Gemmatimonadales; family Gemmatimonadaceae; genus AG2. The sequence goes on from DATBHD010000107.1 coordinate 6,743, forward strand.
TGACGCGCGCAATTCGGTGCCCGCGGGGCGAATCCCCTTCCCGTATGACGCACGCAGCTTGGTCGTGACCGGGCCAAACTCATGAACCGCCGCGCCGCCCAGCATTGGGAGGCTCGCGAGTCCGGTCGTCGCCGCGAGGCCGTCGTTTTGCTCGAGGCGGAGACCGCCGGTTGCGTACAGCGCGCCACGCCAGGACGCATCCACCTGACCGACGATGCCGGTGTTGCTTTGCCACCCCGCGTAGTCGCCGGCAGTCATGCCTAACGGTAGGGTGCCGTCGTTCGCCGTGCGTTGCTGCAGCGCGGAGTACTCGGCGGCAAAGGTCGTCGTGGCCGCGGCGCCCTCGGCCGATCCGAATCGGCCGACGGTGCTCGCACGAACGGTGGCTCGGTCAGCGCTGCCGCGGGCCGCGCTCAGCGCCGAGTCGATCGCCGAGGGGATCGGCGTCGGCGCCTCCGCCGCGTTGCCGGAGAGGCGATAGCCGTCGACGCCGACCGTGAGCGCGTGCGTCCAGCGGTCGCTGGCAGTGAGGGTCGCCGTCGTGCCTAACGTATACTCGCGCACCGATTGCGAGCTCGCCGTGGCGTCGCGCGCCATCGTGCGTGTCCCGAGATCGCGCTGGCCGCTCATGTGCCAGGGATCGTGGTCCATCGCCGACTCGGCAAGCTGCGGCAAGCTCGTCGCGGCGACGAGCGGACTGGTGCCGGCGCCGGCGTTCTTCGCGTAGAATCGTGCCGTGCCCGTGAGCACGGTGCGCGACCCGATGACGCGGAAACCTGCGTCGCCACGCGCGTCGCGGCTCTGTGCTCCGGGCATGTACGAGCCGACGCTGCCGAGCGTGAGCGAAAGCGCCGCGGACTGGAGCGGACTTCCGCCGCGCAGATCAACGGTGTGCTCCTGCACGAGCACCGGACGCGCCGCGTACGCGCTGTGGGTCGCTCCCGCCGTACTCCGGAGCTGCGCGACGGCGCTGCCGTTACCGTTGTCGTGCCGCATGACGATGTTGATCACGCCGGCGATCGCGTCGGCTCCGTACAGCGCGGCGCCTTGTGGTCCGCGGATGACCTCGACGCGATCCACGGCGTCGGGACTCAGCTCGGTGAGGAGGAGCGGATTCGCGACTTCGATGCCGTCGATGTAGACCTTTGGATAACTGACCTGGAACGAGCTCGCCCCGCGCAGGCTGCCGTATTGCGCCAACAAGCTGGACGGCGCCTGATCCCAGAGCCACAGTCCAGGGACGCTGCCGTTTAGCGTTTGTGAAAGGACCCCACTGCCTTGCCGCGCGAGCTGCGCGCGGTCGATGACCGTTACCGCTGAGACGAGGCCGCGCTGGGCGCCGCCGATCGCGCTGCCGGTGACGACGACACGATCGAGCACGTTGACCGTCTGTCGCGGCGGCGGCAGCGCCGCGCTCCGCGCTGCCGGCGCGAGAACGACCTGGTCGTCACCGGCGACGACCGGAGTGACGGCGCTGCCGTCGATGAGATCCGCCAACACCGAGCCGGCGGCGACGGAGTCGTACGCCACGCACACGCGCCGGTCGAGCGTCAACAGCTCGGACGAGTACGAAAGCCGAAGGCGCGCCGCGGCCGCAAGCCGGTCGAGCGCGTCTCGGAGCGCGAGGTCACGGTTGTGCAGCGTGACCAGTCGGTCGAGGGGCGCCGGCCAACGTCGCGACTCGCGCGCCGATGGGCTGGCGCACGCCGGCTCGGCGCGCGCCAGAGCCGGTGTGCCCATGAGAACAAGCGATGCCGCGCGAACGAGGAGTCGGCGACTTCTCGTCCGCGCGCCGGAACCGAAGGTCATTGCGTTCGCGCGCTCCGGCTCGAAGGACGCACGATGGCGCTATCTCCGCGACGCTCGACCTCGGCGCCGAGCTGGAGGCCGATGACGCGAAGGACGCGATCGAGGGGATCGCCGGCGAAGGTCATCGTCAGGTGCCGGCGAGCGAGCGACGAGTCGTCGACCTGAAGGACGACGCCGTACCAGCGACGCAGATCACTGCTCACCTCGGCGATCGGCGCCTCACGGAACACGAGACTGTCGCGCATCCACGCAAGGTAGGACGACGTAGAAGCGCCATGCTGCGCCGCAACGCGCCCGTCCGGACGCGTGGTGCCCACGTCCCCCGCACCCAACACCGCACTACTGTCGGCGCCGACACCGGAACGCAGCGAGACGGAGCCCGAGGTCACGACCACCTGCACGGGTGCAACGCCGTCGCTTCGGACCGTGAAGGTGGTACCGACGTCCTGAATCGTCGCGCTGCCCGCGCGGACCACGAACGGACGCGTGGTGTCGTGCACGACGTCGAAGTAGGCTTCACCATGCAGCTCGACCTCTCGCATCTGCTGGCCGTAATTCGCGGCGACAATCAACTGACTGGCGGGGCCCAGGATCACCCGAACGCCATCGGGGAGACGCAGCGAGTCGCGCTTGCCGACTGCGGTCGCGAACGTCCGAGAACTAGTACCGCCGGTCGCCGCCGAACCGTTGGCTCCCCCCTTCTGTTGAAGCACGGCGCGGGCCGCGAAAATGACGACCGCAGCGGCAGCAAGCAGAGTGACGGCCATCCACGGCGACCTGGTCCGTCTATGGAATTGCGTTCTATGTGGCAGGATGGAGACGGGCGCGTCCCGCTTCGCCACGATTCGGCTCAGCGCGCCTTCGACGTCGACGTCGGAGGCATCTTGCAATGCCAGATTCGCCATCGCCTTGTCGAGCGCCGCAACCAGCTCCGAATCAGCCGGGTGCTGGGCAAGCCAGTGGGCGATCTGTTCCGACTCGGTGGGCGAGGACTCGCCGGAGAGATAGCGCGCGAGAGCCTCCCAATCGTAGGGGAGTCGCGGCTGGTCGGGTGTCGAAGGGTTGTTTTTCATATGGCTGTGTTAGGGACACGTGAGGCGTTGTGTCCCCTTATCGAAGCGGCGGCTGTCCTCCAGAGTATACAGGATTCGTGTCGACCACGTCCGAAGTAGACGATCGCGAACTGCTTGCCCGCCTCAGGGCAGGAGAGACGAGCGCGTTCGACGCAATCTTCCGAGCGAACTATGCACTGCTCGTGCGCGTCGCGGAGACGATGCTGCGCGATCGAGGGATGGCCGAGGAGATCTCGCAGGACGTGATGCTGGAGCTATGGCGGCGACGCGACTCGCTCGACGTCACCGAGTCGGTGCGCGGATATCTGCTCCAGGCGACGCGCAATCGGACGCTCAATGCGTTGCGACATCGTGCGATCGAAAGACGAAGCGAGCCGCATTTGATGGACGGGACGGCTCGTCTTCCGTCGACCGATGCCGCGGCGCGCGAGGGGGAGATCGAGGTCGCGCTGCAGGCGGCGATCGCGGAGCTACCGGACCGGTGCCGTCAGATTTTCGAGCTGAGTCGTGGCGATGGTCTCAAGTACGCGGAGATCGCGAGTCGACTCGGGATTTCGGTGAAGACCGTGGAGGTACAAATGGGAAAGGCGCTCCGCATCCTTCGGGAGCGCCTCAAACCATGGCTGCCGGCCGGCGAGAATCTCTGACTTACATGTGCCAGCCCAGCAGATTCCACTGCGCGAGCGACCAGGTGAAGAGCAACGCGACGAAGACGGCGCCGCTGTAGCGAAGGCGCGCACCTCGAGTGCCGGCGTTCATGCGCCAGTGCCGCGCGGCAACGTAAACCGCGGCGAGGGTGAGGACCGTCGCGATGACGGGTAGCGCAAGGGCGAGCTTGAGTGAGATGAGCGGACCGTTGAGCAACCCCCCCGAGCCGCCGACGATCACGATGATCGCGACGAGGAAGACGAGATCGAGCAGCGAGAGCGTGACGAGCAGCCACCGTCCGGGCAGCGCGTCGTCGGGGCGGTCGTCGCCGACGCGGCGCCTAACGAATCGGCCGAGCGCGGCGAGGAGGATGCCGATGAAGACGACGACCCCGAGGCCCAGCAGCACCCAGTGCAGGTGGGGCGATTGCAGGAAGGGAACGCGTTCCAGCGTCATCATCGGTGCCGCGCCCATGAAGCCGCGCTCGATACGACCTTTTGTGTCGGCTTGAAAGGCGTAGAGATCACCGCCGAGCTCGTCGCGATACAGGAGCGGACCGACGGGAACGAGGCGCGAGTCGCCGAATGGCGAGTGCATGATGACGCGTCCGCTGTCGGCGGCGGTGACGCGGATGTCGCCGGCGAGGCCCATCGCCTTCTGGAACGTCGTGTAGGATCGCCGGTTGAACTCGTACTCACCGGCGATGCGCGCGGCTTCCTTCGCCGCGTCGGCCGAGGGCGTGACGATGGTCGGCGGCGTCGGGTAGTAGTGATCCAGGAACTGGGTGAGGAAGGGTCCGAAGCTCAGCTCTCCGCCGCTCGCCGTGTTGTACGAGACGAAAACGCCGAGCTTCTCTTCCGGAATGAGCGCGAGATCGGTGTGGAACCACCGAGTATCGCCGCCGTGCCCGATGATGCGAAGGCCGTGGCTCGACTGCTCGTAGAAGCCTAACGCGAAGCCCGGGAGGCGCGGGTCGTGGCCGAAGGCGCGCGAATGCATTTTTTTCGCGGTGCTTTCGGCGAGGATCCCCTTGCCGTCGTTCAAGTGCGCGATCATGAGCTTCGCCATGTCGGTCGCGCTCGAGGCGATCGAGCCGGCGGGCGGCGCATTGACGATCTCGAACTTCTGAGGGCGGTAGACGCCCCCCGCCCAGATGTAGCCGTCGGACATGTCACCCTTGAAGCGCGCCGGCAGAGGCTGGCGCGTCGTCGTCTGCGTCATGCCTAACGGCGTGAGAATGTGCTTCTCGATGTAGTCGTCGTATTGCTCGCCGGAAACGCGCTGGACGATGTAGCCGGCGAGCGCGGTGGCGTAGTTCGAGTAGGAGGAGTAGGTGAGGGGTGGTCGCACGCGGGCGGGAATGTGCGTCGCGAGCCACGTTCCCAGCTTGAACATCTTCGTCGTGTCGTCGGTGATGAGGTCGCGGCCATCCTCCTCGAATCCCGGCGTATGGGTCATGATGCTGCGCAGGGTGATCGGTTGCGGGTACGTCGCCGGAATCTTGAAGTCGATGTACTTGTTGACGTCCGTGTCGAGATCGAGCTTCCCCTGCTCGACGAGCTGCATGACCGCGGTCCAGGTGAACAGCTTGCTCGTGGAGCCGATGCGGAAGAGCGATCGCTCGGGGTTGACCGGCGTGCGCTTGGCGACGTCGGCGTAGCCGTAGCCGCTGGCGTAAAAGAGTTGGCCGTCCTTCACGACCGCGACCGTCGCGCCGGCGACATGTTTGTCGCGCATGCCCGAGGTCATCATGCCGTCGAGGAATGCCGCGAGCTCGGCGCGGTCGTGAACGCCGCGCGCGGCAGCGGGAGCGAAGACCTGCTGTTCCTTGCTCGGACTTGGAACGAGCGGTCGGATCTGTGGTGGCTGTTGTGGAGCGAGAGCGAGGAGGAGGAGGAGGCTCATCATTGGGAGGGTTGGGGGGCTGGGCGACCAATGATGCGCTGCCGCAAGGGAAAATTCCACCTTCGATAGGGACCCCGCGATGTAATCCGTGGCTCCAGCCTCACACCTGCCTAATTGCTATGGGGCGAATCCCGCCTTCGGGGACACCGATACGCTCGGCATCCCTTGTCTGCTCGGCATCTGATGATCGGGTGCTGCTCCCGCTGACTCGTTAGGCAGATTGCGAGAGTCTCGTCGTTTCTCGCGCTGAAGAAAGGCGGAGAGATCGAGGATGTGAAGTACGGACAGGGCCGGCTTTGTCGGTGCAAATGCTGTTGATGTCGGTGGCTACTATGAGCTTGGTCGCGCCTGAGCTGAGCGCGATCGCTGTGCTAACACCGCTCACCAGTACGCATGCTGCCAAATCAGCTCACGCCGCGACGAATGTCCACGCGCATTGCGCGCATGATCGACGGCAGTGTTGCGCCCACCGCCACGAACAGCATGCCGAGGCTCACCGTCGCCAGCACCAGGACCGACCGCGGCTCGACACCGAACACGAATCGCTTGAGCGTCCCGCCCAGCAGCACCACGATGACCAGTCCGGCGAGAACTCCCGGAATCGTGAGGCGCGCGAGCTGGCGGAGTACCGAGCGGCCCAATTCAGACGGCTCGGCGCCGAAGATGAGGCGCAGGGCGTACTCCCGTTCGCGCGTCGACACGAGTTGGCTCATGACGCCGTAGCTGCCGAGGGTGGCGATGCCGATCGCGGCGATCGCGAAGGTGAGGAGGAGAAGGCTCTGCAGCCGTGGGAGCGCATTGGCCTGCGAGACGAGCGCGTCGAGGCGCGCTTCGTCGTGCGCGGCGACGACGGGATCGGTGCGGCGCAGGGCGCGGCGCAGCGCCGCGAAGGCAGCGGCGTCCCCTGCCTTCGGCCTAACGACGATCGACATCTGAGTCGTCGAGACCTGGCCCCAGGGGAGGTACACGGACTCGCCGGGGGGCACACTGTTCCCCGCGTCCATAACGTCGCCGGCGACGCCGATCACCTCGAGCGGAGTGGCGGGTGTGTTCGCGCCCGCGAATCGGTAGAAACGCCGCCCGATGGCACTTTCGTTAGGCCAGAGATGCGTGGCAAGGCTGCGGCTCACAATGGCGACTTTCGGCGACGCGGAGTCGTCGTGCGTGGTGAACTGCCGCCCCGCGAGCAGCGGAATCCCTATCGATGTCAGGTAGTTCTCGGACGTGCGCCGAATGTGCAGGAGCAGCGGCTCATTGCTGACGCTGCCGTCGGGAAGCTCGATGAAGAAGCGACCGCCCCACAGGTTGTCGCTCACGGGGAGCGTCGAGGTAAACGCCGCGTCGGCGATCTCCGGCTCGCGCGACAGGTTGTCGAGCAGGTCGCGACCGAATCGCAAGCGGTTCGTGGCCTGCTGGTAGGCCGCGCTCTGAAGCTGCAGGCGGGCGACGACGAGGTTCCGCGGCGTGAAGCCGATCGGTACCCTAACGAGCTTGACGAAGCTCACGCCGACGAGCGCGGCGGCGGCGAGAATGACGACGGAGAGCGCCGCCTGGACGACGACCATCAGTTGCTGCCAGCGGAGCGCGCCCGGCGAGAGGGTGGTGCCGCGCGCCTGGAGCGCGCGCGCGAGATCCGTATCACGGCCGAAGAGCGCCGGAAGGAGGCCCGCGGCAAGCCCGGAGAGCACGGCGACCGCGGCACTCACGAAGAGGACGCCGGGATCGAGCGTGATCTGCGCCGTGAAGAAGCTGAGCGTCTGATTGAGGTCGAGGCTTCGAAGCCAGGGAATGGTCAGCTGCGTCGTCCCAACGCCCAACACCGCGCCGATTCCGACGACGACGAGGCTCTGCAGGAAGAGCATGCGCAGCACACGTCCCTGTCCAGCACCGAGCGCCTGCCTAACGGCGAGTTCCTGGCGGCGTTCGAAGCCCCAGGCGAGGAGCAGCGACGCGAGGTTCACAATGGCCAGGAGGAGGAGCACGACCGCGCCGGCCTGGACGAGCAGCACCGTCGAGTCGGCGCCGTCGAGGAGCACGCCACGCAGAGGACGCATCTCGTACCAGAATTCCTTGTTGTCGGACGTCGCCGCGTGCGCGCGTTTCGTCAGGTCCACGGCTTCGGCGTCGGCGCGCGCGCGCGGAAGGCCATCGGCGAGGCGACCGTAGACCGTAAGCGTGCGCGCGCCTGTCACGGCGATGCGCGCCTGCGGCGAGATATCGAATGGCAGCCAGACGTCCGTCGGCACCGGCTGCGTGAAGCCGGCGGGCATGACGCCGACGATCGTGTGCGGCTCGCCGTTGAGCAGGAGTGTCTTGCCTAACGCCGATGACGCGCCGTTGAAGGCGGAGTGCCACAAGGTGTTGCTGATGATGACGACTCGCGCCGGCGGCGGTCCGTCTTCCACCGGAGTGAAGGCGCGTCCGAGAAGCGGGAACACGCGCACCGTGGCGAAGAAGCTCGCCGTGACGCGCGCCGTCTGGAGCGGGCGCGACTCGCCGTGGTCGTCCCATCCGGCGACGCCCTGGCTGATGCAGGTGACGGCGGCGAAGGCATGTTGAGTGTTTCGTATCAGCTCGTAGTTCGGAAACGCCTCATTGAAGACGACCGAGCCGCGTCCCGGCAGGTTGCGCACCGGCGCGATGAGAAAGAGACGCGCCGCATCGGGGACGCCGATGCTGGCGAGCAGGAATGTCTTGACGACGGAGAACACGGCGGTGTTCGCGCCGAGGGCGAGGGCCATCGTCAGGATGGCGACGGAGCAGGCGGCTTTGCGTCGCGCGAGAAAGCGGATCCCCGCTTCGCGCGAAAGCCACGAGAATGCAGATCTCATAGTCGGCCACGCTATGGCGGCGCCGACGACGAGTCCAATTCCTCCTTTTCAGCGAATGATCGACGATTGCTCATGCAGGTCGACGGCGCTTCCGAGGAATGCCCCGAATCGCTCGACCGCGGCGTGAACAGCCTTCCTCTCGGCCTCGCCGAGGCGCGTGAGCAGCGTCAGCGTGACGACCACCCTCGTCTTCTCGACGGCACGCCTCCAGGTCCCGACCAACTGGCCCCCGATCGTGATCACGTGTGGCACGAGCGCGTCTCCACCCGTCACCACCTTGGAGTGGCCAAGACGCTCGGCGATCGCGCTGCGGTCGCGGAAGCCGATGAAGTACTCGTCGTAGTTCGGCAGCAGATGGACCACGCGCGCCGCGCGCGGCGGGCGAGGCGCGTCGGCGGCCGTCCAGAAGCTCTGTCCGCCTAACGTGAGCACCTCGAGCTCGCGGCCGGCGAGCGCGATGCCGCGTTTCGCGTCGGCGATGGTGAGTCCCGACCACCAGGCGAAATCGCGAGGCGTCGCCGGGCCCCGCGTCGCGAAGTAGCGTCGCGTCAACTCGAGCAGCGCTTCCTCGCGCGTTAGGCTCGGCGCCCGTGGCGCCCGCTCGTCGAGCAAGGCGTAGGTGAATTGCTTTCCGCGCCGCGGGCCGCTGCAGACGACGCCGTCCAGCTCCGCCTGCATCATCAGGTGGCCGAGATGTTGCGTCGTCGGGACCGGCACGCGGGCGCGCACCAGGCGAGCTTTGAGCTCGGTGCGCGTGAGGCATTCGCCGCCGGCCAGTGCTTTCGTCAGCGCCGCGTTGCTGCGACGAAAGATCTTTCGATCCAATTCGAGACGACGGGTGTAGGACGCGGTCGCGGCTTCCACGCGCGGAGCGGTCAATGCCAGCATCCAGCGAATGTCACCGGGTAGAACGAAGTGCCACGTTGGGCGGAGGACGTGCGTGCGGAGGATGCGGCCTTCGTCGATCTCCCGCTCGATCGTGGCGTCGGTCCCGCCTTGGGTGCGCTGACCCAACGCCCACTTCGCCCCGGAGTAGTCCTGGGCCTGAACGGCGCCCAACGACTGAACGACCTCGCTCGCCAGAGATGGCCCGCGAGTCGTCAGAAACTGGCTCGCCATTCGACGATGGCAGATATCGGTCGTTATCAACGTATCCCTGGCAGGTTCTCGATCGTTATGTGGGTGAATCCCAAGCCCGAAACGCTCTACACTCAGCCCCCTTCCCACCATGTCCATCTCGCGCCGTACTCTTGCGCGTGCCGGCGTGCTCGCGCTTGGCGCGTTCGCGCTGGTCTCGTGCAAAGATTCCAGCACGTCACCGCTCAACGTTACACCGGAGCAGCTACAGGCGATGGGAGAGTCCGTCGCCGCCGAGATCGAAGGCGGCGCCGCCCAACTCACCGCCCCGGATGTGATGAACTCCAACGGCGGCGCGCCAAGCTTTTCGCGCATCCCCCGATCGACGGCAGCGATGTTCCGCGGCCTCTCCTTCAGCCGGTCCGCCAGCGCGACTGATATCTCCCAGTGCGGCGTTGCCTCGCAGACACCGCCCGTCGACACCGATGGCGATCTGATTCCCGACAACTGGAGCCTGACGTTCGCGCTCCCCGCGTGCCACTTCGCCGATCAGACGAACGCGTACGATATCACCGGCGTGCTGCACATCACCGATCTCGAGCCTGGAACCGTCGGCTTCGCGCTCGGCTTCGGCCTCGATCAGTTCAAGCTCGCGTTCAGCGGGTCCGACGGCAGTGGCTACGTCGCTCGGGACGGATCGGGCACGGTGAGCGCCGCGTCGAGTGGGCTCTCTCAGACCGAAGATTGGACAGAGGACGCGGTGGTGAACGGATTGACCAGCGCTCACGCCGAGATCAACTGGACCGCGTCGTTCGCGGCGGCACAGGGTCAATCGATCACCGCCGGGCAGTCGCTGCCGGACGGCACCTATTCGCCCAATGGTGGCCTCAGCTTCCGGCAGGGCAATCGCGTCGCAAGCTTCACGGTGACGACGCTGGATCCGCTGCTGTACAGCGCGTCGTGCGCCGCCGGCGTTGCGGAGGGAACGTCGCTCACACCTTTCTCGGGCGGACGCATTCGCGTGTCGGTGAGCAGCCAGCAGGGCACCGGCTTCGCCGACATCACCTATTCGTCGTGCAACGCGGCGACGGTGACCCTCGTGAGCCAGTAGCCTCGAGAATAGAACCTCCTCGAGGTTTGGCGCCGGCGGGACAAGGAGTCCCGCCGGCGCCTTTTTGTGCCCGCTCTCGCGAGCGACCGGGACTCCCTATATGATCTCGCACAAATCATCGGAGTCTCTCGTGAAACGCGAATGGCTGTTTTCGTCATTAACTGTCGCCGCGGGAATCGCTGCCGTCGGGGCGTGCGCGACTTCCAGTTCATCGGTGAGCATGGAGGGCGGCGCGGCACCGGCGCCCGACATGTCCACGTCGGCGCCGGTCCCGGATCGGCGCGTCGGGCTCAAAGCCGGTGTGTTCGATGCCGGCGAAGCTTCGTGGAACATGCGCCTCGTTTCGACGACGAAACCGTCGCTCCCGTTCATCAATCCCAGTACGCCGAGCGACAGCCGTCTCTGGAACTCGGACCTCGCGTTCACCGGCCACTACGCGATTCAGGGCAACTTCAGCGGCTATCAAGTCTGGGACATCGCGAATCCTCGGCAGCCGTCGCTCTACACGGCGTACGTGTGCCCGGGCTCGCAAAGCGACGTCTCGGTCTATCACAATCTGCTCTTCGAGTCGAGCGAGTCGCTCAACGGACGCACGGACTGTGGGACGCAAGGGGTCGTCGACACCGTGAGCCAGGAGCGGGCGCGCGGGATTCGAATTTACGAGATCAGCGACATCGCCCATCCGAAGCTGCTCAAGACGGTGCAGACGTGCCGGGGCTCACACACGCACACGGTCGTGTCGAGCCCCAGCGACAGGGACAACGTCTACGTCTACATCTCGGGCTCGGCGCCGGTGCGCTCGTCGAACGAGCTCGCGGGTTGCTCGGCGTTGAATCCCGAGGACGATCCCAATAGCGAGTTGTTCCGCATCGAGGTGATTCAGGTGCCCGTGGCGCATCCGGAGCAGGCGCATGTCGTGAGCAAGCCGGCGATTCTCGCGGATCTTGCGCCGGCGGTGCGGCATGGTGAGACGGCCGCTGATTCCGCGGCGGCGGCGGCGCGCCGGGCGGCAGCGGCGGCGAATCGGCCGGCAGACGCACCACGGCGACGTCCACCGGGCCCGCGAGGTCCGGCGCGCGGACCACAGCAGTGTCACGACATCACCGTGTACCCGGCCATCGGGTTGGCGGGGGGCGCGTGCGGCGGCTACGGCGTGCTGCTCGACATTCGCGACCCGGCGCATCCGATGCGCGTTGGCGCCGTCGCCGATACCAACTTCTCATTCTGGCACTCGGCGACGTTCAACAACGACGGTACGAAGGTGCTGTTCACCGACGAATGGGGCGGTGGGACGCAGCCCCGGTGCCGCACGACGGACAAGCCCGAGTGGGGAGCGGACGCGATCTTCACGCTCTCCGGTACCGAGATGGCGTTCAAGAGTTATTACAAGCTCCCGGCACCGCAGACGACGACGGAAAACTGCGTCGCGCACAATGGTTCGCTGGTTCCGATTCCCGGTCGCGACATCATGGTGCAAGGCTGGTATCAGGGCGGCGTGTCGTTGTTCGACTGGACGGACGCCTCGCATCCCAGGGAGATCGCGTACTTCGATCGCGGTCCATTGGACGCGAACCAGTTGTACGTCGCCGGGTCGTGGTCGGCGTACTGGTACAACGGCTATATCTACAGCTCGGAGATCGCCCGCGGTCTGGATATCTTCGAGCTCGTGCCGAGCGGTCTGTTGTCACAGAACGAGATCGACGCGGCGAAGCTCGTGCATTACGACGAGAAGAACGTCCAGGATCAACAGAAGATCACGTGGCCGGCGAGCTTCGTCGTGGCGCGGGCCTACGTGGACCAGTTACAGCGATCGGCCGGTCTGACGCCGACTCGCTTGACCGGCGTTCGTGACGCGCTGGCGAGCGCCGAGCAAGCCGCGGGGGCGACACGACGCAGTGCACTGACGCAGCTCGCGTCGCAGCTGGATGGCGACGCGAACGGCTCGAGCGATTCCGCGAAGGTGCGGCTCCTCGCTTCCGAGGTCCGGGACATCGCGAACGCTACACGTTAGGCAACGTTCGACCCCTGCCCCACTGCCCACCATACCGAGGTATCCGTGAATCGCAAATTATTCGCTCTCTCGACTGTCGTCGCGCTCGCCGCGTGCGCGACGACGAAGTCCAATGTCACGATGGCCGGCAACGCAATGGCGGCGCCGCAGCCCGACCGGCGCATCGGACTGCGGAGCGGATGGTTCGACGCGGCCGAGGCCTCGTGGAATCTGCATCTCGTCTCCACGACGCAGCCGACGCCGGGGTTCATCAATCGCAACGATCCGGGCGACAGCCGGACCTGGAACTCGGACCTGGCGTTCACCGGGAAGTACGTCATTCAAGGAAACTTCAGCGGCTATCAGGTGTGGGACGTCACGGACCCGCGCTCGCCGAAGCTCTTTTCCTCGTACCTGTGTCCGGGGTCGCAGAGCGACGTGTCGGTGCACAAGAACCTGTTGTTCGAGTCGAGCGAATCGCTCAACGGTCGCAACGACTGTGGGACGCAAGGCGTCGCGGACACCGTGAGCAAGGAGCGGCTGCGCGGCATTCGTATTTACGACATCGCCGACATTGCGCATCCGAAGCTGTTGACGACGGTGCAAACGTGTCGCGGCTCGCATACGCACAGCGTCGTCACCGATCCGAACGACGCGGCGAACGTCTACGTCTACATCTCGGGCTCGGCGCCGGTCCGTTCGCCTAACGAATTGGCCGGATGTTCGGCGCAGGCGCCGGAGCAGGATCCGAATAGCGAGTTGTTCCGGATCGAGGTCATTCAGGTGCCGGTGGCGCATCCCGAGCAGGCGCACGTGGTGAGCAAGCCGCCGATTCTCGCCGATCTGGATCCAGTGAAGGCCCACGGCGAAGCGCCGGAAGACATCGCCGCGGCGGCGAAGATCGCGGCGGCGGCGCGGGCGCGCGGCGAGTTCACCGTGGCGGTGTTCGGCAGGGAGCAGGTGCTCCCCTCGGATTTCAGCAAGCACCTGCTCGACAGCCTCGTGAAGGAGCGCGGCGGCAGCGGTGAGCCGACGAGCGCGGACAGCGCGAAGCTGAGACAGGAGCTGCCGGCGATGGTGCAGCGGATGATCGGCGCGGAGGGTCCGCGTCGCGGACCGCAGCAGTGCCATGACATCACCGCGTATCCGGCGATCGGACTCGCGGGAGGCGCGTGCGGCGGTTACGGCGTGCTGCTCGACATCCGCGATCCGGCCCACCCGAAGCGTATCGGCGCGGTGGCCGACTCCAACTTCTCGTTCTGGCACTCGGCCTCGTTCAACAACGACGGCACGAAGATGCTGTTCACCGACGAGTGGGGCGGCGGCACGCAGCCTCGCTGCCGCGTGACGGACAAGCCGGAGTGGGGAGCGGACGCCATCTTCACGCTTTCGAACAACCAGCTCGGATTCAAAGGTTACTACAAGCTGCCCGCGCCGCAGACGGCGCAGGAGAATTGCGTCGCGCACAACGGGTCGCTGATTCCGATCCCGGGGCGTGACGTGATGGCGCAGGGCTGGTATCAGGGCGGCGTGTCCGTCTTCGACTTCACCGATCCGGCGCAGGTAAAGGAGATCGCGTACTTCGACCGTGGACCGATCGATTCGACGAAGATGTACGTTGGCGGATCGTGGTCGGCGTACTGGTACAACGGCTACATCTACAGCTCGGAGATCGCGCGCGGGCTGGACGTGTTCGAGCTGCAGCCGAGCGGTCTGCTCTCGCAGAACGAGATCGACGCGGCGAAGCTGGTGCACTTCGACGAGCTGAACGTGCAGGATCAGCAGAAGCTCGTCTGGCCGGCGGCGTTCGTCGTGTCGCGATCGTACGTGGATCAGCTGCAGCGCTCCGGCGGGCTGTCGTCGGCGCGGATCACGGCAGTTCGCGGCGCGCTCGCGGCGGCGGAGCAAGCGTCGGGCTCGGCGCGTCGTGAGGCGCTGACGCAACTCGCGTCGCAGCTCGACGGCGACGCGGGCGGCTCGAGTGACGCGGCGAAGGTTGAGACGCTGGCGGCGTCGGTGCGGGCGCTGGCGCAGCAGTAGCCCCTGTCATCGCGAGCGCAGCGCGGGATCCGCTTCTCGCTGGCGCTCGCAGCAGATCGGTCTATCGGGAGTCGCGCGCACTGTTCGCGCGCGCTCCCGCTCCTCGCGCTTGAAAAGCAGATCAGGGGGTCATGCACCCTCCTTCAGTGCGCGTCGCAGCACCTTGCCGACCTGCGTCTTCGGCAAATCATTCACAAACTCATATCGCGAGGGCACCTTGTACGGCGCGAGGCGCTCGCGGCAGAAGGACTTGAGCTCCGTCTCGCTCGCCGTCATGCCGGGGTGAAAGACGATCCACGCTTGTACGATCTCGCCCTTCGCCGCGTCGGGGAGTCCGACGACGCCGACCTCGGCGACGGCCGGATGCATCGAGATCACCTCTTCGATCTCACGCGGCCAAACCTGGAAACCACTCGTTTTGATCAGGTCCTTCTTGCGATCGACGATGAAGAGGTAGCCATCGGCGTCGAGGTAGCCGAGATCGCCGGTGTAGAGCAAACGCTCACCGCGGCCATTCACGCGCAGCATCGCGCTCGTCTCGTCCGGGCGCCGCCAGTACCCTTTCATGAGTTGAGGAGCGGTGATGACGATCTCGCCGACCTCGCCGGTCGCCTTCGGCGTCTCACCGTCCTCGGAGTCGACGATGCGCACGTCGACGTCCGGCAACGGCATTCCCACCGACCCGCTTTTCTTCTCGCCCTGAGCCGGATTCGCGACGACGGCCATCTGCGCTTCCGTGAGCGAGTAGCCCTCGACGATCACGCCGCCGGTCGCGGTCTCGAATCGCTTCCTGGTTTCGGCCATGAGCGCCGAGGCGCCGACAAAGCACAGCTTGATCGACCGGAAATCCACCTTCCCAGCGCGCGCGAGTGGATGGTTCATGATGCCGTTCAGGAGCGTCGGCACGGCGCAGATGAAGGACGGCCTGACGCGGTTGATCTCTTGTAACAGGTCGCGCAGGTCGCGTGGGTTCGGGATGAGGACGAGCGGATTGTGATTGACGAGACCGAGGCTTTGCGCCCCGGTGTGCGCGAAGGTGTGAAAGAGCGGGAGTGGCAGCATGAGGCTGTCGGTCCATTCACGCATCGAGGCGCCGAGCCACGCGCGGAGCTGAAGCCCCGCGATCACCATGTTGCGGTGGAGTCCCAGTACTCCCTTGGGTGTTCCGCTGGTGCCGCCGCTCATCAGGATCGCGGCATCATCGTTAGGCGCGACGCGGATTCCGGGTGGCGCCGCGCGTCGAAAGCGGGCGAGGAGATCCTCCAGGCGCTCGTCGCCGGAGGCGAGCGCGATCCGCTCCCCGTCCTCTCGCTCCTTGAACAGCGTGTAGGCGACACGCAGCACGGCCGGCAGATACTCCTTGATACCGGTGGCGACGACGCGACGCAGCGACGTGTGGGGCTGGATCTCCTTGACCCGCGCGTAGAATCGATTCAGCACGACGAGCGTCTCGGCTCCCGTGGCCGAGAGGGCGTCAGTCATCTCGCGCGCGGTGTAGGTCGGATTGAAGGGGCAGACGATCGCGCCCGCCTTCCACACGCCGTATTGCGCGACGAGGAATTGCGGGCAGTTCGGGAGGCAGAGCGCGACGCGGTCCCCTTGCCTAACGCCGAGCGCGGCGAGCGCCGCGGCGAAAGCGTCGCTCTCGCGATCGAGCTCGGCGACGCTGAGCGCGCGCCCCTTGAGGATGGAGATCGGATGATCCGGTCGCGCCCGCACCGTTTCGGCGAGGTAGTCGAGCAGCGTCCGCTCCGGATACGGCTCGAGCGTCGCGGGGACGCCCGAGTCGTAGTGCGCGAGCCAGGGCTTTGGCGGGGACACGTCAGATCATCGGCCGGCGGGTTTCGGGTTCCGGAGCGCGTTCCAGCGCGCCATCACGGTGGTTGCCTCCGCGCGAGCTCGGTCGCCGGCCGCGATCTGCGCCGCGGTCGGCGCGACGTCGGCGCTCTGCATCGCCATCGCCGCGGCGAGGAGCGCCTCGCTCGCGCCATTGAGCGTTGGCTCGGCGCCACCGGCTCCACGGCGCCGGCCACCGGCGCCGCGGCGTCCACCAGGGCGTCCGGCGGGCGGAGGGGGCGCGATCGAATCGATCTCCGCGCGGAGCGCGGAGCCTTCGGCGGCCGACGCGGCCATAGTGCGCGCCTGGAGATACGCCGCGTGCGTCGCCACGGCCTCGTCGTACAACTCGCGCGACAGCCGAGCGAGCTGCGCGAGGCCGGCGGCGGGCGTCTTGACGCGCGGATCGAGGCGCAGGGTGAGCGGCACGGTCGAGCTCTGGCCGTTCACCGTTAGGCGAACGGTGTAGTTGCCGGGCGGGGCCCACGGCGAGTTGACGGTGGTGTACGTGCGATGCGGCACGGCGCCGTTCGCGTCCTCATCGCTGTTCGGCACGGTGTCGCCGGCGGTGACGGGATCGAAGTGGAGATCCCAGGCAAAGCGGTGCATCCCGCGGCTCGTGGAAAGCAGCATCGGCGGACCGGGCCAATACAACGGGAGCGCGCAGAAGGGCGCGGTCGGCGTTTGTTGGCAGACGCGGTCGTACGCCGCCGGATCGAGCGCGGGATGCGGACGCAAAACGGGATCGTTGCTCGAGTAGCGGCGAATGACCTTGCCGCCCGCCTCGAGAATCTCGAGGCGCACCTCGCCGCTTGCATCGTTAGGCAAGTAGTAGTCGATGATGCCTCCCGCGGGCGGGTTCTGTCCCGCCGGGAGCTCGGGGGGCCAGGGCGTCGGATCGTTCGTCCCGAAGCGCACGCGGACGGCGGTCGCGGGCTCGAACAGATACGCCGCGCGCGCGGCACGCGCTTCGGCGGCCTGACGCAGCGGCGTCACGTCGTCGAGGATCCAGAAGCCCCGGCCGTGCGTCCCGGCGATGAGGTCAGAGCAGAGGCATGAGGAGTCATCTTTGAGCTGCAGATCCCGAACAGATATCGCCGGCATGTTGAGGCGGAGCGACTCCCAGTTGTCGCCGTCGTCGAACGAGACCCAGACCTGCGTTTCCGTCGACGCGTAGAGCAGGCCGCGCTTGCGTGGATCCTCGCGAATCGAGTTCGCGACCGCGCCGGGGGCGATGCCCTTGTCGATCTCGGTCCAGCTGCGGCCGCCGTCGTGAGTGCGCCAGAAGTGCGGGTTGTCGTCGTCGATGCGGAAGGTGTTCGCGGCGGCGTACGCGGTCGCGTTGTCGAAGTGTCCCGCGTCGATGTTGAAGATCCGCGTCCACGGCTTGATCGCGGCGGGGGTGACGTTGGACCAGTGGGCGCCGCCGTCGGAGGTCGTTTGAATCTGGCCGTCGTCGGTGCCGGCCCAAAGGACCTTTGCGCTGCGCGGCGACGGGGAGAAGGCGGTGATGGTGCCTAACGGCGCGGGGGTGACGCCGGCCGCGTATTTGCCCGCGTTGTCCGGCACCGCCCACGTCTGGCGGGCGAGGTCGGGGCTGATGCGCGACCAACTGTGGCCGCGATCGGCGCTCTTCCAGACGACGTTCGAGACGTAGAACAACACCGAGGGATCGAGGGGCGACCAGGTGATCGGCATCGTTCGGACGTTGCGATTCATCGCCCCGCCGTTAGGCAGCCCGCCGCTCATGTCCGGGCCGACGAGCGTCGTCTGCCCCGTGTGGCGATTGTAGAGCGAGACGCCCTGGCGCATGCTGCCGAACACGAGATCCGGATCGCGCGGATCGGGCGCGGCGATGCCGTATTCCTGAATGTTGACCGGATGCCAATCATGGAAGGTGATCTCGCCGTCCATCGACCGGCTGTCGACGCAGGCGGAGCCCGAGTCCTGCTGGCCGCCGCAAACGCGATAGACGAAGGTGTTGTCGGTCGAGACGTGATACATCGCCGCCGTCGGCTGCGTGTACCAGTTGCTCCACGAGGCGCCGCGATTGGCGCTGATGACGCCCCCCTGATCACTGACGACGATGAGAATGTTTGGATCATTCGGGTTGATCCACATCTGCTGATAGTCGTCCCCGCCGGGCGCGCCGCGGACGGCGGACCAGTTGACGCCCCCGTCCTCGGTGCGCCAGAACACGACCGAGCAGCTGTAGACGACGTTCGCGTTCTTCGGGTCGACGGCGATCGTGGGCAGATCGCCGCCGCCGATGCGGGCGAGGGGACGGTTGTCGGGAGCCCGGCCGGTGACGCCGGCGCCATTGACGAGCGTCCAGTGCTCGCCGCCATCGGTGGACTTGTAGAAGCCGATGACGCCGCCGCCAAAGCCGACCGGCGCCGCGGGAACACCGGCCGCCGCGCCCGCGACCGTGGCGTAGAGCGTCTTCGGATCACTCATCGCAATGCCGAGGTTCGCCTGGAGAACCGTCGGGAGTCCCGCGGTGAGCTGATGCCAGGTGGTGCCGCCGTCGGTGGATTTGAAGATCCCGCCGGCGTCGCCGCCGAATGAGCCACCTTCGATGAAGCTCTGTTGCTGCTGCCAGAGCGCGGCGTACACGGTGTTCGGATCGCTCGGGTCGATGCGGACGTCGTTGGCGCTCGTGTATGCGTCCTTGTAGAGAACCTTCTGAAAGCTCTGCCCGCCGTCGGTGGAGCGGAACACGCCGCGCTCCTCGTTAGGTCCGTACGGGTGCCCGAGCGCGGCGACGAACAGTCGATTGGGATCGCGCGGATCGACGGCGATCATTGCGATCATCTGCGTGTCGTGAAGACCGAGATGGACCCACGTCTTGCCCGCGTCGGTCGACTTGTACATGCCGTTCCCGGTGGCGAGGTCAGGTCTGATGATCCCGGCGCCGGAGCCGACGTAGATGATGTTCGGATCGGAGGGCGCGACGGCGATCGCACCGATGGATCCGGTCGACTGGTCGTCGAACAGCGGATGCCAGGTCGAGCCGTAGTCGGTGGAGCGCCAGACGCCGCCGTTGTCGAAGCCAATGTACGCCACGTTAGGCTGGCTCGGCACGCCGGCGACGGCGCGCGCGCGACCGGCCCGCGTGGGGCCAATCGCGCGCCAGTGCATGTCGGAGAAGACGCTGGGGGACTGCGCGCGGGCGGCCGACACGGCGGAGAGGACGAAGCACAGAGCGAGACGACGCACGGAAATGCCTCGGGAGGAATGACAGATGGAGTATGGCCTCGGTGGGGCGCGATGTCATCCCGCCGTCGGTCGGGCCACTTTGTCGGTCGTCGGGCACTCGGTAGTTGAACGGCCGGCCGCAGATGAACGCCGATGGCGCTGATGAACTCAGATACAACAGGAGCGCGAGAACTCTTGTCAAAAAGCGTGGCGCCTCTTCAACAGACCTTCCGCGCTTCTTTGCTATCCGCGTTCATCTGCGAAATCCGCGTTCATCTGCGACCGGCCGTTCAACTACAGAGTGGACAGGATCATCGAAAAGCAGATCCGGGGGCGTCGGGATGACCGAGGGCGTCGGGATGACAGAGTGGACGCCGGATGACAAAGGGGCGCCTGAATCGTCCTCCCAGAGCATCGCGTCCGCGAAGGCGCCGTAGCCGTAAGATCCGCGATGCAGCATTTTTCAGGGCACCCCTCCTACTAAGGAGCGCTATGCGCACCCACCTGTCGGCAAGTCTGTTCGTCGGGGCCGCGATCGCGCTGGTATCCGCCACGAGCGCGCGCGCGCAAGATCCCACCCAAGCCGGTGCGGCGAAGGCGGCGGTAACCGCAGAGGTTTCGGTCGGCACGGCGGTCGCCAATCGCGAGCTCACCGGCGGCGCCGAGTCCTTCCCCAAGGGCACGGCGAAGCTCTACTGCTTCAGCAAGATCACCGGCGCTGACAGCAGCGAAGTCGAGCACGTGTGGTACAAGGGCGACGCCGAGCAAGGACGCGTGAAGCTCAAGGTCGGCGGGTCGCCATGGCGCACCTACAGCTCGAAGACGCTTGGCCCCGACGCCTCCGGCGATTGGCGCTGCGACGTCGTGCAAGACGGCAAGGTTTTGCAGTCGGTCAAGTTCAAGGTCGAGTAAAGCGCGACTCCCACGGGCTGCGCCGCGTCGCTCGCCTCGAGGGTGAGTCGGACGCGGCGCACGCGCGTCGGCGCGAACCGATCGAGCTTGCGGTAGCCGATCGTCGTGCCGCGCGCGAGCGTCCTCCAGGCGCCGCCGTTCGAGCCCTCGATCAAGTAGCGCGCGACGATCATCCCGCGCGTGATGTCCTCGCGCAGGTCGGCAAGTGATATCGTCTCCGTGCGCGCGTACTCGAACTCGAGGACGCCGGTTCGCCCGTGTGCGTGCCAGGAGGCCGGCCGGCGCGCGGCGATCGCCCTCTCGAACAGCGTCGTTAGGCGACCGCGCATGCCGAGCAGGTTCGCGACGTCCCGCTCGTGCAGCCGGCCCTCGCGGGTCGGCGGCACGTTCAGCAGGAGCTTCGAATTGCGGCCGACGGAAGTGAAGTAGAGCTCCACCAGCTCGTCGGGGCTCCTCACACGCTCGTCTTCGGCGGGATGGTAGAACCAGCCGGGACGAATCGAGACATCCGTCTCGCCCGGGCGCCACACGGTTCCACTCGGATCGCCATGCTGCAGCATGGCGTCGACGGCGGCGCCCGTCGCGCCGGGATATGGCACGATGCTCGGATCGACCGTCGACCAGTTCGTCTCACCGGCGACGCCGCGCTCGTTGCCGATCCAGCGGATGTCGGGCCCGGCGTCGGAGAAGATGACCGCGTCCGGCTGGAGGCGCCTAACGAGATTCCAGACGCGGGGCCAGTCGTACACCTGCTTTCGCCCGTTGGGCCCTTCGCCGTTCGCGCCGTCGAACCAGACCTCGCGGATCGCGCCATAGCGCGTGAGCAGCTCGGTGAGCTGCTCGCAATAGAAATCGTTGTACCGCGGCGAGTCACCGTACGACGGCTCGTGCCGATCCCATGGTGAGAGATAGAGGCCGGCGCCGAGCCCCTCGGCGCGGCACGCCTCGATCATCTCGCGGACGACGTCCCCTGTCCCCGCGCGCCACGCACTGTGCGCGACGGAGTGGTCGGTCGTCTTCGTCGGCCAGAGGCAAAAGCCGTCGTGATGTTTGGCGGTGAGAATCAGCGTGCGAAAGCCGGCCTCGCGTGCGGTTCGTGCCCACTGGCGTGCGTCGAGCCGGGTCGGATTGAAGATGGCGGGATCCTCCCGCCCGTCGCCCCACTCGCGATCGGTGAATGTGTTGACGCCGAAGTGCAGAAAGAGCGCAAGCTCGTCTCGCTGCCACTGTAGCTGCGAGGGCGTTGGCGTTGGTCGGGGAGGGTGAGTGAGGAGGTGGGGAGCGACAACGGCTCCGGCTAACGAGAGGAGGAACTCACGTCGGGATGAGGTGGGCATGATCGTACGATACAGCGGAAGAGCGAGCCGAGAAGGGCGAGCCGAAAACGCCGTTGCGAAATCTGAAGCGGGCGCGCGGAGCGCGCCCGATTTCCTTATCTGGTCGCAGTTTTCGGCTCGCCCTTTTCGGCTCGCTCTTTTCGGCTCGCTCTTCTCGGCTCGCTCTTTTCGGCTCGCCCTTCTCGGCTCGCCCTTCTTGGCTCGCCCTTCTCGGCTCGCCCTTCTTGGCTCGCTCTTCTTGGCTCGCTCTTACTGTATGCTTTCGGCAGCCTCGTAGATGATCATGGGATCGTCGCCCGGCACTCGAATGAAGCCAGTGCCCGGGCCTCCCGAGTAGCGCTTGATCCAGGCGGCGGCGAGGCCCCATTCGTCGATGCCGAGAACGGTGGTGACGCCTCGCGGGGCGACGGACCAGTTGTCGCGCCACCGCGCCGGGAGTCCGAGGCGCGTGCCGGCGGGGGTGGCGCGCGCGCCGCGAACGTCGAAGATCGCGGCGTCGTGGGGCACGCCGAGTAGCTCGTTAGGCGCCGACCAGTTCATCGCGGAAAGGGGCGGGTACTGGCCGGTCGCGATGTCCATCTGGAAGATGAGCGGCGGCTTCCCCGGCCACACGACCTTGCCCCCGGCGTCGAGGTAGCGGCGCAGGAGCGACTGGGCGAGCGGCGCGGTGACGATCGCCGCCGGCGGTTGATCGACGGCGAAGACGACGACACTTGGCGCGCGGTCGGCGATCCGCTCCTCGAGAAAACGCGCCAGCGCGTTGGCATCGAGCGTTTGGTAGCCGCGATTGCCAAAGTACCTTGCGGTCACGTCCGGCTGCCTAACGGTGGCGGCCTTGGCGTAGGAGGTATCGAAGAAGACGGCGCGCTGGATCGCCGGTCCATTGCTCGTGCGGAGCGCGTACACTCCGCCGTCGGTGCTGCCGAAGACAACCAGGTCTCCGGCGACGACGGGGGACGAGAAGACGGTCGCGCCCGTGCGGAACATCCAGTGCTCCTTGCCGGTGACGCGATCGACGGCGTGCACGCGACCGGCGGCGTCACCGAAGTAGACCAGATCACCGGCGACCGCGGGCGACGACCAGACGGGGACGTCGGCGCCGAACCGCCAACGTTCGGTGCCGGTCGAATCGAGCGCCTGCGCGAAGTGTGCGTCGGAGCTGCCAGCGAAAATGACATGCTCGCTCACCGCCGGCGACGTGATGATCCACGAAATCTTGTGATCGACGCGCCAACGCAGCTTGCCGTCGTCCGCGCCGATGGCGTACAGGAATCCATCGCGGGCTCCGACGTAGACGACGCCGTTGTCCACTGCCGGCGACGACTGAATGCTGCGC
The DNA here is from genome assembly GCA_036557635.1 of Gemmatimonadaceae bacterium. Lineage (GTDB taxonomy): Bacteria > Gemmatimonadota > Gemmatimonadetes > Gemmatimonadales > Gemmatimonadaceae > AG2. Next base: position 29,846 of record DATBHD010000107.1, read on the forward strand.
CGGTCGAACCCGTACAACTTCGACTGGAGGGTCACGCCCTCGGTGTCATAGCGCCAGCGCAGCGCGCCGCTCGTTAGGTCGTAGCAGTAGACCCTGCCGTCGTAGGAGCCAGCGTACACGCGCCCGTTCGCGACCGCCGGCGAGGCGCGCACACGACCCTCGGTCTGAGCGCGCCATTTGCGCCGACCCGTTGTCGCGTCGAGGGCGTAGATCCCGCCGTCACCGGCGCCCACCACGACGGTGCCGTCGACATAGGCGGGCGACGACAGAAAATGATCGCCGCTCTCGTGACCCCAGGGGAGCGGAAGGTCGGCACCCGTCGTCACGCGCCAGCGCCGCTTTCCCGTCGTGGCGTCGACCGCGAACACGCTCCCATCGCGCGCCTCGGCGAAGACGAGTCCATCGCCGATCGCGGGCGAGGAGCTGACCGGACTTCCGGCGTCGTAGCGCCAGCGTCGTGCGCCGGTAGCGAGATCGAGCGCATACAGATAGCCGTCACCGCTACCAATGAAGACGTCGTTGCCCGCGATAGCAGGTGACGACACCACATCGCCGTCGGTCGGTGCGCGCCACGCAAGGCCGAGCAGAGTTGCTCCGCCACCCCGATAGACGCCGTGATGCGCTGGGCCGCCGCGAAACATCGTCTCCGGTGGCGGAGGGGCGCCTCGCTCGCGCGATTCAGCGATTACGAAAGCCGAGCCAAGCAAGGCGGCGAGAACAGGCAGGGCTGATATTCGAGGAAGGCTCATCGGCGTTGGGCGCGGAGCGTGGAGGGGGCGAGCGAAGCGGCCGGAACATTTGCACACTGTCAACACTTTTCTCCACGGCTCGGGGGCCAACCGGCCGACGGCCGTGGTGACGCGACGTGCCTGAAGCTTGAGCTTTTTCCGCAGGCGGGCCATCATGCAGGGCGGCGCCCACCAGCCCGACATCCTCGAGCGACTCAGGTCGCTACTCCCGGTTCGCGGATCCTCATCCCCCGCGGTAAATCGCTCATGTCCAAACGACTCGTCATTCTCCTCAGCGCCGCCGGCGTAGTGGCCGGCTGCTCGAAGGCGCCCCCCGCCACAGAACCGGCACCAGCTCAGAGCCCGGTGACGCCTAACCGCAACGTGGCCGCGGTTCCCACGACTCCCACCGACACGCAACAGCGTGGCGCGGGCGGACCGGGAGGCGGCGCCGCCGTGGCGCGGCCGCGCCCGTACAATCGAGTGATCACTCGCGACGCCGTGACGCGCCGGGGAATGTTCGCGGTACATCACGTCGGCGATCGTCTGTACTTCGAGATTCCGGCGAAAGAGATGGGAAAGGACGAGCTGCTCGTCGGGCGCTACGCGTTTGCGCCAGCGCCGCAGCCGCAGGGTCGGGGCGGACGAGCGGGCGGTGGTGGTGGCTTCGGCGAGTACGCCGGCGACCAATTCGCCGAGCGGACGCTTCGATGGGACCGCAATGGGAACCACGTCGTACTGCGGTCTCCGTCGTTCGCGATCACCGCCGACACGTCGCTCGCCGTGTATCACGCGGTCGAGCACTCCAATTACGGGCCGATCATCGCGGTGCTCAACGTCGACGCGTACGGTCCTGACAGCTCGGCGGTCGTCGACGTGACGCGTCTCTTCACGACCAACGTGCCGGAGATCGCGGCGATTCGGGGAAACATCGACGCGACGCGGTCGTACATCGAGCGCGCGACGGCGTTCCCGGACAACGTCGAGGTCGAGGCGACGCAGACGGGTACCCCCGGTCCCGCGGTGACGGTGGGGCGTGGCGGCGGTGGCGGCGGCGCGGCGCCGGCGGCTGCCCAGGCCCAGAGCGTCGTCGGCCACTGGAGCATCGTTAGGCTCCCGGAGCAGCCGATGCAGCCGCGGCGCGCCGACGAGCGCATCGGCTTTTTCAACGTGCGCACCGTGGACTTCGGAACGCGCGATCAGCGCGCCGTCGACAGGCAGTTCATCACGCGGTGGCGGCTCGAGTGCTCCGATCGCCACGAGGGCAAGCTCTGCTATCCGAAGAAGCCCATCGTGTACTATGTCGATCCGGCGACCCCGAAGCGGTGGCAGCCGTACATTCGTCAGGCAATTCTCGATTGGCAGCCCGCTTTCGAGGCGGCCGGTTTCAAGGACGGCATCATCGCCAGCGAGGTGCCGGCAAACGATCCCGATTGGTCACCCGAGGACATCCGCCACACGATGGTGCGATGGCTGCCGTCGACGGTCGAGAATTCGGTGGGTCCGCACGTGAGCGACCCGCGCACGGGCGAGATCCTCAACGGTTCGTCGCGGATCTTTCACAACCTCATATCGCTGATGCAAGCGTGGTATTTCACGCAGGCGTCGCAGCTCGATCCGCGGGCGCGGACGATCCCCTTCCCCGACTCGCTGATGGGCAGGCTTCTGGAGTGGGGCGTCGCCCATGAAATCGGGCACACGCTGGGGTTACAGCACGATCATATCGGCAGCTCCACGTATCCGCCCGATAGTGTGCGCAGCCCCACGTGGGTGCATAGGATGGGGCACAGCCCGAGCATCATGGATTACTCGCGCATGAACTACGTCGCGCAGCCGGAAGACAAGATTCCGGTCAGCGACATCATGCCCCGGGTGGGACCGTGGGACAAATACACGATCATGTGGGGCTACCGGGAGATTCCGGCCGAGACCGCCGACGACGAGCGGGCGACCCTCGAGCAATGGGCGCGGATGCAGGATTCGATTCCGTGGTATCGCTTCTCGGGCAACAACGCGTTCGGCCAGTACGGGACGCTCAACGAGGCGGTCGGCGACGCGGATCCGGTGAAATCGACACGGCTCGGCTTCAAGAACATCGCGCGCGTCATCGGCTACATCCCGGACGCGGGGACCAGACCGGGTGAAGACAACGACCTGCTGAAGGAATTGTACGATCGCACGGTCGGTCAGTGGGCGACCGAGGCAGGCCACGTCACGACGATCATCGGCGGCGGGACGGTACAGTACAAGTCCGGCAGCCAGCCGGGCGCGGTGTACGCGGCGCTCCCGCGTGCGCGGGAAGTCGAAGCGATGCGGTTCCTCAATGAGGAAGTTTTCAAGACTCCGACGTACCTCATTCGCCCCGACATCGCCTCGCGGATCGAGGCCGAAGGAATGCTGGCGCGGATCGGGGGAGCGCAGAATCGCGTGCTGAGCTCGGTGGTCAACGACGGACGCATGAATCGGTTGCTCGAGGTCGAGGCACTCGCCAAGAATGGGAGTGATGTGTATACGCTCACCGACATGCTCGGCGACCTGCGCCGGGGTCTGTGGAGCGAGGTCACCGAAGCGTCGCCGAAGGTCGATCCCTATCGACGCCAGCTTCAGAACGACTATCTGGCGTTGATCGATCGGAAGCTCAACCCACCGCCAGCGACGGCGACGCCGCAGCCTGCCGGCTTTGCCTTCGCGCCGGCGGCGCCCCTTTCAGAGGATGCTAAATCCGAGCTCCGCGGCGAGTTGGTCACGCTCCAGAGCGAGATCCGGCGGGCGATGCCGCGCGCGTCGGACCGCGAGACGCAGCTCCACCTCGCGGGAGCGGACCATCGAATCTCCGGCATCCTGGAGCCAAAGAAGTGACAGGGTCGCGAATACGAGGGATAGAGCGTCGCTGAGCCAGCTCTACTCGTAAGGCGCCAGGTGCCGGCCGATCGGCACCTGGCGCCTTGCATTTGGATGGAACGAATCGTTGCCGAGCCGGATTGATCGTTGCCCAATCCGCCCCGCAATCGGCATCGGACCTCGCGATCGCATGCGAGCCGCGCTCTCTCGACAGGCAGTATGAGCGCCGCTCAACAAGGAGATGATAAGATCGAAATCTTCTTTCGTCTCGCCGGCGGACGCGTTCGCCCCTGATTCGCGTCGTTTGGCATCTGAATCTGCCCGTCTTGCATAACGAGCCCTTACACTAGATTGACCAATATTCAGTGACGCCCGCGCCGCTAGACTGAGTTTCACGTCCGGCTCCCAGTGTACGCACTGGTGTGTCTTGTCACCGACGTTCGGTCCCAGCAGCACCACCTACCTCCACACAGGTCAGAGTCATGGGTCTTCCCCGCACCGTCGCGAGGCGGCTTGTGGCGTGGTGTGTACTTCCATTGGGAGTGCTCGCCGCAAACGCCGCTATCGCACAGGCACAGCAGGCCAGCATCACGGGACGCGTCACCGCGCAAGGCAGTGGTGAACCGCTCCCGGAGTCGCGCGTCGTGCTCGTTGGTACGAGCCTCTTCGCGACGACCGCACAGGATGGTCGCTACACGATTCGCAACGTTCCGTCGGGCACCTACACGGTCCGCGTACTGCGAGTCGGCTATGAGGAGCAAAAGAAGGCCGCTCAAACCAGCGGCAGTGAGACGCTGACGCTGGATTTCGCGATGTCGCCGGTGGTCGTGAAGCTCACCGAGGTGGTGACGACGGCGACGGGTGAACAGCGGCGCGTCGAACAGGGCAACACGATCGGCAACATCGATGCGTCGAGCGTCGTCGCAACGACCGCCGTCAGCAACGTGCAGGACGTGCTCGCGGCGAGAACGCCAGGGGTGCAGGTCACTGGCGGGTCGCAGACGGGCGGCGGTGGACGCGTCCGCATCCGCGGCAACAACTCGCTGAGCCTCGCGAACGATCCGATCTACATCATCGACGGGATTCGGATGACGAGCAACACCGGCTCGTCGAATCTGTTCACGGGCGGCACACAGCCTAACCGCGCGAACGACATCAACCCGGACGAGATCGAGAACATCGAGATCGTGAAGGGGCCGTCGGCCGCGACGTTGTACGGCACGGACGCCGCGAATGGCGTCATCGTGATCACGACGAAGAAGGGTCGTGCCGGCGCGACGCGCTGGAATGGCTGGGCGGAAGGCGGTGCGTTGGTCGACAACAGCGACTATCCGTGGAATTACACCATTGCCGGGCACACGGCCACGGCGACGTATCGCGAGTGCTCGATGCCCGTCGTCGCCGCCGGCGGCTGCACGCCCGATAGCCTTCGCACGTACAGCCCATTCCACGATCCGTCGGCGACGCCGATCGGCACGGGGTATCGCACGAAGTTCGGGGCGAACGTGCAGGGCGGGAGCGAGACGCTGCGCTACTTCGTGTCGGGTGAGCGCGAGGACGAGATGAGTGTTCTCAAACTCCCGACCTTCGAGCGGCAGCGCCTGGACAGCGTCGGCACGGCGATTCCGGACAACGTCTCGCGGCCTAACGATCAGTACAAGTACAGCTTCCGCGCGAACCTGAATGCCTCGCTGTCGCCGAAGCTCGACGTCGCCGTTTCGAGCAATCTGATTCACGTCAACACGCGTTTCACTCAGGAGTCGAACGCGACGGCCGGTATCGGCTCGCAGATCTTTGGCGGCGCCGGCTACGTAAACAACGGAACGGTCTCCGGCGTCGGCACGCCGACGCCACTGCACGGCTACCGCGCGTGGACGCCGGGTTACACCTTCCAGGAGTCGAACGACCAGCGGCTCAACCGCATCATCGCGAGCTCGAACGCGAACTGGCGGCCATTCAGCTGGATGCAGAACCGGGCCAACGTCGGCATCGACTACACCAGCCGTGTCGACCTGAACCTGAACCTCAATGGTCAGGGCACGCCGGTGAGCGCGACGAACCGTCTCGGCTTCAAGGACGACACGCGCGCCGGGATTCGTAACTTCTCATTCGACCTCGGCAGCACGGAGAACTTCAATCCGACGCCGACGCTGAACTCGCGCACGACATTCGGCGCCCAGTACGTCAACTATCAGATCGATCAGGGCGAAGCGCTCGGTGTGCAGCTCAGTCCCGGGTCGCAGACGCCGAACTCCGCCGCCGTGCCATCCGCCCTCGAGGCGAGCACGCTGTCGAAGACGTTCGGCCTCTTCGTCGAAGAGCTGGTTGGGTATCGCGATCGACTGTTCGCGACCGTCGCCGTGCGCTCCGACCAGAACAGCGCGTTCGGCACCAAGTTCCAGCGCGTGTTCTACCCGAAGGCGAGCCTCTCCTGGCTCCTCTCCGATGAGAGCTTCTTTCCGAAGCCCTCGTGGCTCGATCAGTTCCGCTTCCGCGCGGCGTACGGCGCGGCGGGCGTGCAGCCCGGTTCGAACGACGCGCTCCGCTTCTTCAGCGGCGTCACCGCGAACCTGCGACAGGCGGACGTTCCCGGCGCGACCTTCACCGCGTTAGGCAATCCCGAGCTCAAGCCGGAGCGGACCTCCGAGTTCGAGGGCGGCTTCGATACGGATCTCGCCCATCGCCGGCTGCATCTCGAGCTGACGTACTACAGCAAGCTCACGAAGGACGCCCTCATCGACGCGATTCTGGCGCCGTCGGCGGGCGCCGCGAACACCGTGAAGGAAAACATCGGCTCGGTGAAGAACGCCGGCGCCGAGTTGGCGGTGAACACACAGCTGTACGATTCGCGGCCCGTTTCGTTCGATCTCGCGGTCAGCGGCTCGATCAACGACAACAAGCTCGTGAGCCTCGGCAACGTGCCAGCGCAGGTCAATACGACGTGGCGGGCGGTGGCCGGATATCCGCTGTTCGGGTTCTGGGCACAGCCCATCACTGGCTGGGATGACAAGAACGGCGACGGGATTCTCACTCACAGCAGCGATCCGAACCTCAACGAGGTCTTCGTCGGTCCCGATCCGATCTTCCGCGGCTATTCGTCGCCGCGATACCTGGCGTCATTCGTGCCGGGAATCGATCTGTTCAACCACCGTCTCCGCCTAACGTCGCTCTTCGACTACAAGGGCGGTTACAAGTGGTACAACAATACCGAGCGCATTCGCTGCGTCAGCCGTCAGAACTGCCTCGGTCTGATGGGCGCCGACGTCGTCAACGGGAAGCTCGTGCCGCGGGCGTCGTTCGAGGAACAGGCAATGGTCGTCGCGACGCGTGACGATCCGTCGGCCACCCTCGACGGCTTCTTCCAGCCGGCCTCGTTCGTTCGCTGGCGCGAGTTTACAGCGACGTGGACGTTGCCGGAGGCATGGGCTGGCCGCTACCTGCGTGGTCGCTCCGCGTCACTCAACTTCGCGGCGCGCAATCTCCACCTGTGGACGAAGTATCGCGGCATCGATCCGGAGATCGACCGTCTCGCCGGCACGACGCAAACGACGGGTGCCAACGCACCGGGCGAGGAATTCCAGACGCTCGGCATCCCCAGCTACTTCACGTTCCGACTCAACATCGGCTTCTGAGATTTCATACATGCGAACACTGAGATTTCACCGGGCGCGCGTGGCGCGCGCCCTCATGTTGGGGTCGACGTTGACCCTGCTCGGAGCGGTGGCCTGCGACAACGGGCTGCTCAACGCGCCGGATCCAGACCTCATCTCGCCATCGGATCTGGATTCGCCGGAAGGGGCGAACGCGCTCCGCATCGGCGCACTGCAGCGCTGGCGCTTTGCGACCGGCGGCGACAACACCAACGGCCAGGAAAGCACGTGGCTCACTGGCGGTCTGCTTGCAGACGAGTGGGCCACCTCGTCGACGTTCGTGCAGAACGACGAGCTCGACGAGCGCCGCATCCATCTGGATAACGGGACCGTGACGTTCGACTTCCGCAAGCTGGCACGCGTGCGGACGGCGGTGAATCAGGCGCTGCCGGGGATGTACAAGTGGCGTCCGACGGAAACGACGAGCATCGCCGAGCTCTATCTCGCGCGAGGGTTCGCCGAAATGCAGCTGGCGTCGGACTTCTGCAATGGCATTCCGTTGACCGACGCGTCGGCGGCCACCTCGCCGACCGACGTCAAGTGGGGCGATCCACTGCCGGTCGCACAGGTGTTCCAAGTGGCGATCGCGTCGCTCGACTCGGGGTTGGCGCTTGCGACGGCGACGAACGACTCGACGGTGAAAGTCGCTCGCGCGCTCAAGATCACCAAGGCGCGTGCACTGTTGGGGCTCGGTGGCGCGACCAACGTTGCCGCGGCAGCCGCGCTCGTGGCGGGCATCCCGACTGACTCGATTTACTCGCACACCTACGCGGCGACGTCGGGTAGCAACGCGATCTGGGGTCAGGCGACGAGCGGCCGTCGTTACAACGTCGGCGACAACGTCGAAGGGAACGCCCACGACATTCAGGTCGCGAACAATCTCAACTTCTTCTCGTCGAAAGATCCACGAGTTCCTTCACGTTATACGATCAGCTCGAAGGGTGACACGACCAAGTCGCAGGACGGCTTGATCTACTCCCGGACGACGACGCTGTGGGGTCAGGAGACGCCGGTGCAGGTCACGAGCGGCATCGATGCACGGCTGATCGAGGCCGAGGCGGCATTCGTGTCCGGCAACTTCAACACGCCGACGACGGGCACGCTGGCGATTCTCAACGCGCTGCGGGCAGCTCCGCATGTGTTAGGCGGCGGCGTGACGGTGGCGGCGATTACGCCGGCGCTGACCGATCCGGGCGACGACAGTTCTCGCGTGGCGATGCTGTTCCGAGAGAAGGCGTTCTGGACGTTCAGCCGCGGTCAGCGGTTGGGCGACCTTCGCCGGCTCGCGCGCCAGGACCCGTACAAGACGTGGTACAACGTCGGGAATCTGTTCCCCAGCGGCCAGCACTATCGCGGTGGAACGTACGGCACGGACGTGAACCTGCCCGTACCGAAGGACGAGGAGCTCAACAACCCGAAATTCCGTGGGTGCCTCGACCGCAACCCGTAGCGATCGACAGGATTGAACGAGACGGCGCTAGTCTTCGGACTAGCGCCGTTTTTGTTTCACGAACCGTTATCGATCATCCGGATCGCTCCTTCGAAGCTCAGGACTCCGCGCATCACAAGGATTGTTGTGGAAAAGCTGTGATCACTGACTGACACGGGCACATTCACGGACGAAGTACAATAGTTTGCCCGTGTTCGTCCGTAATGTGTTCGTGTTGGTCCGTGTTGACGCTTCGATGTTAACTGCGATAGATGCGCATGGAATGGGAACGCGTAGGCTCGCCGCCGCCGACGAAGCTCGTCCGAGCGCGCGAAACGCTGCATCACGCCGCGCAGCTCTTGGCGCTCGTCGGCGCGTCGTACCTGCCGGCGCGGGCCGACGACAGTCACACGAGCATGACCTGGCTCGACGACGCGCAGGCGCTCGCGACCGAGATCGTGGACGCGGTGCGCCCATTTCGCGTCGGGTTGCGCGTACGGGACCTAACGATCCTCTTTCTCGAGGTCAGCGGCCGAGACATCGCGGTACTTCCGCTCGCGGAACGCACGCGAAACGAAGCGATCGCGTGGCTTCGCGCTCGGGTCGGCGACGCCGGGCGCGATCCGGCGGCGATGCACACGTCGCTGCACTTCTCCATCGCGCCCCATCCGACCGACGCGGGCGCGCCCTTTGATGGTCGGGACACGTCGCCCTTTGAGGAGCTGTCTCGCTGGTACGCGAACGCGCACGCGCTGCTCGACGCGCGACGGCTGGAGATCGCGGGCGCAAGTGAGGTGCGCTGTTGGCCGCACCACTTCGACATCGCCACTCTCGTGTCTCTTACGAGTGGGCCGTTCAAAACGATCGGCATCGGAATGTCGCCCGGTGACGCGAGCTACGGTGAGCCATACTTCTATGTTACACCGTCTCCGCGGCCGACACGCACGCTCGCGCCCCTCGAGGTCGGCCACTGGCACACGACGGATTGGTGGGGAGGCGCTCTCACCGCGTCCGACATCGTTGCCGCGCCCAAGGCAGCCGACCAGTTGGCGCTCGTCTCGCGCTTCATCGACGGCGCGTTCGCGGCGCTGGCTTCTACTCGGGGAGAAATGCGTCCGTGAGCTCCCGAGCGGCGCCCATCAACTCCGAGGGGGTGCGCCCAGCGATGTCGCGGGACTCGTGAATCAGGTGGGCGTGGTCGTGATAGCCGGCGCGGGCAGCGACGGCGCTCCACGTTAGGCGCGGATGTGCACGATGGATCGCCAGCGCGCACTGGTAGCGATGGATGCGGTGCATCTGCTTCGGTGAAAGTCCGACGTCATCGCGGAAGAGCAGCTGCACGCGACGGACGCTCAGTCCCGCATGACGCGCCAAACCGCGCACGGTGAATGGCTCGCCCCGTGCAATGACAGTCTGCGTGAGAAGGCGTACTCGCGAATCCATCGGCCGCGCGGCCTCGAGACGACGCAGCAGCCGGACGACCATCATGTCGAACTGAGCTTGCTCCGATGGTGCGTCGGCGATGTTGGAGAGGCTGCGCTCGAGCGACGCCGACAGGTCGTCGACTGAGACCAAGCGGTGCCGCATTTCAGTGCCCGAGAATCCGAGGAATGGCGCGGCACTCCAAGGATGAAAGCGAACGCCCCAGAGATCGATTCGCCCCGACGGCTGAATCGTTACGGCCTGCGTCATCTGACCGGCGACGAGACGGAGTGGCTGATGATGCGAGCCGTCGGGCGTGTGGCGGATGAACGCGTCGCCGAAATTCAGCACGAGCTCCGCGCACCCATCGGGGATGATCGGTTCCGGCGGCACGTTCGCCTGTGCCGCACCGCTCATCCGCCAGATGCATTGCACGTATGGCTGGAGCGCGAGTGGCGGTGCGATCTCCCGATAGCGGAAAGCTGCGTCGGACATGGATGGAGAGTGCGCGTTCCTACAAGACGGCGCGGCGGCAAGCGACTATTGTATGCGCCGTCATGTGCCCACGAAATGAGTTGACGAAATCCGTACGCACCGGAGAAAGTCGAATGCGCAGATCCGTCGTCTTCCTTGGCGTCATACTCATGTCCCTCGGTCGCAGCGAGGCGCGCGCCCAGAATTCGGGGCTATCCGTTCGTCAGCTGTCGTGGATCGCGGGTTGCTGGCGTCAATCGAGCAGTGGTGGCGCTCGGATCATCGACGAGCAGTGGATGGAGCCGCGCGGGGGGATGACGCTTGGCATGTCGCGCACGGTGCGCGGCGATTCGGTGCTCGAGTTCGAGCAACTTCGGATCTTCGCGCGCGACGGCCGGCTGGTGTATCATGCGGAGCCGAGCGGTCAGGAGCCGGCCGACTTTGAGGCGAAGAGCGCGACTGACTCGTTGGTGACGTTCGAGAATCCAGCGCACGACTTTCCCCAACGCATCATCTATCGCCGCCGCGGTGCAGATTCGCTGATCGCGCGAATCGAAGGGACGAGGAATGGTCAGATGCGCGGGATCGATTTTCCGTACGCGAAGGTGAGCTGCCCGTAGCCTCTTGTCATCCCGAGTTTATGGTTTATGCCCGGCCTGCCGTGCACGGATCGCCTTTTAGACAGTGTGTGGCGTGACGTGAGTCTTGCCGAATGGTTTCCCCAGTAGGGCGGACACGAATCACGAATTACGCGAATCGATCGAATCTTCCTTCTTGTCGCGCTTTCAGGCGCCTGGAACTCTCTCGACTCGGCTCCCATCAACAAAGTCCTGGTGCTTGGGCGTTGATCCGAGTGCGACCGATTCGCGTCCATTCGGGCAATTCGTGATCACTGGCCAAATTTGCCAGTGCCACATCACTGCGCGACCGAGCGGACCTTTCGGCGCTCTGAGGGATCAGACGACATCTGGGTTGCCGGTCTAGGCGCGGCGGCTAAGATCAAGCCGAACCGTCGACACCAACCAGAAGCACCGCACATGGCCGGCAAACTCGGATTCCGCGTTCTTCCGTCACCACCGCGAATCGCCGACGCGATCATCGAGCGCTTCCGTGGGAGTGCGAGCGCGAATGTCGCCGATGCAATGGGGAGATTCAATTTCATGGATCCGGGGATTCGCTCGCGGAGTGGCTTTCCGCTGTGCGGACCCGCCGTCACGGTGCGCTGCCGGCCCGCTGACAATTTGATGGTGCACAAGGCGCTCGACGTCGCGCGAGAAGGAGACGTCGTCGTCGTCGACACGGTCGGCAATACGACGACGGCGGTGTTTGGAGACTTGATGTGTCGCACGGCGGCAGCCAAAAAGCTCGGCGGCATCGTCGTCGATGGCGCGATCCGCGACGTCGAGGGCATCGCGGCGCTGCGCTTTCCGGCGTTCAGCCGTTCGATCA
>DATBHD010000108.1:0-5349 GCA_036557635.1 Gemmatimonadaceae bacterium
GCGCGGACTCGGACTCATCAAGCGGGCGTTCAATCGCTCGTTAGGCGTCGACCTGGACGCACAGCTCGACTACGAGGAGGAGCTGCAGCGCGAGGCGGGACACACCGCCGACTACGCCGAGGGTGTGCGCGCGTTTCTCGAGAAGCGGAAGCCGAAATTCGAGGGTCGTTAGCGTGCCGGCGGATCCGATGCGTGTGGGTGTTGTCGGCGCTGGCGCCATGGGCAGTGGGATCGCCCAGATCGCGGCACAAGCCGGTCATTCCGTGGTCATCGCCGACACGCGACCCGAGGCGACTCGGAAGGCCGCATTCGACATGCGCGCCTCGCTGGATCGGCTCGTCGAAAAGGGCAAGCTCTCGAGCGACGCGCGCGGCGCGACGCTCGGGCGCATCGAATTCATCGATGCGCCGCTCGCCGACATGAGCGTGTATCGCGACTGCGGACTCATCATCGAGGCGATCGTCGAAGATCTCGGCGCCAAGCAATTGCTCTTCGCCAGGCTCGGAGCGGTTGTCGCGGAGAGTGCGATCCTCGCGACGAATACGTCGTCGCTGTCCGTGGCGTCGATTGCGTCCGGGACCGTGCATCCGGAGCGCGTCGTCGGCATCCACTTCTTCAATCCCGCGCCTGTCCTGCCTCTCGTCGAAGTCGTGCCATGGTTCGGGACAGCGCCGAACGTCGTCGCCGAGGCGCGACGCGTCGCGGAGTCGTGGAAGAAGACGGTGGTCGTAGCATCCGACACGCCGGGCTTCATCGTGAATCGGATCGCGCGGCCCTTCTATGGAGAGGCGTTGCGCATGCTCGAGGAGGGCGTTGCCGATGTCGCGACGATCGACTGGGGAATGCGCGAGCTCGGAGGCTTTCGCATGGGACCGTTCGAGCTGATGGACTTCATCGGCAACGACGTGAACTACGCGGTCACCCGATCGGTGTTCGAGGCCTTCTTCTACGACCCACGATATCGCCCGTCGCTCACGCAACGCCGGCTGGTGGACGCCGGCTTTCTCGGACGCAAGAGTGGGCGCGGCTACTATGATTATCGGTCGAGCGCCGCCGCCCCAGAGCCGCGACAGGATCGCGAGCTCGCTGCCCAGATTGTCGACCGAATTCTCGCGATGCTGATCAACGAGGCTGTCGACGCGGCATTCCTTCGCGTTGCTTCGGTGCGCGACATCGACCTCGCCATGACGAAGGGCGTCAACTATCCGAAGGGTCTGCTGGCTTGGGGTGACGAGCGAGGGCTCGACTGGGTACTACGCTCGATGATGGAGCTGCAACACGAGTACGGTGAAGATCGATATCGCCCCAGCCCGCTCCTGCGGCGCTTGGCGGCCGAAGGGCGGCGCATCACCGAATGAGCGAAGCGGATCCCGAACAGCGACTTGCGGAACGCGTCGTCGACGCCATGATGGCGGCGGACGCCTTCAGCCGATGGCTGGGTATTAGAGTTCTAGCGGTAGCTCCGCACGAAGCGACGATTGCCATGACGGTCCGCGAGGACATGGTGAACGGCTTCGGCGTTTCGCACGGCGGCATCGTGTTTTCGCTCGCCGACAGCGCATTCGCGTTCGCGGCCAATACGCATGGGCGGATCGCCGTGAGCATCGAGAACTCGATCACGTATCCGTTGCCGGTGCGCGTTGGAGACGAGCTCGTCGCGATCGCCGAAGAAGAGAGCGCGAGCAATCGTCTCGGCTACTATCGCGTTACGGTGCGGCGACAAGACAACGCGATCGTCGGCTTGTTTCGCGGCACGGTATACAAAACGAAGACCGATTATTTCTCCCGCGGCGACGCGGCCGAGAAGGAGGGGGAGGGAGAGGTTAAATGAAAGACGCCTACATCGTCGACGGCGTGCGAACGCCGGTCGGAAATATCGGCGGCGGCTTGTCCGAGGTACGCGCCGACGACATGGCCGCGAGTGTCATCGCCGAGTTGATGCGCCGGAATCCCGATGTGGATCCGGCGGCGATCTCCGACGTCGTGCTGGGGTGCGCGAACCAGGCGGGCGAGGACAACCGGAATGTCGCGCGCATGGCGGCATTGCTCGCCGGCCTGCCGCACACCGTGCCCGGCGAGACGGTGAATCGCTTGTGCGCCTCGGGGATGAGCGCGATCGCGAGCGCGGCGCGCGCGATCAAGATCGGGGAGGGCGATCTCTACGTTGCCGGCGGCGTCGAGAGCATGACGCGAGCGCCCTTCGTCATGGGCAAGGCGAGCAAGCCCTGGGCGCGCGACATCGAAGTCTTCGACACCAGCCTCGGCTGGCGTTTCGTGAATCCTAAAATGCGCGAGCGTTACGGCGTCGACTCGATGGGCCAGACCGCCGAGAATGTCGCCGAGCAGTACCAGGTCTCGCGCGGTGATCAGGACTGCTTTGCGCTGAGCTCGCAGCAGAAAGCAGCTCGCGCGCAGCAGAGCGGGCGCTTTGCTCGAGAAATCATGACGGTCGTCATCCCTCAGAAAAAGGGAGAGCCAAAGCGGTTCGAGCACGATGAATTCATCAAGCCCGGAACGACGCTCGATGTCCTGTCGCGGCTCAAACCTGCGTTTCGTCTCGACGGCAAGGGGGGGGGCTCGGTGACGGCGGGGAACTCGTCGGGGCTGAACGACGGCGCGGCGGCGCTGCTGATCGCGTCGGACGACGCGATGAAGCGGTTTCATTTAAAACCAGCGGCGCGGATTGTCGCGAGCGCGGTCGCCGGCGTGGAGCCGCGACTGATGGGCATGGGACCCGTGCCCGCGACTCGTAAGGCGCTCGCGCTCGCGGGACTCACGCTCGAGGAGATGGACGTCATCGAACTGAACGAGGCATTCGCGGCGCAGTCGCTCGCCTGCCTGCGCGAGCTTGGCGTGGCCGATGATGACGAGCGGGTGAACCCGAATGGCGGCGCGATCGCGCTCGGTCACCCGTTAGGCATGTCGGGCGCTCGGCTGCTCCTGACGGCAACCAGAGAGCTGGCGGTGCGCGGAGAGCGCTACGCGCTGGCGACGATGTGCATCGGGGTGGGGCAGGGAATGGCGATGGTAGTCGAAAAGGTTTAGCGAACTGTCATCGCTCCGCTCCTCGGGCTGACACCAGGGGACCTGTCTTTTCTGATTGGAGATTCTCATGACGAGTACACTGACGGCTTCCGCGCTCGACCTGACCGGTGAGCATCCGCGCAAGCTGCTGAACTACGTGGCGGGTGAGTGGGTCGAGGGGACGGGGCGGTTCACGACCTTGAGCCATGCGGTGACCGGCGCGCCGGTGGCCGAGGCGTCGAGCGAGGGCGTGGACTTCGGTGCGATGGTCGCGCACGCGCGAACGGTCGGCGGGCCGGCGCTGCGCAAGATGACCTTCCACGAGCGCGCGCTCATGCTCAAGGCGATGGCGCAGTTCCTCACCGCGCGCAAAGACGACTTCTACCGCGTCTCGGCCGCGACCGGCGCGACCAAAGGCGATTCCTGGATCGACATCGACGGCGGCATCGGCACCCTCTTCGTCTACGCGTCGAAGGGGCGGCGCGAGCTACCTAACGAGACGTTCTATGTCGACGGAGCAACGGAAGGGCTGTCGAAGAGCGGAAGCTTCGTCGGACGACACATCTGCGTTCCCCTCGAGGGCGTCGCCGTACACATCAACGCATTCAATTTTCCCGTCTGGGGAATGCTGGAGAAGCTCGCGCCGACGCTCCTCGCCGGGATGCCGGCAATTGTGAAACCGGCTACGGCGACATCCTACCTGACGGAGGCCGTGTTCCGGGCGATGATCGAATCCCGCATCTTTCCCGAGGGCGCCGTCCAGCTCATTTGCGGCAGCGCGGGCGACCTGCTCGACCGGCTCGACGCACAGTGCGCGGTCGCCTTCACCGGCTCGGCGGAGACGGCGCGGATGCTGCGCGCGAAGCCGGCGATCCTCGATCAGAACATTCGGTTCAACACCGAAGCGGATTCGCTCAACTTCTCGATGCTCGGTCCGGACGTCGCGCCGGGGAGCGAGGAGTTCGATCTGTTCGTGAAGGAAGTCGCGAAGGAAATGACGGTGAAGGCCGGGCAGAAGTGCACGGCAATACGGCGCACGTTGGTAGCGGAAAGCGTGATCGAGCCTTTCATGCAGGCGCTCGTTAAGCGGCTCGACAGTGTAAAGCTGGGCGATCCCGCGGTCGAAGGCGTGCGGATGGGCCCACTCGCGGCGCAGGCGCAGGTGGGCGCGGTCCGAAAAAGCGCCGACGCGATCGCGCGGCAAACGGAGCGAGTCTACGGCAATCCCGACGACTTCGACGTGATTGGAGCGGACAGAGGCCGTGGAGCGTTTTTTCCGACGCTCCTCTTTTACTCGAAGGATCCGTTCACCGCCAACGCGCCGCACGACATCGAGGCTTTCGGTCCCGTGAATACCGTCATGCCGTACAAGACGGTGGACGATGCGATCGCGCTCGCCAAACGCGGCAAGGGCTCGCTCGTCGGGTCACTCTTCACGTCCGACGATGCGGTCGCCAAACGCGTCGCGCTGGGAACCGCGTCCCACCATGGCCGCCTGATGCTCGTGAATCGTCACAGCGCCCGGGAATCCACCGGCCACGGTTCGCCGATGCCGCATCTGGTGCATGGTGGCCCGGGGCGCGCGGGCGGAGGCGAAGAGATGGGTGGCGTGCGCGGCGTGCTGCATTACATGCAACGCACCGCGCTCCAAGGCTCGCCGACGACGCTGACGCGTGTCGTGAACGAGTACATCGCTGGGGCGGAGATCAAGACCGATCGCGTGCATCCGTTCCGGAAGTATTTCGACGAGCTCGAGATCGGCGAAACGCTCATCACTCACCGGCGCACGATCACCGAGGCGGACATCGTCAACTTCGCCGGCATCAGTGGCGACTACTTCTACGCGCACACCGACGACGTCGCGGCCAAGGATTCGATCTTCGAGCGCCGAGTGGCGCACGGGTACTTCGTGCTCTCGGCGGCGGCCGGACTGTTCGTCGACCCCGCGCCAGGACCGGTGCTTGCGAACTATGGTCTCGAGAGCCTGCGCTTCGTGAAGCCTGTCTACATCGGCGACACGATTCGAGCGCGCCTCACGTGCAAGCAGAAGACGGCGAAGGAGGATCGCGAGGGGCAGATCCCGCAAGGCGTCGTCGCCTGGGACGTGGAGGTGAAGAACCAGGCCGACGAGCCCGTCGCGGTTTACACGATCCTAACGCTCGTGAGGCGGAGAGCATGATCGACACGAGCCTCGGCGCTACCAATCGCGTCCTACCTCGATGGGCACTTGCTCAACTTGCAAGGCGCAAGGAAGGGCACCCAAGGACTCGGCGTCGCCGACAGCACGACTGTGAACCGGCTCGATTTGGGTGTGAAGTGGAATCG
>DATBHD010000109.1:0-8900 GCA_036557635.1 Gemmatimonadaceae bacterium
GACGCTCCTGTTCGGCGTGTCGCGTCTGGATCCCGCGACCTACCTCGGCGTGATCGTGCTTCTCGGCGGCGTCTCGATGCTCGCGTGCTGGCTGCCGGCGTGGCGCGCCGCCCGCGTCGATCCGGCGATCACGCTGCGAAGCGAGTGACTACTGATGACAGGAATGGTCATTCGCCGCGCAGCGCGATCATCGGATCGGCGCTCGCCGCACGCCGCGCCGGAATCCAGCAGGCGATCGTCGCGACCATGAACAAGATCGCCGGGACGCCGACGACGATCGGAAGGTAGATCACCCCGCGCGCGACGTGCACGTCGACGAGCAGTGAGATGATCCACCCGATCGCCGCACCCCACGCAATGGTGCGCAGCGTTTCGGCCACGATCTCCCGAACGATGCGACTCGTGGAGGCGCCGAGGGCGTGCCGCACGCCGATCTCGACGGTGCGACGCGAGATCGAGTACGAGACGACGGCATAGATGCCGATCGCGGCCAACAAGAGCAGGAGCGGCCCGAGCACCGCGAACATCCGCGCGGGAATGCGTCGCAAAAAGAGATTCTTCTCGATGTGGTCGTTCAGCGTGCGGACGTCGTAGACGACGAGGCCGGGATCGAGCTCACGGACGACGCGTCGCATCTCGTTCGCGAAGCGCTCGACGCCACGTGGAGCGTAGACGTGAATCTCCCCGCTGGCCATCGGGCGATCGCGATAGGAGAAGTACATCGCCGGCATCGGACGCTCGCCAAACGAGTCGTAGAGCGACGTGCGCGCGACGCCGATGATCACGTACGTCTTGCCGCGCGACTCGATCCGCCGGCCGACCGCCTGCGAGCCGGCGAGATACTTCTGAGCGAACGCCTCGTTCACGATGACCTGCGGCGGCGCCGTCACGTCGCCGAGCGAGGCGAAGTCATGACCCTCGCGAAGCGGGATGTCCATCGTGTCGAAGTAGCCGGGCGTGACGACGTTGTTCGACGCCTGATCGCTGGCGGCGTCGCTCCTCGCTCGGCCCTCGACGGTGAACGAGCGCAGTGGGAAGCCGTGAATGTCGAGCGGCACGGACGTGGCGATCGCCACGCCGTCGACGTTAGGCAGCGCCGCGAGCCGCGCGATGACGGTGGCGGCGAAGGCGCGGCTCTGATCGGCGGTCGGACTCCGGATCGAGAGATCGTAGGCGCCGAGCAGGACTCCGTCGCGGCGAAAGCCGGTGTCGGTCTGGCGCGTCTCGCGGAAGTTGCGCAGGAAGAGCGCCGCCGCGGTGAGGACGACGAGCGCGAGCGCGACTTGCGTGCTCATGAGGGCATTCCGCGTGCGACTTCGCCCGGCGCCGTGCGTGCCGGCGCGCATCGCGTGCTGTGGATCGACGCGCGCCAGTTGGAGCGCGGGTACCAGGCCGAAAATGAAGCCGCAGGCGATGCCGAGCCCGATCGCGAAGGCCAACGTCACCAGGTCGACGCCCGTCTGGAACTTGATCGGGAAAGCGCTGATCATCGGCACGGCACGAAGCGCTTGCGTCCCCCACACGGCGAGTGCCGCGCCAACGCCCGCACCAGCAAGCGCGAGCGCCAGGCTCTCGGTGAGGAGCAGCGTCGTCACGCGCCAGGGGCCGGCACCTAACGCCAGACGCACGCCGATCTCCCGCTGTCTCGCGCTGGCGCGCGCGAGCATGAGGTTGGCCGTGTTTCCGCACACGGCGAGTAACACGAGCAGCATCACGCCCTGCAGGATGAAGAGCGCGTTCGCGAGCATCATCTGCGGTCCTCGCGGCGCCCGCCAGAAGGGAAGCACGTCGGCATGCATGGCGGCGTTGGATTGCGGATGGAGCCGCGCGAGCTGCTGCATCGCGGCTTCCGTCTCCTGCTGCGCGCGCGCGATCGTCGCCGTCGGGGAAAGACGCGCCATTACGTTGTAGCCACGCGAGCTGCGATCCTCGAGCTCCCGCGACCCGACGAACAACTCGGGCGCCATCGTCGCCGGCACCCAGAGGTCGAAGTCGAGACCGAGCACGGTGCCTTGAAAACCGCGCGGAGTGACGCCGATGATGGTGAGCGGACGCTCATTGACGCGCAGCGTTTGACCGACTGCGTTCGACGCGCCGTTGTACCGCGTTTGCCAGAACTCGTGCGAGATGACGACGACCGGCGCGCTGCCCGCCGTCGCGACTTCCTCCGCCAGCGGGAATCTCCCAGCCGCGGGCCGCAGGCCGAGCGCCGAGAAGTAATTCCCCGACACGAGCAAGCCGTACGTTCGCTCGACGTGATCGGCGGCGCCGACGGTGAACGGCGCCATCCGGAACGCGAGCTGGTCGGGCAGCGACGGGATCCGCGCGCGGAGGTCGACGTACTCGAGCCACGACGCGCCAGGATGTCCGCCATTCTCGGTGCGCGGCTCGACGAAGTCGAAGCTTCCCGCGTCGACGACGCCGGGGAGCGGGCTCAGGATCATCGCCTGGATCCACGAGAAGACCGTCGTGTTGACGCCGATGCCGATGCCTAACGACGCAATGACGACGGTGGCGACGACGGGTGTGCGAACGATCGCCCGCCAGGCTTGTCGGAGGTCGTGGAGCGTGGTGGTCATCGCTGCACCGGGTTGAAGACGCGCGCGAACACGCGATCGGTCCGCGCGAGAATGGCGACCGTACAAGTCCAGATCACGACATCGAAGGCGCTCGCGACGAGGGCTCGGCCAGGCGCGATCATCGAATCGATGATCGCGTGGAAAAGCACCATCGTCGTGGACAGCACCATCACGATCGAGAGAAAGCGCAGGGGGTGCCGTTCGAGCCGCGCGCACAGCGCGTCGATGTCGAGCTCCCACGCGGCGACGAGCATGACGACGAGCATCGTCGCGAACGCCGCCGAGCGCGAGAATGCGGGGCCGAGACTGAGGAGATTACCCTGGACGTCGATGCGGAGGTTGGCGACGACCTGAATCGCGACCGCCGCGAGCGTCGACGCGGCGCCGGCCACGGTGATGCGCAGCAGATGATTCCAGAATCGGTTCCGCCGATGCACCTGCTCGAGTTGGTCGCTTACGAGCCTCACGCTGCCAAAGCGCGCGATGGCGGCGCGCAATGCCTCTGGCGTGGTCCCGACCTCCGCGAAATGACTCTCCAACTCACGCCGCAAATCGGCGCGCTCCCGCGCACTCGAGATCTTCGCATCGCGTACGATGCGATCGATGAAGTTGGACAGGGCGCGCTCATCCATTGGCGGCGAGAATTGCGCGCATCGCCGCGGAGATGGCCTCCCACTGGCGACGCTTCGACTCGGCGTGGCGACGACCCTTCGCGGTGAGCGAGTAATACTTGCGGGCGCGTCCGCTGTCGCTCTCGCGCCAGGCAGCCTTCAGGAATCCGGCGCGCTCCATCTGGTGGAGAGCGGGGTAGAGCGTGCCTTCCTTCATCAGGAATTGGCTCGCGCTTCGACGCTCCGCTTCCTGGAGCATCTCGTAGCCGTACATCGCGCGCTCGCTCAAGAGCGAGAGGATCAGGACGCCAACAGTGCCGGTGAGGAACTCGCGGTCGTAGTCCATGGGGCGGTGGTCGGGTCTACCTTGGCGGGCAAGGTATTATACCTTGCTCAGCAAAGCAAGAAAAATGTCACGCCAGGCGACATCGCGTCCACCGATTCGGCCGGACCGGGCGTGCTCGTCGTCGAGTTGCCCAACGCGACCGGCGCCAGCGCGCTCATTCTGCGATTCGGCGCCGACGCCAATCGATCCGACCGGCAGCCGTTCGACGGCGCGCACACGGCGCTCGATACGAGATCGGCCTCGGGCTACTTCTGCGCTGAGCGAATTAGTCGTTGGGCGCTGGCTCTCCCGAAGATCATTCGCTGCGGAGCGCTACGTTCGGATCGACGCGCGCCGCGCGTCGCGCCGGGATCATGCTCGCCGTCATCGCGACGGCGAGGAGCGTCGCCGTCACGATCGCATAGACGACGGGATCGCGCGGGGACTCATCGAACAGCAGTGGCTTCACCCACCGCGCGGCCCCGAATGCGATCGCACAGCCGATGACGATGCCAGCGATGCCCTGGCGAATGCCCTGGCCGACGACGAGACCGACGACGTCCTGCACCTGAGCGCCTAACGCGATGCGGACACCCATCTCGTGCGTGCGTTGAACGACGTTGTAGGCGATGACGCTGTAGAGGCCGACCGCGGCGAGCGTCAGGGCGAGGAGCCCGAAGACCACGAACATCGTCGCTCCGACCCGCCACGACTGCATTTCCTGACCGATGACTTCAGTGAAGGGCGTTACGGTCACGTACGCCGGGCTCGGCATCAGGCGCTGCAGCTGGCGCCGAATCGCGTCGGCCTGACGAGCCGCGTCACCGTGCATCCGAATGAACAATCCCGCCCGGTTGGGATTGAACTGTGCCGACGACAGATAATAGAAGTAACTCGGTTCGTCGCTGAGACTGCCGCTCTTGATGTTCTCGGCGATGCCGACGACATACGTGCACGGGACCGTATCGGCGTTGAGCCTGACGCACTGACCGATTGGATCCTTGCCTGGCCACAACACGCGCCCCATCGCGTCGCTAACGACCATTGCGCCGGGCGCGCCGGCCACGTCCTGCGCTTCGATCCCACGCCCGCGAACGATGCGCGTGCCGACCGTCGCGAAGTACTCGGGCGACACCGCATTGAGATCGAACTCGCCAAGCTTGTTCACCGAGTCGATGCCGGCGACGCGGAGATCCAGGCTCCATGTGCTCGAGAATGGGATTGTGACATTCGACGCGGCGCGCTCGACGCCAGGCAAGCTGCGCGCAGTCTCGAGCAACTGTTGGCGAAGGGCGATTGCGTGGACGCTGTCGAGGTCGACACCCCGCATGATGGTGTTGACGATCAGAATTGGATCGACATCGTAACCAAGGCGGACCGAGCGCACGTTGCGCAGACTGCGCACGAACACGCCGGCGCCGATGAGGAGCACAACGGAAAGCGCGCCCTGGAGCACGAGGAGCGCGACGCGAGTTCGCGACCGATGGTATGTGCCCTCGCGCGCTCCGGCCTTGAGGTCGCTCGTGAGCTCGGCGCGCCCCGCCTGAATCGCCGGCGCAAGCCCGGTGAGGATGCCCGCCAGCACAACGGCGACGCCGGCGACAACCAGCGTGCGCGTATCGCCGACCACGGTGGTGACGGCGTCGGCGGGCAGGAAGAGTGCGCGAAGGAGTCCGCCACCGACCTGACCGACGACGAGACCGGCCAGCCCGGCGACAATAGACAAAAGGATGCTCTCGGTGAGTAGTTGCGAAAGCAGGCGAGCCCGGCCGATGCCTAACGCGAGCCGAACGGCAATTTCGCGGCGGCGGCGAAACGCGCGGGCGAGCAGAAGATTGGCGACGTTCGCGCAGGCGATGAGCAGGACGATGAGCGCCATGCCGGCGATCAACGACGCGACCTTCGCCAGGCTCGTCTTGTTTGGCCCGCGCTCGCTGAGGATCGACTGCACACTCGCGTGAGGCTGCGCGAGCGCGGCGGGCGTCAAGTGCGGACTCGTCGTCCTCTGGACGTCGTAGCTCCGCCGATACGCATTGGAGAGATCGGCGTTCGCCACCGCGATGGGCACACCGGGCTTTCGTTCGGCGATCATTTCGGCGAAGGTCCAGTGATACGTCGTCCACCAGTTCTCCTTGCCGAGTCGCACGCCTGACGAGCCCGCAAACGTCGTTATGGGAATGAAGGCGACCGGGGGCTGGCTGGGCCAGAGTCCGACGAAGCCGCGCGGCGCGACGCCGACGACGGTGTAGAGAACCGGCCCGATCTGAATTTTCTCGCCGAGTACGTCGGCCCGGCCGCCGTAGCGCGTCTGCCAGTAGCCATAACCCAGGACGGCGACAGCTGTGCCGTTAGGCGGGACGTCCTCGGCGGGGGTGAAGTAGCGCCCCAGCGCGGGCGGTGCCTTGAAGAACGAGAAGAAGGTCGCGCTGGTGATGCTGACATTCATCTCGCGGGCTTCGTCGCCGGTGCCGACGGCGAGCTTACTGGCTCCGACCGCGGCAGTGTGCGCAAGCGAGGTCGTCCACTTCGTGAGGTCGACGTAGGTTGCGTACTGGATGTATGACCGATTGACCTCGTTGCCGCGCGAGAGGTGCGAGAGAAAGACGCGATGGGTGAGCGCCGGATGGGCGAGCATCGGCGGCGGACGGAACAGCAGCCGATCGACAATCGAGAAGATGGCCGCATTCGCGCCAATGCCGAGCGCCAGCGTGGCTACGACCGCGGCGGTGAAGCCGGGCTTCGCGCGCAGACCGCGGGCGGCGTATCGGAGGTCCTGCGCGAAGGCATCGAACCAGTTGGACCGCATCGCGAACCTCATTAGGGATGGTACTCGCCTCGATCAGACACTCTTCAGAGGCAGACAGTTTTGAGCGGCAAACAGTTCGATTCTGCCAAGTACGGAATGCACGAACCAACGCGGACGAAACCACGATGTCATCCCTCGTCGCTTCGCTCGTCGGGATGACAAAACAGTCCATGCGGTTGACATGAGACGTTACCCCAATAAATTCAAGGGGCTCCGGGTTTTGCGCTCAGGCGCATAACACCGAGCAACGCCCGGCGAACTGCGCGCCGGCTCTTATGGGCTCGCTCGATGGCAGCGAGGGACGGCGCTCCAATGCAGTGGCGCGCTGCCGGCCGAGACACCCGGTGTCGACGCTCCCGAAAAGCAACGCAGGACAATCCAACGCCTGATGCTCTATCTGGTCGGGCGCGCCATGGGTCCCCGCTCGTGCTGCAGTGGCGAGTGTACCCGGCGGTGGCGGATGGATACCGGTCCCGAGTGCGGGGCGCAGGTCCACCCGCGTTTTTGCTGGCGGGAGGGGGGGATGGCTCCGAGGGTTAGGGGTTAGGGTTAGGGGCTCTAGTCTAGGTTTAGGAATTACGAATCATGTCACGCACAACACCGCTCGACCATTATCGGAATATCGGCATCATGGCGCACATCGATGCCGGTAAGACGACGACGACCGAGCGCATTCTTTACTATACAGGCAAGCAGCACAAGATCGGCGAGGTGCACGAAGGCACCGCGACGATGGACTGGATGGAGCAGGAGCAGGAGCGCGGCATCACGATCACGTCCGCCGCGACGACCGCCTTCTGGACTCGCAACGGCATCCAGTACCGGATCAACATCATCGACACGCCCGGGCACGTCGATTTCACGGTCGAGGTGGAGCGTTCGCTCCGCGTGCTCGACGGTGCCGTGACGCTGCTCGATTCGGTTGCCGGCGTCGAGCCGCAGACGGAGACGGTCTGGCGCCAGGCCGATCGCTACGGCGTTCCGCGCATCATCTTCGCGAACAAGATGGACCGCGTCGGCGCCGACTTCGATCGCTGCATGACGATGATCCGCGACCGGCTCGCGAAGCACGCGTACGCGATTCAGCTTCCCGTCGGATCGGGCGAGTTGTTTACGGGGCACATCGACGTCATCGAGCGGAAACAGTACATCTTCGACGAGGACACGTTAGGCAAGACGTTCACCGTCGTCGACGTGCCGGCGGATATGACGGACAAGGTCGAGGAAGCGCGCCACGCGGCGATCGAGCACGCCGTCACCTTCGACGAGCCGCTGATGGAGAAGTACCTCGGCGGCGCGGAGTTGACGCCGGACGAGATCCGTCATGCGATCCGTAAGGCGACGGTGGTCGGTCGGATGGTCCCCGTGCTGTGCGGCGCCTCGTTCAAGAACAAGGGCGTGCAGGCGTTGCTGGATGCGGTGATCGATTTCTTACCGGCGCCGGTCGACATTCCGCCGATCCAGGGTCATCTGCCGCATCACGACGAGCACATGGCGGAGCGCGCGGCTGCGGACGACGCGCCCTTCGCCGCGTTGGCGTCGAAGATCGCCACCGACCCGTTCGTCGGCAAACTGACCTTCTTTCGAGTTTACTCAGGAGTCCTGAAATCGGGCTCGTACGTCTATAATTCGACCAAGGACAAACGCGAACGCATCGGGCGCTTGCTGCAGATGCACGCGAACAAGCGCGAGGAGATCGCCGAGGTGCGGGCGGGAGACATCGCGGCGGCGATCGGGCTCAGGGACACGCGCACGGGCGACACGCTCTGCGACGATGACCATCCGATCATCCTCGAGGCGATGAAGTTCCCGAATCCCGTCATCGACGTCGCGATCGAACCGAAGACGAAGGCGGATCAGGACAAGCTCGCGATCGCGCTGCAGAAGTTGTCGGAGGAAGATCCGACGTTCCGCGTCCACACCGACGCCGAAACGTCGCAGACGATCATCTCGGGGATGGGCGAGTTGCACCTCGAGATCATCGTCGACCGCATGATGCGCGAGTTCAAGGTCGACGCGAATATCGGACGACCTCAAGTTGCCTATCGAGAGACCATTCGCAAACGCGTCGAGAAAGTCGAAGGCAAGTT
This sequence comes from Gemmatimonadaceae bacterium, assembly GCA_036557635.1. Lineage (GTDB taxonomy): Bacteria > Gemmatimonadota > Gemmatimonadetes > Gemmatimonadales > Gemmatimonadaceae > AG2. Next base: position 8,412 of record DATBHD010000109.1, read on the forward strand.
CATTCGCCAGTCCGGTGGCAAGGGCCAGTACGGCCACGTGGTCATCAACATGGAGCCGTCCGGTCCCGGCGCCGGATTCGTATTCGAAGACAACATCGTCGGGGGCGTGATTCCGCGAGAGTACATCGCGCCCGTCGAACAGGGAATAAAGGAAGCGCTGGAGAACGGTGTGCTCGCGGGCTATCCGATGGTCGACGTGAAGGTCGAGCTGGTGTACGGCTCGTACCACGAAGTCGACTCGAGTGAAATGGCGTTCAAGATCGCGGGGTCGATGGCGTTCAAGGAGGCGGCGAAGCGCGCCGGTCCGGTGCTCCTCGAGCCAATGATGAACGTCGAAGTCGTCGTCCCCGACGCGTACATGGGCGACGTGCTCGGCGACCTGTCGTCACGCCGCGGCAAGATCGGCGGGATGACGCAGCGCGGTGAGGCACAGGTGATCGCCGCGACGGTGCCGCTCGCCGAGATGTTCGGCTACTCGACGAAGCTGCG